>NZ_JBEYUY010000005.1:0-472906 GCF_040643775.1 Streptomyces sp. NPDC047081 | reverse complement strand
GGCGGGGCGCCGGGGGGGGGGGCGCGGCGTGCGGCGCCCGCCGCCCCCCCCCCCCGCCGCCATGCGTCCATCCGCCTCCGCACCCATCGAGGGACGAACACCCATGAGCAAGACCGGCAAGAAGGCGGCCGCCGCCGACCGCAGGGCCCGGATAGAAGCCATGCGCCGGGCCGAGCAGGTCCGTGAGCGGCGCAACCGCATCATCACCGTCACGATCAGCGTGGTCATAGTCGCCGGGCTCGCCGGCTGGGGCGCGTACGCCATCAACGACGCCGACGAGAAGGAGGAACGGACGGCGGCCGAGGCGAAGAAGCCCGTCCAGGGCGAGAAGACCTGGAACGCCAAGAAGCTCGGCCGCAACCATGTGACCGGCACCGTCGACTACCCGATGAACCCGCCGGTCGGCGGCGATCACAACCAGGCCTGGATGACCTGCGACGGCACCGTCTACACCAAGCCGGTCGCCGACGAGAACGCCGTGCACTCGCTGGAGCACGGGGCGGTCTGGGTGACGTACAACGACAAGGCCGCGGACGCCGACGTGAAGACGTTGAGCGACAAGGTCTCGAGGACGCCGTACACGCTGATGAGTCCGGTGGAGGGGCAGGCCGGGACGATCATGCTGTCGGCGTGGGGGCATCAGCTCGGCGTCGAGAAGGCCTCGGATCCGCGGGTCGAGCAGTTCTTCACGAAGTACGTGCAGGGCGCGCAGACGCCCGAGCCGGGGGCGGCCTGCACGAATGGGCTGACGGCTTCCTGACCGGCTCCTTGGGCTCCTTGGGCTCCTTGGGCTCCTTGGGCTCCTTGGGTTTCCTCGGGTTTCCTCGGGTGGGGCGGGCTGTGGCCTGTCCCACCCGCCTCGTGGAAGTTATTGCAATCCTTTTGCACCTGGGCACCGAATGCCATGAAGGATGGACCATGGCGTCGAGCACCACCAGGAACCGAGGACAGATCATGACCCTTGCCACCCAGTCCCAGCCGGGCCTCGTCCGGCGTATACGCGGAGCTCTCACCCCGCGTGAATGGGCCAGGGCAGGCGGACTGGCCGCCGCGATCCTCGCGCTGCACGTCATCGGCTGGGGGACGCTGATCCTGATCGTCGTGCCCAAGCACTTCGAGCTGGGCGGCGGACAGGGTGCCTTCGGTATCGGGCTGGGTGTCACGGCGTACGTGCTCGGCATGCGGCACGCCTTCGACGCGGATCACATCGCGGCGATCGACAACACGACCCGCAAACTGATCTCGGACGGCCAGCGCCCGCTCTCCGTCGGCTTCTTCTTCTCCCTCGGACACTCCTCCGTGGTGTTCCTGCTGGCCCTGCTCTTCGCCCTCGGCGTGCGCTCGCTCGCCGGTCCCGTGCAGGACGACGGCTCCTCGCTGCACGCGACGCTCGGCTTCATCGGTACGTCCGTGTCGGGTGTCTTCCTGTACGTCATCGCCGCGTTCAACCTGGTCGCCCTGGTCGGCATCCTCAAGGTGTTCCGCCGGATGCGCTCGGACGGCCACAGCGAGGCGGACCTGGAGGCGCAGCTTGGCGCGACGGGCGGTGTGATGACGCGGGTCCTGGGCCGGGCGACGCGGGCCGTGGGCAAGCCCTGGCACATGTACCCGCTGGGGTTCCTGTTCGGCCTCGGCTTCGACACGGCCACCGAGGTCTCGCTGCTGTTCCTCGCGGCCGGGGCCGCCGGGGCCGGCATCCCCTGGTACGCGATCCTGTGCCTGCCGGTGCTGTTCGCGGCGGGCATGAGCCTGCTCGACACGATCGACGGCTCGTTCATGAACTTCGCGTACTCGTGGGCCTTCTCCAATCCCGTCCGCAAGGTCTTCTACAACATCACCATCACCGGTCTGTCCGTGGCCGCGGCCCTGATCATCGGCACGGTCGAGCTGCTGTCGATCGCCGCGGAGAAGCTCTCGCTGCACGGGGCGTTCTGGCAGTGGGTCGGCGGGATCGACCTCAACAGCGTCGGGTACGCCGTGGTCCTGCTGTTCGTCGTGACGTGGGCGGCGGCTCTGCTGATCTGGCGGTACGGCCGGATCGAGGAGAAGTGGGCGTTGTCCTCGCAGGGCGCGGATGGCTGACGGCTGAACGCCGGTGGCTGGCGGGTGACGGCCGGTGGCCTGCGGCTGGCGGCTGGCGGCTGGCGGCTGGCGGCTGGCGGCTGGGAACCGATCGGCGGCGAGCGGTGTACACATGACATGAAGCGATGTGACGCAGCGCGGCCCGATCGGGAGCGGGGAGGGCCGGCCCGATGACCGAGGTGCTCAGCGGTGGCGGACCCGACCGGCCGCCTTGGAAACCGCCGCGGTGGCTGGTCGTGACCGCGGTGGCAGTGGTGGCCGTCGCGGCGGTCGTGGCGATTGTGGCGGGTCTCGTGATGGTGACCGGCGGGGGCGCCGGGCAGTCGGCGGCGCCTCGGAGTTCGCCGCAGGCGTCGGCCACTCCGACGGATGGCTCTCAACTGACGGACTCGGGGCTCTCCGTGGCGCGGGACCAGACACCCGGACTGGTGATCACCGGGAAGGGCGCCGCGGCCGGACGCAGCACGCTGAACCGGCACGACCGGACGGCGACCGCCGGTCCTTGGACGGTGACGGTGCGGCGGTCGGACACCGGCTCGCTGGGGCACGACGGGGCGGTGGTGACGTACCCGGTGGAGAAGCCGCCCGCCGGCAGCCCGATACGTTTCGACGAGGCTGCGGGGTCGCGCCGAGACGGCGAGGTCATATGGCCGCTGGCCGACTCCTACGCCCGGGTCCGCGGTGATCTGCCGTGGGCGCAGCTGGCGAAGATAGCCGACGGGACGTCGGTCGTGGCGGGTCGCCCCGAAGTGAAGGCACCTGCCGGGTTCTCGGTGGTGTCGACGGGCCCCGCCCGCCCACACGTCGTGCGCGAGGCCCGGTACGGGTCGGAAGAGGTGGGTGAGGCAAGGGAGTTGGGCAACGGGCTGATCTTCACGGGCGTAGTCCGCTGCGGTGGCATCGAGGACCGGCTGTACGCGCTGGGTGCCCGGGCGGCCGGCACCGTGCACGGCAGACCTGCTGTCGTGACGGACGCGATCGTCGGCAACGCGATCCTGGCGTGGGAGCCCAAGCCGGGAGTCATCGCGTACGTCGGCTACAGCGGCGCGGCGTTGGACCGGGGTGCGATCGAGGCGTTGCGCCGGACGGCGGAGCGGACCCGGCTGCTGAGCCCGCGGGAGTGGCAGGGAACCCGGCCCACGACCGTCGGTCAGCGCAACGACTTCCTCTGACCCACGCGGCGGCCCCCACGGCCCACGCGCCCCGTGAAAATGCCTCGCGCCTCGACCCGGGAGGACGTTACGCTCCCCGCGATGACCACTCACTCTCATGTCAGATTGGGGGTCCCGTCCGCGCAAGGTGAGTGCTGATGCTCACCGAGACCGCGAACGGGGACACCTCCCGACTCTCCCAGTGGCTGCGCGTGCGCGAGTTCGCCGTGCCGCCCTCCATGATCGAGACCGCGACGGCGCGGCGGCTTGCCGGGGACTGGGCGGGGGCGTGTGCCGCCGCGCGGGTCGACGTCGATCTCGATCTGCGTTCCGTGGCTCGTGCCCATGGCCGGGACCTCGCGGCCCGACTCCGGGACGATCTGCGTCACTTGGCGCCCGATCTGCTGCGCTGGCACATGCCCCGGGTCGCTCCCGACGGATTGCTGCGGCCGGGGGTGACCGTTGCGCTGGCCCGGTACGACCGGACGAGACCCGACCGGACGAGACCCGACCGTCCGGGCCCTGACCGCCCCGGCTCGGGCGACCCGAACCCGGTGCATCTCGTGGTCCGGACTCCGCCCGCCTGGGCCGATGCCGGTCAGCGGATGAGCCTCGGGGTGTGGGACGGGTCGCTGTCGGAGCGCGGCGCGTGCCGGCATCCGCATCCTCATCCCAACGCTCGGTTCCGCCTCGATCTGCATCGCCATCTGTGGGATGCGCGCAGGGCGGACGAGCTGCGGGTGCGGGCCGGGGTCGACCGGCCAACCGGCTTGGCCGGCCTTCCAGTTGACCTGGACGTGCCACAGGACCGGCAGTGGGCCGTGGACCGGTGGGCGGCCGAGGCGGGGATTCTGCTCCGCGCCGAAGGGAGAGCTGCGGGGAGGGTCTTGGTGCGCGCCGGCGGCCGGACTCGACTCGTACTCGACGTGGATACGGACGGGGACGGTCTCCGGGCCTACGATCTCCGGGCCTGCGGTCTGCGGGCCTGCGGTCTGCGGATCGCAGCGGCATCCCCCGACGACCGCGCCCACGGCATGCCCGTCCTCCCCGACGCCTCGACCTGGGTCCTGCCCGACCTCGAACTGCTCCGCCACGGTCTGATCGAGGCCGATCGGCTGCATCCGTTGGTCGCCACGGCCCTCGTGCCGGGGTGTTCGCCGACCGGGCCCGCCCGGAGTCCGGAGCCGGCGGGGCAGCCCCATCTCGTGGAGTGCCGGGGCGCCAGGCATCGGATCGGTCTGGTCGACGGGGTGTTGGCGGCGTTGGACCATGACCCGGTCGAGGTCCGTCGCGAGGAGTTGCTGGCCTCACTGAGCGGCACTCCCCTCCCCTGCCTTCAGGCCATCGACCAGGCACACCGCCGGCCCGACTGCCTGACCGGTGTCCGTGAACGCCTCGATCACGGTGACACCGAGGGCGCGTTGGCCGTCGTCGAGGGGCTGCTCGGTCCCGAAGCCGTGCTCCGGGATGGCCCGTTGCGCGACGAGCTGGAGGCGGCTGCCGAACGGCGGATCGCGTACGGGCTGTTCAAGGCCGGCCTGGTCGGCCCCGGACCGGATCGCATTCGCCCGGGCCAGCCTCGCCCCGTCGGCCATCGCTCACACCCGCGGCACACCACCGGTCGCTGACCCGAGCCACTCGTCGGCTGTCCAGGCACTCATTCGTCCGACTCTCCACACCCAAAGGTGATCACTTATGCCCACGTGCACTCCGTTCGTCACGACCGTCATCCCCGACGACCTCACGCCCGCCTCACAACTCGACATCGCCGACCACCTGTTGACCCTGCTGAGCGACACCACCACCGAACCGCGCCCCGACACCCAGCTGGAGGCCCTGACGCTGGCCGTGGCCGCGGATCTGCCCGTGCTGCTGTGGGGTGAGCCGGGGATCGGGAAGACCGCGGCGCTGACGCAACTCGCGGCGGCGCTGGAGCTGCCCTTGACCACGGTGATCGCCAGCGTGCACGAGCCGTCGGACTTCTCCGGGCTGCCCGTGGTCGGGGACGACCCGGCGGAGCACGGTGTGCCCATGGCGCCGCCGGACTGGGCGGTGCGGCTGGTGCGGGCCGGGCGGGGGCTGCTGTTCCTCGACGAGCTGTCCACCGCGCCGCCGGCCGTGCAGGCCGCGTTGCTCCGGCTGGTGCTGGAGCGGCGGATCGGTGCGCTCCAACTGCCGCCCGGTGTGCGGATCGTGGCGGCCGCCAACCCGCGTTCCTCGGCGGCCGACGGGTGGGAGCTGAGTCCGCCGCTCGCCAACCGGTTCGTCCATCTGCAGTGGACCCACGACCACGAGGTCGTCGTACGCGGACTCGGCGGGACCTGGCCCCGGGCGACCCTGCCCCGTCTCGATCCCGGGAAGCTGCCGGAGGCGGTGGAGTTCGCGCGGCGTGCGGTGTGCGGGCTGCTGACCGGGCGTCCCGGGCTCGTGCACCGGCTACCGAACAGCGAGGCGCGCCGGGGCGGGCCCTGGCCGTCGCCGCGCAGCTGGGAGATGACCTTGCGGCTGATCGCGTTCGCGACCGCGGCCGGTTCGGCCCGGGACGTGCTGTCCCTCCTGGTCAGGGGGACGGTGGGCGACGGTCCGGGACTTGAGCTGCTGGCGAGCGTGGACCGGATGGACCTGCCGGACCCCGAGCTGCTGCTCGCCGATCCGGCGGGGGCCGAACTGCCCGAGCGGGGCGATCTGCGCCAGGCCGTACTGGACGGGGTGGTCGCTGCGGTCCGGGCGCGTCCGGACCGGGCCCGCTGGGACGCGGCCTGGGCGCTGCTGGTGCGGGCCGTGGAGACCGGGGCGCCGGACCTGGTGGTCGTACCGGCGACGACGCTCGCCTCGCTGCGGCAGCAGGACTGGGACGTTCCGGCGTCGATCGAGCAGCTCGCCGGGGTGGTGTCGCTGTCCCGGCGCGCGGACCACGCGGCGGCCCGGACCGCGGCGGCGACCGCGAAGGCGGGCCGATGACGGGGGACGGCCGGGGCGGCGACCGGCAAGGCGGGCCGATGACGGCACACGGCCGAGGCGGCCTGGACCTCGACAAGCTCTTCGCCGCCCGGTTGCAGGCGGCCCGCGCCCGGCCCTACCTGGCCACGGCCCTGTTCGCCCTGCACACCGTCGAGTCGCGGCAGGTGCCGACGATGGCCGTGGACCGGTACTGGCGTTGCTATGTCTCGCCGGGGTTCGTGGACCGCACGCCGGTCGAGGAGCTGGCCGGCGTGTGGGTGCACGAGGTGTCGCATCTGCTGCGCGACCACCACGGGCGCAGTGAGCGGGTCGCGCGGGAGCGCGGGCTGACCGGGCCGGGCGAGCGGCTGCGGATGAACATCGCGGCGGACTTCGAGATCAACGACGATGTGTACGGCGACGGGCTGGCCCGGCCCGAAGGTGCCGTCCGGCCCGGCGATCTGCGGCTGGACGAGGGGCAGCTCATGGAGGACTATCTGCGCCAGTTCCGGCTCGGGCCCTGGTCGCAGGACCTGGCCTGGCTGGACTGCGGCAGCGGCGCGGACGGGCTGGAGCGGGGGTGGGAGCTGGGGCCGGGCGGCGCGCACGGGCTCAGCGAGCAGGAGCGGGACGCGGTGCGCTTCCGGGTGGCGCAGGGCATCAAGGGCCGTCCGGGGACTTCGCCGGAGGGGTGGCGGCGGTGGGCCGAGGAGGCGTTCCATCCGCCGCAGCCGTGGCGGGAGTTGCTGGGCGCGGCCGTCCGCTCGGCCGCCTCCGCTCCCGGCGTCGGCGAGGACTATTCGTACGGGCGTCCGTCGCGGCGCTCGGCCGGGTTCCCCGGGGTGGTACTGCCGAGTCTGCGGCGCAGGCCGCCCCGGGTGTCGGTGGTCATCGACACGTCCGCTTCGGTCAGCGACTCCGAGCTGGGCAGCGCGCTGCTGGAGGTGGCGGCCATCTCGCGGGCCGTGGGCGGCCGCCGCGACCTGGTGAGCGTGGTGCCGTGCGACGCGGCGGCCGGGATGGTGCACTCCCTGTGCCGTGGTGAGGGCATCCCGCTCATGGGCGGCGGCGGTACGGATCTGCGCACCGGCTTCGCCACGGCGCTGCGGGCACGGCCGCGACCCGACGTCGTCGTGGTCCTCACAGACGGACAGACCCCCTGGCCGGACAACCGGCCGGCGTGCCGGACGGTGGTGGGTCTGTTCCCGCGGCCGGACGACTCATGGGACGAGGAGGACCCGGACTACGTACCGGACGCACCGCCGGACTGGGCCCACGTGGTGGAGATCGGCTAGGCAACGGTCGTGGCAGCCACGTCACTCCCACACCACGACGTTCCGCCGCACCGGCACCGTCGCCGCGCCCGTCGCGAACAGTTCGGGCGAGTGGGCCCGGATGCGCTCGATGTCGTTGAAGACGGCCCGTAGATGCGACCGCATGGCCGTGCGGGCCAGCGGCACGTCGCCGCCGACCACCGCCGCGAAGATCTCGTGGTGCTGGTCGGCGAAGACGGCCGGCGACTCGTTCTCGTGCAGGCCGAGGCGGCGGGCCCGGTCGAGGTGACCCTTGGCCGCGGCGACGGTCGTCCACACGTTGCCGTGGCCGCTGAGCCGCATCAGCCCCTGGTGGAAGGCCTCGTCCAGGGCGAAGAACTCCTCCAGGCCGAGGTCGGCACTGCGCTGGCGCCGCAGGTTGTCCCGCAGTTCCTCGACCACCTCGGCGTCGAGTTCCTCAGGCAGGTCCTCCAGGGAGGCCAGCTCCACCGCCTCCCGCAGGAACTGCGCGTCCGCCACCTGCGCCGGGTCCACCCGCGAGACGAAGGAGCCGATCTTCGGGAAGACCTGCACCAGCCCCTCCTGGGCCAGCATGATCAGGCTCTCCCGCACCGGGGTGCGGCTGACGCCCAGGGACGCGGCGAGCTCGTTCTCCGACAGGGCGGCGCCCGGGGCGAGTTCAAGGGTGAGGACCAGCTGGCGCAGCTTCAGGTAGATGTCGCGCCGGCTCGTCCGCCCGTTCGTTTGAGCCATGCGCACATCGTACGTAGAAGCACGGCACAAGTATTGCCCCGCTCCACGACAACTGCTTGTATACAAGTACTTCGCGACCAAGGAGTGCCTGTGAGCAAGATCGAGCGCGTGGACGTGTTCGTCGCCTCCCCGGGGCGCACGTTCGTCACTCTGCGCATCACCACCACGGACGGCGTCACCGGCCTCGGCGACGCCACGCTCAACGGCCGTGAGCTGGCCGTGGCGAGCTATCTGCGCGACCACGTGGTGCCGCTGCTGATCGGCAGGGACCCCGCGCGCATCGAGGACATGTGGCAGTTCCTCTACAAGGGTGCCTACTGGCGCCGCGGCCCGGTGACGATGACCGCGATCGCCGCCGTCGACACCGCGCTGTGGGACATCAAGGGCAAGGTGGCGGGCCTCCCCGTCTACCAGCTCCTCGGCGGCCGCTCCCGTGACGGCGTCCTCGTCTACTCGCACGCCAGCGGCACCGACGTACCGTCCCTGCTGGACGACGTCGAGCGCTATCTGGAGCTCGGCTACAAGGCCGTACGCGCCCAGGCCGCCGTGCCCGGGGTCGGCGGTACGTACGGAGTGCGGAAGGGGGCGGTGTACGAGCCCGCCGCGACCGATCTGCCCGACGAGCAGCCGTGGGACACCGAGGCGTACCTCGGTTTCGCGCCCGGCTATCTGGAGGCGGTGCGCGAGCGGTTCGGCTTCGGCTTCCACCTCCTGCACGACGTGCACCACCGGCTCACCCCGATCGAGGCGGCCCGGTTCGGCAAGAGCGTCGAGGGCTGCCGGCTGTTCTGGATGGAGGACCCGACGCCGGCCGAGAACCAGGAGGCGTTCCGGCTCATCCGCGAGCACACGACCACGCCGATCGCGGTCGGCGAGGTGATGAACTCGATCTGGGACGTCCAGCACCTGATCACCCAGCAGCTCATCGACTACGTCCGGACGACCGTCGTGCACGCCGGCGGCATCACACACCTGCGGCGCATCTTCGACCTCGCCGCGCTCCACCAGGTGCGCACCGGTTCGCACGGAGCGACCGACCTCTCCCCCGTCAGCATGGCCGCCGCGGTCCATCTGGACATCGCCGTACCGAACTTCGGCATCCAGGAGCACATGGGCCACCCCGCCGAGACGGCCGAGGTGTTCCGCACGGGTGTCACCTTCGCCGACGGCATGCTCCACCCCTCCGAGGACCCGGGCCTCGGCGTCGAGTACGACGACAAGGCCGCCGAGCGCTTCCCCTACCAGCGGCGCTATCTCCCGGTCGCCCGCCGCCTCGACGGCTCGGTACACGACTGGTGAGCGGCAGCCTGAACCGTACGGCGCTCTCCCGGCTCTCGCCCGAACTGCGCCCCGAGGTCGATCCGGCCCAACTGCGCACCCGTGTCGTCCACTTCGGCCTCGGCGCCTTCCACCGGGCGCACCAGGCCGTATACACCGAGCACGCGTCCACCCGCTCCGGCGAGGACTGGGGCATCACCGCGGTCGCGCCCCGGTCGGCTGGGACCGTGCAGGCTCTGCGGGAGCAGGACTTCCTGTACTCGCTCACCGAGCGCCGGCCCGACGGGAACCGTACGCGGATCTTCGGTTCGGTGGTCGGCGCGCTGGCCATGGGCCCCGACGCCAAGGCGATCGACGCGCTGCTGGCCGACCCCGACGTGACGGTCGTAACCCTGACGGTGACCGAGAAGGGGTACCACCGGTCGCCGCTGACCGGTGGGCTGGACACCGCCGCCGCGCCGGTCGCCGCCGACCTCGCGGCGGATCCGGACGGCCCCCTCACCACAGTGGTCGGCCGTCTCGCCGCCGGGCTCGCGGCACGGGTGCGGGCGGGGGCGCCGCCGATCAGCGTCGTGTCGTGCGACAACATGGCGGACAACGGGGCCGCGTTGGTGCGGGTCGTGCACGATTTCGTACGAGCGTCCAACTGGCCTGATCACGCCGGGCTGTTGGACCGCATGGCCGAGGCCGTCGCCTTCCCCTCGACGGTCGTGGACCGGATCGTGCCAGCCACGAGCGAGGCCGACCGCGGTGCCGCCGCGGCGGCACTCGGGGTGCGTGACAGGCTGGCGGTGACCGCGGAGCCGTACCGCCAATGGGTGCTGGAGGACTCCTTCGCCGCCGCACGGCCGCCGTGGGAGCGGGACGGCGCGCTCTTCGTCCCCGATGTGACGCCCTATCAACTCACCAAGCTGCGGCTGCTGAACGGCTCCCACTCGGCCCTCGCCTACCTGGGCCTGGCCGCGGGTCTCACGACCGTCGCCGAGGCCATGGCGTCGGACTGGGGCGAGCGGCTGGTGCGGGCGCTGTGCGCGGAGCTCGCGCCGACTCTGCCCGCTGGGGGGCCGGATCCGCTCGGGTACGCCGACGATCTCGTCGTTCGTTTCCGCAATCCCGCGATGCGGCACCGGCTCCAACAGATCGGTACCGACGGCCCGTTGAAGGTACGGGAGCGCTGGCTGCCCGCACTGCGTGAGCTGCGGGCGCGTGGAGCACGTACCCCCGTGCTCGAACTCGCCTTCGCCGCCTGGGTGTTGAGCGCCGCCCCCACCTCCGTGCACGACCTTCTCGGCGCCGTGGGCGCCCAGGACCTGGCGGAGGACCACGCCTTCATCGCCGCCGTGACCGATCGGCTGCCCGCTCTGCGCGCCGGGCGCGTCGAAATCTGAGTCTCCCCGAAATCGCTTCTCCCTCCCCGGACAACGGAGTTCACGATGAAGGACAGCGTCATAGCCGCTCAGCAGTCGCCATCCGCGCAACGCACCACGCGCGATCTGGCCCGGGCCGCCGTCTCCGGCTGGCTGGGCACGGCCATGGAGTTCATGGACTTCCAGCTCTACTCGCTGGCCGCGGCGATCGTCTTCAACAAGATCTTCTTCCCTGACGTCAGCCCCGCCATCGGCCTGATCGCCGCGATGGCCACGTACGGCGTCGGATACGTCGCCCGGCTGGCCGGTGCGGTCTACTTCGGGCGGATGGGCGACCGCATCGGCCGCAAGAAGGTGCTGTACCTGACCATCCTGCTGATGGGCGCCTCCACCACCCTCATCGGCGCCCTGCCGACCTACGCCGCCATCGGCGTCCTCGCGCCCGTGCTGCTCGTGGCGTTGCGGCTGATCCAGGGCTTCGGGGCGGGCGCCGAGATCGCGGGGGCGACCGTGCTGCTGGCCGAGTACGCGCCGGTGAAGCGGCGCGGGCTGGTCTCCTCGCTGGTGTCGCTCGGCACCAACTCCGGGACGCTCGCCGCGTCCGGGCTGTGGGCGGTGCTGCTGGCCGTGCTTAGCGAGGACCAACTCCTGTCCTGGGGCTGGCGGTTGCCGTTCCTGCTGAGCTTCGTGCTGATGCTCTTCGCGTTCTGGCTGCGCCGCGGGCTCAAGGAGAGCCCGGTGTTCGAGCAGCGGGCCGACGTGGTGGACGGGGTCGCGCTGGCCAAGGACGAGGTGGAGTCGGCGATCGCGCGGGCCGGCGAGCAGGAGAGCGGCGTGCTGGCGGCGGGCATACGGCGGCGCAAGGGCAAGGCCTTCTTCCTCGCGCTCGGGCTGCGCTTCGGGCAGGCAGGCAACTCCGGCCTGGTGCAGACGTTCCTGGTCGGCTACATCGCCACCAACCTGGCCGTCGGCCGGTCCGTCCCCACGGACGCCATCGTCTACGGCTCACTGCTCGGCTTCGTCACCGTGCCCCTGGTCGGCCTGCTCGGCGACCGCTTCGGACGCCGCGCCCTCTACCTCGCGCTCACCGCGCTGACGGTCGTCGTCGCCTTCCCGGTGATGCTCCTGATCACCTCCGGGTCGACGCCGGGCGTGATGCTCGGCATGGTCCTCGGTCTGAACGTCGGCGTCCTCGGTCTGTTCTCCCTGGAGAGCGTCACGATGGCCGAACTCTTCGGCGCCCGCACCCGGTTCACGCAGCTCGCCCTCGCCAAGGAGGTCGGCGGCATCCTCGCCACCGCGATCGGCCCGGTCCTCGCGGCGACCCTCACGGCCGTCACCGGCAGCTGGTGGCCCATCGCCGCGATGCTCGTCGTCTACTCGCTCATCACCTTCGTCAGCGCGCTGTTCGCGCCCGAGACCCGCGGCCGTGACCTGGTCCGCCTGGAGGACGCCGTATGAGGACACTGACCCGGGTCATGAAGGCGGTCGTCGTGCACGGCGCCGGTGACGTGCGCATCGACGAGCGGCCGCTGCCCGAACCCGGCCCCGGCGAGGTGCTGTTGGCCCTGGAGTGGGGCGGGATCTGCGGCTCCGACATCGCGTACTGGAGGAAGGGCGCCTCCGGCACGGCCGCGCTCACCCAACCCCTGGTGCTGGGGCACGAGTTCGCGGGCCGCGTCGCCGCCCTCGGCGACGGGGTGACCGGCCTCGCCGAGGGACAGCCGGTCACCGTCCACCCGGCCCAACTGGTGGGCGACAGCGCCCTTCCCGACCGGATCGCGGGCCGCACCAACCTCCACCCCCGCGTCCGCTACTTCGGCTCGGCGGCCTTCGACCCGCCCACGGACGGCGGTTTCAGCGAGTACCGGACGGTGCCCGCGGACCAGATCCGCCCGCTCCCGGACGGCGTGGACACCCAACAGGGCGCGCTCGCCGAGCCGTTGGCCGTCGCCCTGCACGCCGTCGGCCGGGTGCCCGAGCTGCGCGGCCGCACCGTCCTGGTCAACGGCTGCGGGCCGATCGGCTCCCTGGTCGTCGCCGCGGCCAGGCATCGCGGGGCGGGCGCGGTGATAGCCGCCGACCTGACGGCCTCCTCCCTCGCCGTCGCCCGCGCCATGGGCGCCGACGAGACACGGGAGTTGTCGGCAGGCGCCGGGCTGCCCGAGGACGTGGACGTCGTCTTCGAGGCGTCCGGCGCCCCGGCCGCGCTCGGTCCGGTGCTACGGGCCACGGCTCGGGGCGGCACCCTGGTCCAGGTCGGCAACCTGCCCGGTACGCCGGCGCCCGCCGCCCTGGGGGACCTGGTGACCCGGGAGATCACCTGGATCGGCTCGTACCGTTTCGTCGAGGAGATCGACGACGCCCTGCGCGCTCTGCAGGGCGGCCTCGACCTGACCCCGCTGATCACGCACCGCTTCCCGCTGACGCGGGCCGAGGAGGCCCTCGCGGTCGCCGCCGAGCCGACGAGCGGCAGCAGCAAGGTCATGCTGCACCTCGCGGCCGGGGTCTAAGCGGTCCTGGGGAAGTCGGCTGCGGTTCGGCAACGCCGCCAGGGGCGCGGGGAACTGCGCGACCAGCCACGACGGTGCCACAGACGAGCCACGACACACCGCCGCACATCCAGCGGAGCGCTTAGCGCCCACCCACCTCTCTTCCCTCTGGAGAAACCTTGCCCTCTGACCACCGGGAGCAGCCGGCGGACGTCGTGAGGGTCGGTGAGACGGCGCCCGACTCCGTGAGCGTGGGCGACACGGCGGCCGACGTCGTGTGTCTCGGCGAGACCATGGCCGTCCTCGCCCCGCCCGACGCCCGCCCCCTCGCCGAGCAGCCCGCGCTCGCTCTCGGCATCGGCGGCGCCGAGTCCAACGTCGCCTGTGGGCTCGCCGCGCTCGGCCATCGCGTGGCCTGGCTGAGCCGCGTCGGCGACGACCCCTTCGGCCGCCGCATCCTGGCCGAACTCACCGCGCGCGGCGTGGACGTGAGCGCCGTACGCACCGATCCGGTCCGGCCGACCGGCGTCTACTTCAAGGACCCGGGCCCGGACGGCACCCGTACGCACTACTACCGCGCCGGCTCGGCGGCGACCGCGATGGGCCCCGAACTCGCCGCCCACCCCGCTGTCCGCCGCGCCCACATCGTGCACGTGTCGGGCATCACCGCGGCCCTGTCCGCCACCTGCGCCAACCTCCTGGAGACCCTGATGGCACGGGACCGTCGACAGGGACGGGAGTCCGCCGCCCGCTACCACCCCCGCGTCTCCTTCGACGTCAACCACCGGCCCGCACTCTGGCGCGACGGCGACGCCGCCCGCACCCTCCTCGCGCTCGCCCGCGCCGCCGACATCGTCTTCGTCGGCCGGGACGAGGCCGAGGCCCTGTGGGGTACGGCCCGCCCCGACGACATCGCGGGCCTGCTCGGCCCGGCGCCCCTGGTCGTGGTCAAGGACGCCGAGCACGGGGCGACTTCGTACGCCGAGGGGATACGGACCTTCGTGCCCTCGGTGCCCACCGACGTCGTCGAACCGGTCGGCGCGGGCGACGCCTTCGCGGCCGGTTATCTGGCCGGTGTCCTGGAGGAACGGGACGAGCGCTCCCGCCTCCGCCTCGGTCACCAGGCCGCCGCCGCGGCCCTGCGCACCCGGGACGACGTCCCGCTCCTGCCGCCGCGCGACGAGATCGACCAACTCCTCGCCCCGGACGAGGAGTTCACCGGCGCCCGGGTCCGTCTTCAGTGACCGTCGCAGCACCCTTCCCTGCGCATCAGCCTCCCCACCTCCAGCCAGTCGTCGTGGGCGGCCGTGGTGCGCGTGGCCGCGGGCTCGAAGGAGTCCACCAACTCCTCGGTGGTGTAAGGGACTCCGCCTCTGAGGACGGATTCGGTACGGACGAGGCTGGCGAAGTCCGTGAAGGGGTCGCCGTCGACGACCGTCAGGTCCGCGAGCCTGCCCGCCTCCACGGTGCCGAGGTCCCGGTCGACGCCGAAGAGGCGGGCCGGAAGGACGGTCGCGGTGCGCAGCGCCTCGGCCGGGGACAGTCCGCCCCGGTGCAGGGCGCGCAGGCCGAGGTGGAGGGAGAGGCCGACCGGGACGAGCGGCTGGTCCGTGCCGAGGGCGACAATGCCACCGGCGGCCAGGATGCGGCGGTAGATGTCGGTCTCCGTGCGGAGGGTGGCGAGTTGGGCGGCGGTGGGCGGGACCCAGGCCGACTGCCGGACCGCCGCCGTGTCCCACGGGGGCATGACGACGGTGACCCGGGGATCGTCGGCGAGGGCCGGGTCCGCGCCCAGGAGAGGCGACGACGTGAAGGGCGTGGCGATCATCGAGAAGCGCACGCCACGCGCGGTGTAGATCTCCACGACGTCCTGATACGCACGCCCCGTCGCGGTGATCGCATGCCCGAACTCGGCCCGCTGGGTGGCCTGCAGATGGGTCGTCAGGTCCTGGCCCAGCTGGACGCCCGGCGAGAGCAGATGCCCTCCGGTGCGAACGCCGAGCCGGTCGTGGGCATAGCGGGCCGCCTCCTCCATCACCCAACCGGGCGCCCGTACATAGGTTTTGACGAAGTCCCAGTCCAGCGCGGCCCCGCGCTCCAGTGAGCGGCGCAGGCCCTCCCGGGTCCGGTGGGCGCGGCCCATGCTGTAGGCGACCCGCGCGCCGTCGAGGAGTTCGCCCGTGGTCAGCAACCGGGGGCCGGCGAGCTGGCCGGTGGCCACGGCCTCGCGGATACGGGCCTGTTCGTAGGCGAATCCGCCGAGCGAGACGGCGGTGGTGATGCCGTAGGTCAGCTGGCCGACGGTCTGGCGTCCGCCGTAGGTGCTTTGCCAAGGGTGGGTGTGCGTGTCCCAGAGGCCGGGGATGACGGTCCGCTCAGAGGCGTCGATACGGCGGACGGCAGCCGCACGGCCCGGACGATGCGGCTCAACCGCCGTGATCCGTCCACCACTTACGACGATGTCGACGTCGTCGCGGGTCGTCTCACCGGTGCCGTCCCAGAGGCGTCCGGCGTGCACCACCACGTCGGCGGGGGTGGGCCTGGGCGCGTCGAGCGGGACGCGGACCGTGCGGGCGGGGCCGCCGTCGACGCCGATCAGGCGCAGTCGCGTGCCGGACAGGTACAGGAGGGTCCTGGAGTCGGCGGACCAGGAGGGGTGGTCGGCCGACTCGGTGGTGAGGGTGCGCAGTTCGCCGCGCGGGGTGCCGTCGGGGTCGACGGGCAGCAGACACAGCGCGGACTCGACGATCACGGCCATCCAGCGGCCGTCGGGCGACCAGACGGGCCCGGAGTCGTAGCGGTCGGCGATCGAGGTGTGCGGCGCCACCGCGTGCAGCCGGGCCGTGCCGGTCGTGGTGTCGACGACCCGGACGAGGTTGTAGCCCTCCCGGAAGCGGGAGTTGAGCCGGTTGCGGTCGCAGAGGGCGAGGTAGCGGCCGTCGGGCGACCAGCTGGGGCGGCCGGGCAGCCCGCCCGCGCCCAGCGGTGCCGCCAGTACCCGCTCCTCGCCGGACGCGAGGTCGCGGACGAGCAGCCTGCCCGTCATGTCGATGCAGGCGAGCCGCTGCCCGTCGGGCGACAGCGCCGGATGCACCCGCCCGCCGGTCGCGAGGGCGGTCTCCTCGCCGGTGGCAAGATCGTGCCGGTACACGCCGAGCAGTCCGTCGCGGTCGTCCGCGTACACGAGCGACCGCCCGTCGGGCGCCCAGGAGGGGCCGAGCAGATAGCGCGTGGCCGCCGCCTTGCGCAGTCGCCGTGGCGCCCGTCCACCTGAACTACCAGCCAGCCACAGCGAGTTGAGTGCCGCGAAGGCGATCTGCCGGCCGTCGGGCGAGAGCGCGGGCAGATGGATGCCGCGCACCGGGCGGGTGCGGGCGTCCCCGAGGTCGTACTCCTTGGTCCGGTACCGCGGCCGCCGTACCGGGAGTGCTCCCTCGAAGGGGATGGTCTCCGGATGCCGCGGGTCGTCCGGTCTTACGAGGGTGAAGGCGCCGTCGAGGGTGAGGAGCAGCTCGCCCTGTGGCGTCCAGCGTGGGGGCACGGGGGCGATGTCGCCGGTGACCGGGACGGGGGTGCCGTCGACGACGAGGGTGCTGGAGGCGTTCGGGGTGGCCGTGGTGCGGAGGTGGGCGAGGCGGTCGTCGGCCGAGACGGCTGGGGTCATGACCTGCGCGGCCTCGGTCTCAGTGTGCCGGACGGTGACCGGGCCGGTGCCGTCGGCGGGGACGGCGGCGATCGTGCGGGCCTCCACCGTCACGCCGAGGGAAGTGGTGACGGTCTTCGCGCGGACGAACAGGATGCGGGTGCCGTCCGGGGTCCAGGTGGGGTCGAAGTCCTCCCACGGGGTGTCCTGCAGCGGGCCGTCCTGGCCGGTCAGGCCGGTGACGCGGGTGATGCGGCCGGTGCCCAGGTCGAGGACGTGGATGCGGTAGGCACTGCCGGTGACGGGGTCGCCGGCGCGTTCGGAGGCGAAGGCGAGCCGCCGGCCGTCGGGCGACCAGGCCGGGCCGCGGTCGTCCCAGGGGCCGTCCGTGCGCCGGCGCAGGTCGGAGCCGTCGGGGCGGACGGTCCAGAGGTGGAAGCCGCCGTCCCGGTAGGCGCAGAAGGCGATGAGCTCGCCGTCCGGGGAGTGGGTGGGGCGGCCCGGTTCGAGGTCGGGCGGGGTGAGGGGGCGGGCGGTGCCGCCGGTGCGGGGCAGGGACCACAGGGTGCCCTGGACCTCGGCGATCAGCCGGTCGCCGGCGGGGGCGAGGGTGGCCGAGCCGTTGGTGGCCCGGGTGAAGGTCAGCGAGGTGGCGCCGGTGTCCGGTCTCGCCAGGGCCGCGGGAGCGACGCCCACGAGGGGCACGGCGCTTGCGGCGGCGAGGAGTTGGCGGCGGGTCGGACGGAAGGTGGGGCTCCAGTCACGGTCCATGACAGCACACACTGCTGCACCGGCCGCCCCGGTTTCAACACACCGTACGGATCAAGCCACGGAAAGTGACCGGCCGATTTTGCTACAAGTTCCGAAATTATTCGTGACGGACGGGCCACGCCGGTGCAACACGGCGTTCGTAGCTTCGCAGTCAGCGAATAACGCTGCTTTCCCGCGAAATCCCCCAGGAGCCCCCGGTGTCCCATCCCTCCAGACGCGGTGCCCTGAAGCTGACCGCCGGCCTGGCGCTCGGCGGCGCCCTCGCCCTGACCGGCTGCGGCCGCGACAGCACGGCCTCCGCCGCGAAGGCCTCCGCCACCCCCGTCGACGACACCCCGGCCACCGGCACCCTGAACGTGTGGGCCGCCCAGGGCGACGCGGACGTGCTGGACAAGGTCCTCAAGCCGTTCAAGGCCGCGAACCCCAAGCTCACCATGAAGTTCACGCTGATCCCGAACGGCGAGTACTACACCAAGCTCCAGTCGGCGATCGCGGCGGGCAAGGGCCCCGACGTCGCCCAGTTCTTCCCGGAGTCGCAGGCCCAGTTCCTCGACCCGTCGATCCTGCGGGCCGTGCCGGACGGACTCGTCGACCCGAATGGCTTCTTCACCAGCCTGTGGGACGCCGGTACGGCCAAGGGCGTCGCCTACACGGTCCCCTGGTACGCCTACACCTACGCGCTGGTCTACCGCGCCGACCTCGCCAGGAAGGCGGGCGTGAAGGCGCCGACCACCTGGGACGGCATGGTGCCGTTCCTCAAGGCGCTCCAGGGCGCCGGCGCCGGGCACGGGCTCGGTGCGGACATCGGCTGGGACATCTTCAACGGCCAGGACGTGGCGATGTACGCCTGGCAGGCGGGCGGCTCGCTGCTGAATGGCGGGAAGTGGACCCTCGACACCCCGCAGATGGCGGACGCGCTCAAGTACAACGCGTCGTTCTTCACCTCCAAGGTCGCCGACACCAGCGGGCCGACCTTCCTCGACGCGCAGCCGTACTTCGTGTCCGGGAAGACGGCCATGATGATCACCGGGCCGTGGGTGGTCGGGCAGCTCGACACCGCCGCCAAGAAGGACGGCTGGACGGCGGCGCACGTCGCCACGGCACCGCTCCCGGCGGGCTCTTCCGGCAGTGTCTCCTTCTCGGCGGGCGGTACCTGGGGCGTGCTCGCCGACAGCGGCAACGCGGAATCCGCGTGGAAGTTCGTCCGTCATCTCGCCGCGCCGAGCACGCAGGTCGCGCAGTACAAGGCGTACAGCTCGCTGCCCGCAGTGGTCTCCGCCTGGGACGACCCGGCGATCAAGGGACAGCCGCTCCTGGACGCCTTCCTCACCCAGCTCAAGAACACCCGCGCGTTCCCGCAGGTGAGCACCTGGCAGCAGGTGGCGACCAGGCTGGGCAAGGAGATGGAGGCCGTGGCCAAGGGCACGGAGAGCGCGGCGAAGGCCGCCGCGAACGTCCAGGCGTACGCCGAGAGCCTCGGTACGGGAGCGAAGTGAGGGCCCGCCGTACGGCAGTCGGCTGGCTGTTCCTCGCGCCGTTCACGGTCGTGTTCCTGCTCTACACGGCCGTCCCGACCGTCGCGGCGCTCGGCTTCAGCCTCACCGACCTGCGGGGCTCGGATCTGCGTCATCCGCTCGCGGTGGACTTCACCGGGCTGGAGAACTACGTCCGGCTGTTCCAGGACGACGCGTTCGTACGGGACATCCTGAACACCGCGCTGTTCGTGGCCGTCGGCGTCCCGCTGACCATGGGCGTCGGCTTCGCGCTGGCGCTCGCGCTGAACTCCGGCATCCGGCGGCTGCGCGGCGCCTTCCGCACGGTCTTCTTCGCGCCGGTCGTAACCAACGTCGTGGCGGTGGCGCTGATCTGGCAGTACGCCTTCCACGCCGACGGCACCGTCAACCGGGTCCTGTCCGCCGTCGGCCTCGCCGGACCGAACTGGCTGGACGACCCGCACCTGGCCATGCCCGTGGTCATCGCCCTCGGCGTCTGGCGCAACTTCGGCACCGCGATGGTGCTGTTCCTCGCCGGGCTGCAGGCGATCCCGCGGGACGTGTACGAGGCCGCGGCCCTCGACGGGGCGGGCAGATGGCGGCAGTTGAGGCACATCACCCTGCCCCTTCTCCTGCCCACCACCCTGATGGTCTCCGTACTGCTGACCGTCTTCTATCTCCAGGTGTTCGACGAGCCGTATCTGCTCACCAACGGCGGCCCGCTCGGCTCCACCGAGTCGGTGGCGCTGTACACCTACCATCAGTTCGGGGTCGGCGAGTTGGGCGTGTCCTCGGCCGCGTCCTTCGTGATGCTCGCCCTCGTCGCCCTGGTGAGTGTCGTCCAGTTCCGACTGCTGAGGCCCCGCTCATGACCACCGTCGCCGCGCTGCGCGAGGCAGCCGAACCGACCACCGGACGGATCGCCGTCCGCCGCCGCCCCGTCTCCCAACCCCTGCTGTACGCCGCCCTGTTGGCGTGCGCGCTGCTCACTCTGCTGCCGTTCGTGTGGGTGCTGGGCGGCTCGCTGCGCAGTCTCGACGAGATCCGCTCCGACCCCGGCGCCTGGCTGCCGCACCACGTCACCTTCGACAACTTCATAAGGCTCTTCAGGACCCAGGGTTTCGGCCGGTTCCTGGTCAACAGCGTCGTCGTAGCGGCGATGGTGGTCGTCGGCAACGTGGTGGCGGCGTCGACGGCCGGATACGCCCTCGCCAAGCTGGAGTTCGCCGGCAAGCGGCTCGCGTTCGGGGCGGTCATGGCGGCGCTGATGGTGCCGTTCACCACGGTCTTCGTCCCACAGTTCGTGATCACGGTCGACCTGGGTCTCGCGGACACCCTCACCGGTATCGCCCTGCCCGCCATGGCGCTGCCGCTGTCGGTCTTCATCATGCGCCAGTACGCCCTGTCGATCCCCGACGAACTCCTGGAGGCCGCCCGGATCGACGGCGCGGGCGAGTTCCGGATCTTCTTCCGGATCTTCCTGCCGCTGGCCGGTCCCGCGGTCGCGACGATCACGATCATGTCGTTCCTGACCTCGTGGAACAACTTCATCTGGCCGCTGGTGGTCGCCCAGAGCATGCAGAGCTACACACTCCCCGTCGGCCTCGCCGCGACCAGCCAGGCGGCGGCCCACGTCACCGACTACGGCCTGCTGCTCGCCGGGGCGATCGTCGTGATGCTCCCGGTGCTGGTCCTCTTCCTGTTCCTGCAGCGGTACTTCGTGCAGGGCGTCGCGGGAACGGGGATGCGGTGATCGGCAACCGTGTCATGGCGTCCGGCATGAACCAGAGCGCGGTACGGCGGGTCAACACCTCGGTGATCCTGCGGGCGTTGGCGGTGTCGGCCGGGCCGACCACGCTGACCGCGCTCGCCGAGCGGACGAGCCTGTCGCGCCGCACGATCGAGCTGATACTGGACTCGCTGCTGGAGGCCGGCTGGGTGGCCGAGCTCGACCGGGTGCCCGCCAAGGGCAGCGCCGGCCGCCCCGCCCGCCGCTATGAACTCCGGGCCGAACACGCCCTGTTGGCGGCCGCGCGGATCACCACAGCGGACGTGTCCGCGGTCGTCGCCGACGTACGCGGCCGTATCGTAGGCCGGGCACACCGCCCGCTGCGCTCCTACCACGACCCGCACTCCTCACTGGACGACGTGGCCGAACTGGTCCGGGAGGCCCTCGCGGACGCGGGGGGCTCACCGGAGCGGCTGCGGGCGGGCGCGGTGGCGAGCGGCGGTGCGATCGACGACGACGGAGTGGTACGACGGCTGGTGCACACCACCCGCTGGGAGGGCGTGGACCTGCCCAGGGAACTCGCACACCGGATCCCGATGCCGTGGTTCGCGGACAACGACTCCAACCTCGGTGCGCTGGCGGAGCGTTGGCGCGGAGTCGCCGGCGACCACGACAACGTCGTCTGGACGGTGCTCGGCAACCGTGCCGGCCTCGGGATTCTGATACGAGGGGCCGTGCACCGCGGCCTCGACGGTGCCGCGGGCGAGATCATCGAGGCGGCGTCGATGTCGGTGGGCTCGGTGGAGGACCGCCCGGTCGCCTGGCTCACCTCGCCGGACCCGGACCGCCGGGCCGTCGCACTCGACCGCTTCGAGGCCGCGCGGAGCGGGGAGGCGGCCGCGTCCGCCGAGGTCGACGAGTTCGTCGAGCACATGGCCTCGATCCTGACCACCCTGTCCTGGACGGTCGCGCCCTCGCTGATCGTGCTCGGCGGCGGCCTGGAAGCGGCGGCGGACGTCATGCTCCCCCGACTGCGCGCGGCCCTGCGCAGGGCGCGCACGCCCGCCGTCGAACTGCGGGCCACCGTCCTGGGCCACGACGCCGCAGTCGTCGGCGCCGTGAAGCTGGCCCTCGACCGGATGGACACGGAGCTGTTCGGCCCGCTCGTCCCGAGTGCGTGAAGCGCCCCAACTTCCCCCCACGGCAACGGATCTACGGAGTCTCACTGTGACCGAAACCCCCCGCACCGGCGTTCTGATCGTCGGCAGCGGCATCATGGGCTCCGTCGTGGCCCGGCGGCTGCGCGAGAGCGACCCGGCGCTGGAGATCACCATGGTCGACGGCGGGACCCCGATCGGTGACACCCCGGGCCGGCATCTGCACGACCTCGACGACCCCGCCCTGTGGGCCCGCTACAACGAGCGGGTGGCCACCGGCATCCAGGGCATGTACACCGGCGCCGACTTGGTGCGCGAGGTCCCGGACCGGCTCGACGGGCTGCCGCCGGGCATGTACCACGCGCTCGCGTTCGGCGAGGACGCCGAGGCGATGCCTCAGGCGGCGCTGGCGTGGAACACGGGGGGCATGGGAGTGCACTGGACGGCCGCGACACCGTGGCCGGCCGGGGACGAGGTGTTCGACTTCGGCGACCCGGCCGGCTGGTCGGCGGACCTCGACACCGCACACCGGCTGCTCGGGGTCACCCCGGCAGCGATCGGGCCGACGGAGGCCGGGCTCCTGGTACTCGACGTCCTGCGCCGGCGCTACGCCGGTATCGGACCGGCCGACCGGCGCCCGCAGCCCATGCCCATGGCGGTCACCGCGACCGCCACGGGCCCGATGCCGCGCACGGCCCCCGGCACCGTCTTCCCCGCGATCGCGACCGGCGGGGACCCGGCCTTCACCCTGTTGACCGGCACGCTCGCCACCCGGCTTCTCGTCACCGGCGGCCGGATCTCGGGCGCCCGCCTGCGTCGCACGGCCGACGGCACCGAGTCCGAGATCCTCGCGGACGCCGTCGTGGTCTGCGCCGACGCCCTGCGCACCCCGCAGCTCCTCTTCGCCTCGGGCATCCGGCCCCCGGCGCTCGGCCGCCACCTCAACGAGCACGCGTTCATCACCGCCCGTGTACTGCTCGACACGGACCGCTTCGGCCTGGCCCCGGACGCCCTGCCCCTTCCCCGCGTCGGCGAGTTCAGCACCGACTCGCTGTGGCTGCCGCAGAACGGGACGGCACAGCCCTTCCACGGCCAGATCATGAACCGGACGTACGTCGACGAGGCCGGCCGGCCGCTCGCCCACTCCGTGGGCGTCTCCCTGTACGTGCCCGTCGAGTCCCGCCCCGAGAACCGGCTGGTGTTCTCCGAGACGGACACCGATCTCGCCGGACTGCCGCGCATCGCCGTCGAGTTCGACTACTCCACGGCCGACCGCGCGCTCATCGACCGCGCACTGCACGAAGTCCGTTCCCTGGCCCGGGAGTTCGGCCCCTTCGACCCCGGGACCGAGAGCGCGCTGCTGCCACCTGGGTCCTCCCTGCACCTGACCGGCACGGTCCGGGCCGGTGCGGCCGACGACGGCACCAGCGTGTGCGACCCGGACGGCCGCGTATGGGGTTACGACAACCTCTACCTCGCCGGGAACGGCGTGATCCCCACCGCGATGGCCGCCAATGTCACCCTCACCGGTGCCGTCACCGCCGTACGCGCCGCCCGCGCCGTCACCGCACGCAAGACCGCACCCGCCGCTCGCCGACAGGAAGTTGGAACATGATCGACATCGCCAAGGAATACCGCGTCTCGCTGCCGGCGTGGATCGACGACGAGCTGGCCGACGTGCCCGCCGTCCTCCCCGGCCGCGAGGACCGGATGCACCTGGTGCACCGTCTGGCCGACCGCAACTGGCGCGAGGGCAACGGCGGTCCGTTCGCGGCGCTCGTCGCCGAGCAGGACACCGGCCGGATCGTCTCGGTCGGCGTGAACGTCGTCCTCGCCTCCGGCATCTCCAGCGCACACGCCGAGGTCCTCGCGCTCGGCCTCGCCCAACAGGCGGTCGGCGGCTGGGATCTCGGTGGCGAGGGACTGCCCGCGCACGAGCTGGTCGTCAACTGGCGTCCCTGCGTGCAGTGTTACGGCGCGACCCTGTGGTCAGGGGTGCGCGGCCTCGTGGTCGCCGGGGAGGGACCGGAGCTGGAGGAGCTCACGACCTTCGACGAGGGCCCGCTGCGCGACGACTGGGCCGAGCAGTTCGAGGCGCGTGGCATCAAGGTCACGGGGGACGTGCTCCGGGACGAGGCCCTGGCGGTGTTCCGCAACTACCGTCAGGCCGTGGACGCCGGCGTGATCACCGTCTACAACGCCCGTGGAGGCTCCGAGTGACGCCGCGCTTCGCCACCGACGTCATCACCTTCTACCACCCCCGCTTCTGGTCCCTCGACTCCGCCGAGGCCGTACGCGACTGGGCCCTCGCCCATCCGGAACGCTTCTGGGAGCGGATCATGGGGACGCTGGTCGAATCCGGCGTCACCGGCGTCGAGTTGACCTTCGCGCCCGCCGACATCGCCTCGGTGCTGCGGGCGTTCGGCAGCGCGTCGGGGTTCCGCCGTGAACTCGCCGCCCGCGGACTGTCCTTGGTGAGCGCGTTCATCGCCGGTGCCGACGCTCCCGACTGGCGCCAGGGCGAGAATCTCCCGGCGATCGTCGCCGATGCCGAGCGCCGGGCGGCCTTCCTCGCCGAGGCGGGCGCCGGGCTCCTCGTCGCCGGGCTGCCGATGAGGACGACGTTCGGGACCCGCCCGGCCTTCTTCGTCGACGCCGCCTACATGACCCGGATGGCCGACATCGCGCACGCCGTGGGCGAGGCGGTCTCGCGGTACGGCGTGAAGCTGGCGTTCCACACCGAGTCCAACAGCACGCTCTGGTACGAGCGGGACATCGACCTCTTCATGGCCCTGACCGATCCGCAGTACGTGTGGCTGTGCCCCGACTCCTGCCACATCGCGCTCGGCGGCGGCGACCCGGTGGCGGTGGCCCGGCGCCACGCCCAGCGGATCGCGCTCGCGCACTGGAAGGACGCGGTCGGGCCGATCGACGTCCACCTCACCGTCGACGAGACGGTCTTCGCCCGGCAGCAGCCGTACATGACCGAACTGGGCACGGGCGTCGTCGACTGGCCGGGCTGGTCCGAGGCGATGTCGCGCACGCCCGGCGCGCACACGGTCCTCATCGAGCTCGACGAGGCCCCGGATCCTGTGGCCGCGCTGCGGGCGGGGACGGCGGTGGCGCGGGCGTCGCTGGGAGCCGTGCGAGATCCGGCGGATGCCCGCGGCAGGCCCGAGCGGCCCGCCGCCGTATGACAGTCGCCGTATGACAGTCGCCGTATGACAGTCGTGTGAAGCCGGAATGGCCCGCGGCGGCGGGACGCTTGCACCGGGAAAGGACCGTGCAGCGAGAGGGAGCCCAGATGACCGTCCAGGACGTCGACCGCGTGAGCTTCGCCGCCGAGTGGCAGGAGTGGCACCGGCAGAAGGAGGAGGTGCTCTCCGGCCCGCACGGCTTCCTCGCGATCACCAGCCTGCGCTGGCTCACCGACGAGCCCGCCCGGTTCGAGGACGCGCCGGGCGCGTGGTCGACCACGGCCGACGGTGTGGTGGTGGAGCTGGCCGAGGACGAGGAGGTGACCGTGGAGGGCCAACTGGTGCGCGGCCGCCATGACTTCGGCGTCCTTCCCGAGCGCGGCAGTGTGTACGTCGGCTGGGGCGACGCGGTGATCGAGGTCGCCAAGCGCGGCGGACACGACATCGTGCGGCCCCGCCATCCGGGCAATGCGCTGCGTACGGCCTTCACCGGCACGCCCGCCTACGAGCCCGACCCGCGCTGGGCCGTGACCGGCCGGTTCGTGCCCTTCGACGAGCCGCGTCCGGTGACGGTCGGAGCGGCCGTCGAGGGCCTGGAGCACGTGTACGACTCCCCCGGCCGGGTCGAGTTCGAGCTGGACGGCAGCACGCACCTGCTCACCGCGTTCAATGGGCGGTCGCCGGGCGCCCTGATGGTGCTGTTCACGGACAAGACGTCGGGCGTGACCACGTACGCGGCCAACCGCTCCCTGCAGATCGACGCCCCGGACGGGGAAGGCCGGGTGACGATCGACTTCAACCGTGCCGCCAACCTGCCCTGTGCCTACACCGACCTGGCCACCTGCCCGCTCCCGCCCACGGAGAACCGCCTGCCGGTGGCGATCGAGACGGGCGAGCGTATCCCGCTGGAGCGGGGCGGGCAGCCCTGAGCCTCAGTCGGTCGAACGGCTTGAGAGCGCCTTGGTGAACGGGGTCACCGGGCGCTCCATGCGTTCGCCGTCCACGGTGATGTCGACGACCTCGTTGTAGAACGCGAGGAGCCCCTTCACCGCACCGACCGCGGGCAGCGGGTCCGGATAGCTCCAGACCAGGTTCGGCGGTACGTCGTCCGTACCCCGCCAGGACCAGTACTCGGCGGTGCCCTTGTACGGGCAGCCGGTGTGGTGCTCGGTCGCTTCCAGCAGGTCGAGGCGGATGTCCTCGCGCGGGATGTAGTAGCGCGTGGGCAGGCCGGTCTCGAAGAGCAGGACCGGGCGGCGGGTGTCGGCGACGAGCGTGCCGGCCACCGAGACCTGGACATGGCGGCTGCTGGGGAGCGCGTCCACCCGTTTGTGCGGATCACGAGGGTGGATGAAGATCTCTTCCTCCTCCTCGTACCAGTGGTCGAGGCCCCGCCCGACCCGCCGGAACCACTCGAAGGCGATGTGTCCGGCCAGGTCGGCGGACGGGAAGGTCCAGGCGGCGTTCTCCAGCAGCTCCCCGTCGATGTCGAGGTCGTAGAAGATCCGCGAGCCGGTGTGGCTGCCGGTGCGCGGGTTCTTCGCCGGGCGGAGCAGGTCCTCGCGCACGTCGGCGCGCGGGAACGCGTACAGCGGTACGGGTACGCCCGGCTCCCAGACCAGCAGCGGGCGTCGGCTGTCGACGACGGTGACGTCGCCCTTGCGGCCCCGCACCCAGCGTGCGCCGGGCTCCCACAGGAGGCCCTCCGGGGTGGTCCGCACGGCTTGCATGGTGGGCAGAGTGGTCATGGGCGGCCCTCCTTCGATCCTTCGACGCTACCGCCGCTCACCCGCCGCAACCTCAGCCCGCCAGGAAGTCGGCCAGTCCCGTCAGCAACCGGTCCACGTCCTCCGTGCTGTTGTAGGGCGCGAGTCCCACGCGCAGGCCCCCGGTGTCGCCGAGGCCCAGGTGGCGGGAGGCCTCGATGGCGTAGAAGGAGCCGGACGGCGCCTGGACGCCACGCTCGGCGAGGAAGGCGTACGCGTCGACCGTGCTGTGGTTCTCGAAGGTGAGCAGCACGGTCGGGGTACGGTCGGCGGCCCTGGAGTGGACGATGACGCCGTCCAGCTCGGCGAGACCCTTGTCGATCCGGGTGCGCAGCACGTGTTCGTGGGCTTCAAGTGCGGCGAACCCGGCGGTCAGCCGCTCGCGCCGGGTGCCGGTGGCCTGCGGGTCCAGGTGCTCGGCGAGGAAGTCGACCGCCGCCGTGGTCCCGGCGAGGAACTCGTAGGGCAGCGTGCCCAGTTCGAAGCGCTCGGGGACGCCGTCGGTGGAGGGCAGGAGCTTGTCGGGGCGGAGGGTTTCGAGCAACTCCGGGCGGGCGGCGAGGACTCCGTGGTGCGGGCCGAGGAACTTGTACGGCGAACAGGCGAAGAAGTCCGCGCCGAGCGCTTCGAGGTCGACGAGGGTGTGGGCGGCGTAGTGGACGCCGTCGACGTAGACGAGCGCTCCGACCTCGTGTGCCGCGCGGGCGATCGCGGGGATGTCGGGGCGGGTGCCGATCAGGTTGGAGGCGGCGGTCACGGCGACGAGCCGGGTGCGCTCGGACAGTACGGCCCGGATCGCGTCGAGCGTCAACTCCCCCGTCTTCGGGTCGAATTCGGCCCAGCGCAGGGTCGCACCGACCGCCGCGGCCGCCTGCACCCAGGGCCGGATGTTGGCGTCGTGGTCGAGCCGGGTGACGACCACCTCGTCGCCGGGCGACCAGGTCTTGGCGAGGGTGCGCGAGAAGTCGTAGGCGAGCTGTGTGGCACTGCGGCCGAAGACGATCCCCGCGGGGTCCGCGCCGAGCAGGTCGGCCATGGCCCGGCGGGCCCCGGTGACGGCCGCTTCCGCGTTGCGCTCCCCCAGCGTGACCTGCCCGCGGTTCGACAGCGGCTGTGCCAGTGTGTCGGCGATGGCCCGGATGACGGGCTCGGGGGTCTGGGTGCCGCCGGGGCCGTCGAAGTGGGCGACTCCGGCGGCCAGGGCCGGGAACCGGGAGCGGATGGCGGCGATGTCGTACGTCACGTGGGCTCCTTGTGGCCGACTCGGTCCGGAGGCCTCAGCCTGCCACGGCGGACCGCAGGCGCTCGCGGTGGGCCCTGTTCGTCGCCATGAGCCCGTCGAGAGCGTTCCGGGTGCGGATCAGGTCGGCGATGTGCTCGTCGAGCCGGTCGCGCTCCTCGGCCATGCGCTCCAGCGCGGCGTCCGAGGTCTCCTCGCTGGGTGCGTCGACGCACGGCAGCAGCTCGGCGATGGTCCGGCTGGACAGGCCCGCCGCGTACATCCGCTGCAGGAACTCGACCCGCTCGACATGGGCATCCGTGTAGTGGCGCTGCCCGCTCGCGCTGCGCACGCTGCTGAGGAGGCCCTGCTCCTCGTAATAGCGCAGCGACCGGACGCTGACCCGGGCGCGTGTCGCGAGTTCCCCGATGCGCATGCCGCCTCCTGGTGTGATCCCGGGCACAACCCTTGCCTCTGACGTCAATGTCAGGTTTTAGCGTAACCGACGTGCCCGGGATCCGGGCGCGACGGAATCACTGAGGAGACTTGACGTGACGACCCTTTTCACGGGCTACCAGCTCGGTTCCCTGGCGCTGCCCAACCGGGTGGTGATGGCTCCGATGAGCCGGGTGCGGGCCGCGGCGGGCGGGCTGGCGACGCCGTCGATGGCGCGCTACTACGCGCAGCGGGCCACGGCCGGCCTGATCGTCAGCGAAGGGGTGCAGCCGAGCCTGATCGGGCAGTCCAACCCCGGCACCCCGGGGCTGTACACCGACGAGCAGGTGGCCTCCTGGCGTCCGGTGACCGATGCCGTGCACGCCAACGGCGGACGGATCTTCGCCCAGATCATGCACGGTGGCCGGGTCTCGCACCCCGACACCACCGGGCTGGTGCCCGTCGGCCCCTCGGCCGTGCCCGCCGTCGGCGAGGTGTTCACCCCGGGCGGGCGCCTGCCCGCGCCGACCCCGCGCGCCCTGGAGACGGCGGAAGTGCCCGAGCACGTCCAGTCGTACGCCGATGCCGCGCGCCGGGCGGTGGACGCCGGCTTCGACGGGGTCGAACTCCACGGCGCCAACGGCTACTTGATCTCCCAGTTCCTGTCGACCAACGCCAACCTGCGCACCGACCGCTACGGCGGCTCGGTCACGAATCGCATCCGGTTCGCCGTCGAGGCCGTCGCCGCGACCGTCGACGCGGTCGGCGCCGACCGGACCGGCATCCGGCTCTCCCCCTCCGGGCCGTTCTGGGGTGTCGAGGAGACCGACGTCCCCGAGCTGTACGGCGCACTGCTGGCCGAGCTGTCGCGGATCGGACTGGCGTACGTCCATCTGGAGGCCACCACCGACGAGGAGACGCTGCTCGGTCTGCGCCGGGCCTGGCCGGGCGCCCTCGTCATGAACCCGGTGCTGCCGCTGGGCCCCAAGCAGACCGGCCGCGACGACGCGGACCACTGGCTCGGGCTCGGTGCCGACCTCATCAGCTTCGGGCGGGCCTTCATCGCCAACCCGGACCTGGTGGAGCGGCTGCGCACCGGGCTGCCGATCGCGCCCGCCGACGAGGCGACCTACTTCGAGGGCGGCGACCGGGGCTATCTCACGTACCCGGCCTATCAGCACTCGGCGTGAAGAGGCGGTTGAGCTCGTCCTGCGGGATCTGCGCGTCGGCGTAGGAGAAGGTGCCCTTGTCGGCCAACTCCCGTGCGGCGGCGACGAGATGGCCGTACATCGCGCGGGCGATGCTGCCGCCGACGGTGACCCGCCGGACGCCGAGTTCGCGCAGGCTGTCCAGGGTGAGCGCGTTGCCGGTGAGGCCCATGACGACGTTGAGCGGGCCGTCGATCTCGCGGACGAGGGTACCGATGGTGGCGGCGTCGGCGGCGCCCGGGACGAAGGCGCAGTCGGCGCCGGCCGCGAGGTAGGCGTTGGCGCGGGCGATGCAGTCGTCGAGGGTGCCGCCGACCAGCAGGCCGTCGGTGCGGCCGACCAGGACGAACGGCTCGCCGCTCGCGTCCACGGCGGCCCGTGCGGCGCGGATGCGGTCGGCGGCCGACTCCGGTGCGTACAGCGGGCGTTCGCGGGAGCCGGTGAAGTCCTCGATGTTGCCGCCCGCGGCACCGGCGGCGAGGGCCATCGTGATCGTCTCGGCCACGGTCTCGGGGGCCTCGCCGTACCCGTCCTCAAGGTCGGCGCTCAGCGGTACGCGGATCTCGTCGGCGATCTCCCGGACCCGGCGCAGCATGGTCTCCCGGTCGACGCGGTCCTCGGGTGCCTGCTCGGCGAAGAAGTCGTGGTCCGGGCGGCCGAGGGAGAAGGCGACACCCGCGCTCGTGGTCGCCACCGCGGGGAACCTGGCCGCCTCCAGGACCCGGGCACTGCCCACGTCCCAGGCGTTGGGCAGCAGGAAGCAGCCTTCCCGGTGCAACTCGACGAACCGCTGGGCCCGTTCGCGTCGTGCGCCGTCCATGTGATTCCCCCTTGCAGTCGATGACTTGTTTCCGACGGATCCGGCAGGTCCCTCAGTCGCGGCCGCCCCAGAGGACATGCAGCGTGGGCGGTTTGCGGAAGACCAGCCCGTACGGAGCGGCCTCGTGGGCCGGGTCGAGGCGGAGGGCGGGGAGGCGTTCGAGGAGCCGCTGGAGGGCTATGCGGGTCTCCAGACGGGCGAGGTGGGCGGCGATGCAGTGGTGCGGGCCGTGTGCGAAGCCCAGTTGGAGGCGGGCGTTGGCGCGCCGGACGTCGAAGCGGTCGGGGTCCGGGAAGACCTCCGGGTCGCGGTTGGCGCCGGTCAGGGAGACGGTGACGAGGTCGCCCCGGCGGATCGTGGCCGGGCCGAGGTCGGTGTCGCGGGTGGCGTAGCGGTCCACGACCGCGGCGCCGGGTTCGAGGCGCAGGGACTCCTCTATCGCGCCGTCGAGCAGCTCGAAGTCGCCCTGGACGAGGGCGAGTTGCTCGGGGTCCCGGAGCAGGTGGAGGAGCGCGTTGGTGATCATCGCCTCGGTGGTCTCGATGCCGCCGAACATCAGCACCGCCGCGTTGGACGCCACCTCGGGCACGGTCAGCCGTCCGGCGGCGGAGAGGAGCAGCGAGGTCGCGCCCTTGTCGGCGACGGTGGCCTCCACTGCGGCCCGCAGCTCCGCGTAGGCCGCGTCGCCGGCCGGTCCCGCCGCCACCCCGGCGGTGATGTCGGAGACAGCCCCTACGATGGCGTCGTACCAGGTCAGGACGGTGTCCGTGCCGGCGCCGGCCAGTCCGAGCGCCTCGGTGACGACGGCGACGGCGAGCGGTCCGGCGAAGGCGCGGCGCACTTCGCAGGCGCCGTCCGGTTCGAGCGCCCCGATGAGCCGCTCGGTCTCCTCCTCGATGAACGACGCGAAGCCCTCCCGTACCGCGCGCGGCTTGAAGGGGGCGGCGAACGGCTCGCGGTGGCGGGCGTGTTCGGCGCCGTCCAGGGAGAGCATGCTCGGGCCGACGACCTGTGCGGTGGAGAAGCGCGGGTCGTCGACGGTGTAGGTCTCGCTGTCCCGCATCACGCTCAGCGCGAGATCGCGGCGGGTCACCAGCCAGCCGCCCAGCTCGGGCAACCAGGACACCGGCTCGTCGGCCCGCAGCCGGGCCAGTCGCGGGTGGGGGTCGTGGGCGAGCTCGGCGAGCGTGGTCGAGGCGCCGAGGGGGAACGTGTCGACGGGGCTCATCGCGCCTTCCGCCCGGGGAGTGGGAAACGGATCACGCCCAAGGCTAACGCCCCGCCGAATTCACCGTCCCGGGGTATTGACGAGCCCTCCACCCGCTGTCATCGTTTCCGGCATATAGACATCAGATGTCTGACGTCTGATGTAGAAACCGAACTCTGATGTAGAAGCCGAACGAAGAGGTTCACCATGTCGCTCTCGGACGACCTCGCCGAGCAGCTGCTCACCGCGATCATCGACGGCGAGTACCCGCCGGACTCCGCCCTCCCGCCCGAGGGAGAGCTCTCGGAGCTGAGCGGGGTCAGCCGGCTCACCGTGCGGGAGGCCGTGAAGCAGCTGCGCGCCCAGAACGTCGTCCGGGTGGTCCGCGGCCGCGGCACCTACGTCAACGCGCCGGACCGCTGGACCGCGCTGGAGCCGGTGGTGCGGGCGGCCTCGCGCACCTCCAGCGGCGCCCTGTCGGAGCGGCTGATCGAGGCACGCCGGCTGATCGAGAACGGCGCCTGCGAGCTGGCCGCCTCCCGGCGCGGCGAGGAGGACCTGGAGGAGCTGCGCCGGCACCTCGCGGTGATGCGCGAGGCCGCCGAGGCCGGCGACACCGAGCAGTTCGTGCAGGCCGACATCGACTTCCACGACACGGTGATGCGGGCGACGGGCAACCTGTTCGTGCCGCTGCTCTTCGAGCCGTTCGGCCCGCTGCTGGTCGAGGGGCGCCGGGAGACCTCGGCCGTCCCCGAGATCCGTACGAACGCCATCGCGCACCACGAACGGGTGCTCGCCGCGCTGGAGTCGGGCAGCCCCGAGGCCGCCCGGGCCGCGATGGACGGCCATATGAACCAGACCGCGGACGACCTGCGCACCCATGTGATCAAGCGCGACGTCGGCTGACACCGCTCCCTCGGCCCCCCCTGTCGAGAGCTCGACCGACACCGCTCCCCAATTCCCCTTTCAAGACCAGGATTTCGCCATGTCCCTACCCCTCCGCGCCCAGACGCCGGCCGTCCCCGAGGCCGATGTGCTGGACGGGCTCCCCCCGGTCCGTGCGGTGAGCGCCGCCGAGGTGGCCGCCCGTATATCCGGCGGCCCGCGTCTCGTCGTCCTGGACGACGACCCGACCGGCACCCAGACCGTCGCCGACGTCCCGGTGCTGACCTCCTGGTCGGTGGACGACCTGCGCTGGGCGCTGCGCCAGGACAGCGCCGCCTTCTTCGTCCTGACCAACACCCGCAGCCTGTCCCCCGAGGACGCGGCCGCCCGCAACCGCGAGGTCGTACGCGCCCTCCGCACGGCGTCGGCGGCCGAGGGCATCGGATACGTTCTGGCCAGCCGCGGCGACTCGACCCTGCGTGGCCACTTCCCGCTGGAGACCGACGTCCTGGCCGAGGAACTCGGCACGGTGGACGGTGTCGTGCTGGTGCCCGCGTACATCGAGGCGGGCCGCCTGACCGTCGGCTCCCGTCACTGGATGCGCACACCGGACGGCCTGCTCCCGGTCGGCGAGAGCGAGTTCGCGCGCGACGCCACCTTCGGCTACCGCAGCTCCTCGCTGCCCGAGTGGGTCGAGGAGAAGACCGGCGGCCGGGTCACCGCCGACGAGGTCCTGCGCATCACCCTCGACGACCTGCGCGGCGGCGGCCCGGCCCACACGGCACGGCTGCTGTCCTCGCTGCGCGACGGGCGTACGGCCGTGGTCGACGCCGTCCGCGACGACGATCTGCGGGTCCTCGCACTGGCCCTCGCCGAGGCGGAGGCGAGCGGCACCCGGCTGCTGTACCGGGTCGGACCGTCCTTCGTGCGGGCCCGCGCCGGACAGGCCGGACGGGCCCCGCTCACCCCGGCCGAACTGGGCCGGCTGCGCGGGCAGGCGCCCCATGGGCTCGTCGCCGTGGGCTCCCATGTCTCCCTGACCACACGGCAGTTGGACCGGCTGCGGGAGCGCGGCGGGATCGCCGAGTACGAACTCGACGTGGCCCGCCTGCTCGACGAGCGGCGCGACGCCCACATCGCGGAGGTCGCGGCCGCCGCGGCGGGTGCGCTGGACTCGGCGGACGCGGTGATCCGCACCTCGCGCACGCTGGTGACGGGCGCGGACGCGGACGACAGTCTGGCGATCTCCCGCCGGATCTCCGCCGCCCTGGTGGAGGCCGTGCGCCAGGTCAACGCCATCCGGCGGCCCGCGTTCGTCGTCGCCAAGGGCGGCATCACCTCCAGCGACACCGCCACCCACGGCCTGGAGATCCGCCGCGCCTGGGCCCGGGGCACGCTGCTGCCCGGCATCGTCTCGCTCTGGGAGCCGGTGGACGGCCCCGCCGCCGGCATCCCCTACATCGTGTTCGCCGGGAACGTCGGCGACGACGACGCCCTCGCCGACGCCCTCGACCTGCTCAGGAGCGCGTGATGCTGCTGCACGGAACCGACGCGCTCAAGCAGGCGGCCGCCGCCGGGCACGCCCTGCCCGGGTTCGTCGCCTACAACCTGGAGACCGTCCAGGGCATCACGGCCGCCGCCGAGGTCTCCGGCCGGCCCGTGCTGATCCAGGCAGGCTCCAGCCCCTTCAAGCATGCCGGGCGCGAGGCCCTGATGCGGCTGGCGCTGGACGCCGCCGAGGACTCCGCCGCCCGGCTCGGTGTGCACCTCGACCACAGCCGGGACATCGACGAGATCACCGTCTGCCTTCGGGCGGGCTACACGTCCGTCATGGTCGACGGCTCCCACCTGCCGTTCGCCGAGAACATCGCGCTGACGCGGGAGGCGGTACGCCGGGCCCGGGACCACGGCGTCTGGGTGGAGGCCGAGTTGGGCGCCCTGGCCGGCGACGAGGACGTCTCCACCGACGCCGTCGCCCACCGCACGGCGATGACCGACCCGCGCCAGGCCGCCGAGTTCGTGGCCGCGACGGGCGTGGACGCGCTCGCCGTCGCCGTCGGCAACGTCCACGGCTTCACCAAGGACCCGGTCCGCCTCGACCTGGACCGGCTGGCCGCGATCCACGAGGCCGTCCCGGTCCCGCTGGTCCTGCACGGCGCCAGCGGGCTGCCCGGCGGAGAGCTGCACGGCGCCCTCGCGCGCGGTGTGGCCAAGGTCAACGTCAACGCCGAACTGCGCCGCGCCTACCTGGAAGCCGTCCGCGCGAGCCTCCCCGACGCGCTCCCCGGCTCCGACGTCGTCTCCCTGTGGGCGGCGGGCCGCGACGCGGTCCGGGACGCGGCCCTGGAGGTCATCGGCCGCCTGAACCCCGAGGGAGAAACCCCGTGACCTTACGCCCGCCCCGCTGACGACGAACCCGCACCACACCGCCGTACGACACGAGACCGTCGTACGACCGTCCGCCGCATCGCGACACCCACGCGAGCCGCGCCCAGAGCCGCCGGCCCTGCGCCATCCCCGCACGCACCGCGCCGCGCCACCCCCCTTGCTGCCCGAGCCTCCCCACTCCGGCATTCCTTCCGCTCCTCTCCTCTGTCCCCAGGAGGACACTCATGTCTGCCCAAACCCGTCCCCACACTGCCGTGCTGGGCCTCGGTGCCATGGGTCTGCCCATGGCCCGGCGCCTCGCCGGTGAACTGCCCGTCTCCGTCTACGACATCGACGCCGACCGGCGGGCCGCACTGGCCGCCGAAGGCGCACGCGAGGCCGCGTCGCCGGCCGAGGCCGCACGGGACGCCGATGTCGTCGTGCTCGCCGTGCGCGACCAGGCGCAGGTCGAGGGCGCGCTGTTCGGCGCGAACGGCGCCGCCGAGGTACTGCGGCCCGGCTCGGTCGTGATCCTCACCAGCACCGTCGGCCCCGAGGCGGCCCGGACCACCGCGGCGCGGCTCGCCGAGCGCGGGGTGCTCACCGTGGACGCGCCGGTCAGCGGCGGCCCGGTGCGGGCCGGAAACGGCGATCTGCTGATCGTCGTCGGCGCCGAGGACGTGGCGCTGAAGGCGGCCCGGCCGGTCCTCGACCTGCTCGCCTCCACGCTCACCGTCGTCGGCCCGCGGGCCGGTGACGGCCAGGCGATGAAGGCCGTCAACCAGCTGCTGGCCGGCGTGCACATCGCCGCCGCGGCCGAGGCGATCGCCCTCGCCCGCGGGCTCGGACTGGACCCGGGCACGGTCGTGGAGAGCCTCAAGCACGGCGCCGCGGGCTCGTTCATGTTCGCCGACCGCGGGCCGCGCATGGTCGAGACGTACGACGACGGGCCCGAGCCCGAGGTGAAGTCCCGGCTCGACATCTTCGTCAAGGACATGGGCATCGTCACCGGCATCGCGAAGGACGCGCACGTCCCGGTGCCGCTGGCCGCCGCGGCCGAGCAGCTCTACCTGCTCGGTGAGCGCGCGGGACTCGGTGCCCGCGACGACTCCTCCGTCGTCACCGTCCTTTCCCCCAAGTCCCCGGAAGGAGAGTGACGATGAGCCACTCCGCCCTGCTCACCATCGCGGTCGCCGGCGTGGCGACCCTGCTGCTGCTCATCCTCAAGGCCAAGGTCCAGCCGTTCGTCGCCCTGGTCGTCGTCAGCGTCGGCGTGGCGCTCGCCGCGGGCGTGCCGGCCGCCGACCTGGTGAAGACCATCGAGGACGGCATGGGCGCCACCCTGGGCCACATCGCCACCATCATCGCCCTGGGCGCGATGATCGGCCGGATCGTCGAACTCTCCGGCGGGGCCCACGCGTTCGCGTACGCGCTCATCGAGAAGTTCGGTTCCCGCCGCACCCCGCTGGCGCTCACCGTCGCCGGGTTCGTGCTGGGCATCCCGGTCTTCTTCGAGGTCGGCCTGATCATCCTGATGCCGATCGCGTACGGCGTCGCCCGCGCCTCCCGCAAGCCGCTGCTGGTGTACGCGCTGCCGATGGGCGCGGCGATGCTGACCGTGCACGCGTTCCTGCCGCCGCACCCGGGTGCCGTCGCGGTCGCCGCGACGATCGGCGCGAGTCAGGGCCTGATGCTGCTGCTGGGCCTGCCCGTGACGGCCGTCGTCGCCCTGGTCGGCTTCCTCGTCTCCCGCCGGCTGACCCGCCGCGAGTACCCGATGGACCCGGCGGTGCGCGCCGAGGTGTACGGCGAGCCGGAGGCCGGGAGCGGTGCCGGGTCCTCGGAACCGACGGTGTCCGACGGCGGCCACGCCACGGCCGTGCTGACCAGACCGGCTCCTTCCGGCACGGAGGTCCGGCCGCCGTCCTTCGGCATGGTCCTGGCGCTCATCGTCACTCCGATCCTGCTGATCCTGCTCGGCACGATCAGCCAGAACACCCTCGCCGAGGGCTCCGCCCTGCGCGGTGTGCTCACGGTGCTGGGTGCGCCGATGGTGGCGCTGCTCATCGACGTCGCCCTGTGCGGCTGGCTGCTCGGTGCCCGGCGGGGCTGGGACCGGTCGCGGATCGCCGAGGTGATGGGCTCCGCGCTGCCGCCGGTGGCGATGGTGATCCTGGTGGCGGGCGCCGGTGGCGTGTTCGGCAAGGTGCTGGTCGCCGGCGGTATCGGCGACGCGATCGCCGACGTGCTGGAGAGGACCGGGCTGCCCGTGCTCCTGCTGGCCTTCCTCACCTCCCTGGCGCTGCGTGCCGCCCAGGGTTCGGCGACGGTCGCCCTCATCACCACGGCGGGCATCCTCACCCCGCTGCTGCACCGCGCCGACCTGTCGACGGCCCAGCTCTCCCTGGTGGCCCTGGCCATGGGCGCGGGCGCGCTGGCCCTGTCCCACATCAACGACGCCGGCTACTGGATGTTCACCAAGCTGGCCGGTCTGGACGTGGCCTCCGGGCTGCGCACCTGGACGGTCCTGACCACGGTCATGGGCTGCACCGGCTTCGCCCTGACCGCGGCCCTGTGGCCACTGGTCTGACCTACCGGACGGGCGGGCAGTCCTTGGCGGACCCCTCGATCCGCCGCCCCTGGTCGTCGGTCACGTAGGCCGCGGCCGGGGTGGCGGACGGGTCGGAGATGCGCTGCACGGCTGCGGCCGTGCAGATGAGCTGCTGGACCGCGAGTCGGCTCAACTCGCCTATGCCGGACGGCAGTTGGATTGACATCCGGCGCCCGCTCACCTTCACGGTGGGCGTGTCCACCGGGACGGCGGACGGCTCGACGCTGTCGGTCGCCGTGCGGGGCGCCCTGGTCGGCCTGCCGGGTATCTCGCTGGTGTAGCCGACCGAAGCCTCCCCGGCGGACGGGCCCTCCAGCAGAAGTTCCATCGCCGTCTCGGCGTCGCCGGGCCGGTCCGTGATGCGCGGGGCCGCGACGAGGGCTCCGTGCTGGACGAAATACACCGTCGCGACCGGCGTCATCCCGCTCGCGGGACCGCCGGCCTCGACCACCCCGGTCGCGGGGATGTCGCAGGAGGCCAGCGCGAGGAGCGCCGGCGCCAGCAGCAGCGGGAGGCGGTGTCGGGCCTTCATGACCGGGGCTCCTCGGGCAACTCGTCTCGCCGCAGCGGGAGTTCGACGGTGAAGACGGCGCCCCCGGCGGAGTGGTTCGCCGCGCGGACGGTGCCGCCGTGCATCCGGACGTTCTCGGCGGTGATCGACAGCCCGAGGCCGCTGCCCTCGGAACGGGTGCGCGCGGAGTCCGACTTGTAGAACCGCTCGAAGACGTACGGGAGTACGTCGTCGGGGATGCCGGGACCGCTGTCCCACACCTGGATGACCGCCAGGGGTGCCGGGGCGGGCGCGACACTGAGTCGTACCCGCACCGGACGGGCGCCGTGCTTCAGGGCGTTGCCGACCAGGTTGGCGACGACGACGTCCAGGCGGCGCGGGTCGACCCGGCCGCGTACGGCGTCGGGCGGCGGCAGGTCCGTCTCCACGGTGTCGGTCCAGCCGCGGGAGGCGAGCGTGCGCCGGATCGACTCGGCGAGGTCGATCTCGTCGAGGTGCAGCACGGCGGCGCCCGCGTCGAAGCGGGAGATCTCCATCAAGTCGTCCACGAGACGGGCCAGTTTGACGGTCTCCTCGCTGATCAGCCGAACCGCGGTGGCCGTGTCCGGGTCCAGCCGGGCGGCGTCCTCGTCCAGGACGTCGGTCACCGCCGACATCGCGGCGAGCGGGGTGCGCAGCTCGTGCGAGACGTCGGCCGCGAAGCGCCGGGCCCGCGCCTCCATCTCGCGCAGCTCCGCCACCGACGCCTCCAGCGCGGCGGCCGTCTCGTTGAACGTGTGGGAGAGATCGGCGAGTTCGTCGGACCCGTTGACCGCGAGCCGGGTGTCGAGGCGCCCCTCCGCGATCCGTCGTGTCGCCTGCCGCAGCGCCCGCACCGGCCGCAGGACCCCGCGGGCGGCGAGGAGGGCGAGCACGACCGCGAGCAACAGGGCCGGAATCATGGCCCGTTCGACGGCGGTGACCAGGGCATCGACGTACGCCTGTTCGGTGGTCTGCGGAACGACGAGGTACACCCGCACCCCGGACAGCGTCCGGGACTCGTCGGAGAACGCGACGGACATACCGACGACGAGAGAGGTACGGCCGTCCGCGCGCACCCGCTGGAAGACGGTCGCCGAACTGGAGGCGACCGCCGAGCGCACGGCGGGCGTCAGCTCCCTGAAGGCGTCACCGGCGGCGGACGTGGCGCTCAGGTCCCCGTAGGTGACCAGCACCCGCCAGCCGCCCGAGGCCTCGGTGTCGGCGATGTCGGCCGCGTAGCCCCGCAGCGCCGACTCGTCCGGAGGGAAACCGAGTTGGGGGGCCTGCTGGGTGGCCTGGACGCGCAGTTGCCGGATGACGGAGTCCTGGCTCTGCTGGAGCACTCCGGTGCGCGCCTCCCGGAAGGTCAGCGCGCCGGTCGTGGCGGCGGCGACGGTGGCCACCAGCCCGAAGGCCACCATCAGACGGGCCCGCAGCCCGCGCAGGCGCCTCTTGCGCAGGGCGCCGATGCGCCTCGGTCTCCTCACGGGGCCGCGAAACGGTAGCCGAAGCCGCGCACGGTGTGGATGTACCGGGGCGCCTTGGGCGGTTCGTACATCTTGGTGCGCAGCCGTTTGACGCAGGCGTCCACCAGGCGGGCGTCACCGTGGTAGTCGTGCTCCCACACCGCCTCCAGGAGCTGCTGCCGGCTGAACACCTGGCCCGGCGAGGCGGAGAGGGTGAGCAGGAGCCGCAGCTCGGACGGGGCGAGCGCGATCGGCTCGCCCTTCAGCGTGACGGTGAAACCGGCCCGGTCGACGGCGAGTTCACCGTAGGTGTCGATCTTCGGCAGTACGGCGTCGGCGGCCCCCGCGCCCGTCCGGCGCAGGACGGCGCGGATCCGGGCGTCGAGCACCCTGGCCTGCACGGGCTTGACGACGTAGTCGTCGGCACCCGCCTCCAGGCCGACAACGATGTCCACTTCGTCCCCCCGGGCGGTGGCCATGATGATCGGCAGCGTCTGGTCGACGGCCCGGATCCCTCGGCACACGTCGAGTCCCGTCATGCCGGGCAGCATCAGATCGAGGACCACGATGTCCGGCCGGAAGGACCGCAGCCGCTCCATGCCCTCCTCGCCGGTCGCGGTGGCGGCCACTTCGTGCCCCTGACGGCGCAGGGCGAGGTCGACGCCCTCACGCACGGCGCGGTCGTCTTCGATCAGCAGTACACGTGACATGGGCACAGTATCCACATGGCATGAGCAGGACCGGGCGTTATCGTCTCGTTATCTTCCGGGCCAGGGTCGATCACATTCCGGTCTCACTGTGAACTGCCGTGACAGCGCACAAGGAACAGCGACCGAGCCGCCGCCGGAGGGGATCCACCCACGCCGCCCGACGGAGCGGCGGGAGACAACTGGCCGTGGGACTGGCCGCGTTGGGCACGCTCGGGGTGGTCGGCTTCAGCGTGGTGGCCTGGCTGCCGGCCGACGCGAAACACTCGCCCACGGTGACCGACGCGGTCACCGGCGCCGGACACACGCCGACGGCGAGCTCGACCTCGCGGGCGCCGAAGCCGACGCCCAAGCCGACGCCGACGCCGAGCAGGACGAAAGAGCCCAGCATCACCATCCCCCAGCACGGTCCGGGCACCTACGTCACCGCCCCCGGCGGAAGCGCGGTGGTGGGCAAGGGAAAAGCCTTCCGGTACACGGTCGAGGTGGAAAACGGCATCGACGTGTCGCCGGCCGAGGCCGCCAAGGAGGTTGAGCGCATCCTCGCCGACCCGCGCGGCTGGACGGCCGACGGCCACTCGGCGTTCCAGCGCGTGTCGAGCGGCCCGGTCGATCTCCACATCCGCATCGCCACACCGGACACCGTCGACACGAACTGCCTGCAGCACGGCCTGGACACCGGCGGCGAGTACAACTGCAGTGCCGACGGCGACGTCATGGTCAACCTCAAGCGGTGGGTGCTGGCGACTCCCGTCTACGCCAAGGACGTCCCCTCCTACCGCGCCCTGATCATCAACCACGAGGTGGGCCACTTCCTCGGCCACGGCCATGTCACCTGCCCCGGCAAGGGGAAACCGGCCCCCGCGATGATGCAGCAGATCAAGGGCATGCTCGGCTGCGTCCCCAATGTCTGGCCCTACGACACCGAGGGCCGGCTCATCACCGGACCCGCCGCTCCCTGACGGCGGGTTGCGATCCCCTGATTCCCCATCACCAGGAGCTGTAGTGGAGTTACGCGCAAGACACAGACGTGCGGCCGTCGCGGCCGGGGTCGCCGCCCTGGCGCTCGCGCTGTCCGGACTGCCGGCCCGCGGCGCCGCCGGCGCGTCGGTCGAGATCGGCAGCCCCGCCCGTACGGCAGCCGCCGTCAAGACCGTCACGCTGATCACCGGCGACCGCGTGCTGCTGGACGGCACCGGCCAGGTCGCCGCGATCCAGCGGGCCAAGGGCCGCGAGGGCATGCCGTTCACGGTACGGACCGTCGCCGGGCACACCCGGGTCGTACCCGGCGACGCCCAACTGCTGCTGGCGCAGGACAAGTTGGATGTACGACTGTTCGACGTCACCCAGCTGGTGAAGGACGGGTACGACGACGCCGGCCGCTCCGACCTCCCGCTCATCGTCACCTTCCGCGGCAACAAGGCCCCCTCGACCGACCCGTTCACCGCGGCCGGCGCGCGCATGGGCCGGCAGCTGCCCGTCGTCAACGGCCGGGCGATGCGCTCCGCGAAGAAGCGCGGCACTGGCTTCTGGCGGGCCGTGACCCACGACTCCGGCAAGGGAACGGCACAATTCACCGCCGCGACCGGCGTGCAGAAGCTCTGGCTGGACGGCAGGCGGAAGGCCTCGCTGGACAGGAGCGTCCCGCAGATCGGCGCGCCGACCGCCTGGGCCGCGGGCTACGACGGCACCGGCACCAAGGTCGCCGTACTGGACACCGGTATCGACACCACCCACCCGGACCTCGCGGGCAAGGTGATCGCGGCGCAGGACTTCAGCGGCACCGGCTCCACCACCGACAAGTTCGGCCACGGCACGCACGTGGCGTCCACCGTGGCCGGCAGCGGGGCGAAGTCGGACGGGAAGTACAAGGGGGTCGCCCCGGGCGCGAAGCTCCTCAACGGCAAGGTCCTCGACGACGACGGCGGTGGCACGGACTCCGGGATCATCGCCGGCATGGAGTGGGCGGTGGCCCAGGGCGCGGACGTCGTCAACCTCAGCCTCGGCGGCCCGGACTTCCCCGACGTGGACCCCATGGAGGAGGCGGTCGACCGCCTGTCCGCCGAGTCCGGCACCCTCTTCGTCATCGCGGCCGGCAACGACGGCGACGGCGAGCGGACCGTCGGCTCGCCCGGCAGCGCCGCGGCCGCGCTCACGGTCGGCGCGGTCGACAAGTCCGACGTGCTCGCCGACTTCTCCAGCCGCGGTCCGCGGGTCGGCGACAGCGGGGTGAAGCCGGACATCACCGCACCGGGCGTCGACATCACGGCCGCGGCCGCCGCGGGCAGCGTCCTGGCGGACTGGTACCCCTCCGACGTCCCCGGGTACCTCACGCTCGAGGGCACCTCGATGGCCACCCCGCATGTCGCGGGCGCCGCCGCGATCCTCGCCCAGCAGCACCCCGACTGGAGCGGCGAGCGGCTCAAGGCGGTGCTGACCGGCTCCGCGAAGCCGGGCACGTACAGCTCCTTCCAGCAGGGCACCGGGCGCGTCGACCTGGTCAGGGCGCTGGACGAGAGCGTCGTCACCGAGCAGGGGCCGCTCGACTTCGGCGTCCAGCAGTGGCCGCACGACGACGACAAAGCGGTGACCAAGCAGCTCACCTACCGCAACCTCGGCACCGAGCCGGTCACCCTCGACCTGTCCGTCGACTCCTACGGGGTGGACGGAAAGCCCGCCGCCGAGGGCATGTTCACCGTCTCCCCGAAGCGGATCACCGTCCCGGCGGGCGGCGAGGCGAGCGCCGACGTCACCGCGGACACCACCGCCGGCAGCACCGACGGCAGCTTCGGCGGCTCGGTGACGGCCGCCTCCGCCGACGGCAAGGTGCAGGTGCGGTCCACCGTCGGCGTGGACCGCGAGGTGGAGTCGTACGACCTGACGATCCGGCACACCGACGAGAACGGCGCGGCGACCGGCGATGCCGTCACCTCCGTGGCGGGTCTCTACAGCAACTTCTACGCCGAGTACGCCGACGAGAAGGACGGTGAGCTGACGGTCCGGCTGCCCAAGGCGCAGTACCTCCTCACCGGTGTGATCCACCCGTCGACGACGTCCGCCGAGCACGCCGTGCTGGTCCAGCCGAAGCTGCTGCTGGACAAGGACATGACCGTCGACGTCGACGCCCGGCAGGCGAAGCCCGTTGACATCACCGTGCCGGACCCGGCGGCCGTGAACAACGACGCGTCGGTCGCGATCCGCTACGGGCGGGGCGAGGGAGAGAGCGACGCCTCCCTCCAGTTCCTGCTGCCCACGTTCGAGGGCTCGCGGTTCGGCCGGCTCGGCGCGGACGAGCCGGTGGACGGGCTGGTCTCGATGTACTCCGGCGGCTGGACGAGCAAGGACAAGGCCGGCAGGCCGGTCGACTACCACCTGGCCTGGTACCGGGAGGACGACTTCGACGGCTTCACCGCGAACATCGAGCGGAAGCAGCTGGCCAAGGTGCAGTTGCAGGCAGGGGAGGCGGTCGAGGGCCGGCGCGTGCAGGCCGAGGTGACTCCGCACCTGCCCGACGGCCGGCTCGTGACCGGCTACACGGACATGCGCGGGGACCTGCCGTACCGGAGCACCGAGTACATCCTCGACAACGGCGTGCAGTGGTCCGTACGCAACTGGCAGGTCTCCGGCCAGGGCGAGGACTCGGTCTTCGAGGGCTTCCTGATGCGGATGCCGAGGACCTGGAAGGCCGGTCACACCTATCGCGAGCGCTTCGGCGTGGGGGTGTTCGGCCCCGTCCTGAACGGTCCCGACGACATCGGCGTCGAGCGCGGATACCCGGGCATCGGCCGCGCCGGGAACACCCTGCGGGCCTTCCTGCCGCTGTTCGGCGACGGCGCCGGGCACTGGGGCATCAGCAACACGGCCCCGGGGACGGTGAAGTTGGAGGCGAACGGCAAGGAGATCGCCGACGACTACGGCATCGCGCTGACCGACGACATCACCGAGTACACGCTCCCGGCCGAGGACACCGCGTACAAGCTGACGGTGGACCACGACCGCGACCCGGCCGTGTACGGGGTCAGCACCCGCGTCCACGCCGAGTGGACCTTCCACTCGGCCAAGACCCCCGAGAACGGCTTCACCACGGTGCCGCTGTCGGTGGTCCGCTACTCCCCCAGGCTGACCCTCGCGAGCACGGCCAAGGCCGGCCGGCGCTTCGAGGTGCCCTTCACCATCCAGGGCGCGGCGGCCGGACAGCGGCCGGCCGAGCTCGCCTTCCAGGTGTCGTACGACGAAGGCGCCACCTGGCACGCGGCGAAGACCGTCGGCACCCACCTGGTGCTGCACCACCCGGCGAAGGCGGGCTCCGTCTCGCTGCGCGCGGAGCTGACGGACCGTGACGGCAACACGCTGACCCAGACGATCGAAAGGGCGTATCTCACCACCCCGTAAGCACCCGTCCGGGCCGAGCCCGCGGCACGCCGACCGGCCCCTTCCCGGGCTACACGGTGTCGGCCGCCGCGGTGCTCGGCGCCCGCGTGCCCGCGCTGCCGAAGCGGATGCCCTTGGCCTCCCTGCCGACCGCGCTGAGCACGATCACCGCGGTCAGGGCGGGTACGACGGTCCAGGTCATCGCCGCCGGATAGCCGTGGTGGTCGGCGATCGCCTCCTGGATGGGCAGGTTGAGGGCGGCGATCAGATTGCCGAGCTGGTAGGTGACGCCGGGGTAGAAGCCCCGGATCGCGTCCGGGCTCATCTCGGTCAGGTGGGCGGGGATGACGCCCCAGGCTCCCTGCACGCACAGCTGCATCAGGAAGGAGGAGAGCATCAGCCAGCCGACGGTCGTGGACAGCACGAAGAAGGGGACGACCACCAGGCCCGCGGCCGCCGCGACCATGATCGTGCGCCGCCGGCCCAGCCGCTCCGAGTAGGCGCCGAGCAGCGAACCGCCGATGATGGCGCCGACGTTGTAGACGACGGCGATGGCGATGGCCGTGTCCGGCGAGAGGCCCAGGCCCTTCTTCACGAAGGTCGGGTAGACGTCCTGGGTACCGTGCGACATCCAGTTGAAGGCGGTCATCAGCGCCACGAGGTACACGAAGCGCTTGAGCACCGCCGGGTTCCTGAACACCTGGTACGCGGGCGTGCGGTTGACGGCGACGCTCTTCTCCCACACCTCGCTCTCCTCCACCCGGGTCCGCACCCACAGGGCGACCAGGGCGGGCACGAGGCTGAAGGCGAACAACCCGCGCCAGCCGAAGGCGGGTTCGATGACGAAGAAGGCGACGGCGGCGAGCAGATATCCGAGCGAGTAGCCGCTCTGCAGCAGCCCCGACCAGAACCCGCGCCGCTGTGCCGGGATCTTCTCCATGGCGAGGGCCGCGCCGAGCCCCCACTCGCCGCCCATGCCGATGCCGTACAGCAGTCGCAGCACCAGCAGGACGGCGTAGTTGGGCGCGAAGGCGCAGGCGAAGCCGACGGTCGAATAGAAGATCACGTCGACCATGAGCGGCACGCGTCGGCCCTTCCGGTCCGCCCACATCCCGAAGATCAGGGCACCGACCGGCCGCATCATGAGGGTGGCGGTGGTCAGGAAGGCCATGTCGGTCAGGGAGACATGGAAGTCGTCGGCGATCTCGCTGTAGACGAGGACGACGAGGAAGTAGTCGAAGGCGTCCATCGCCCAGCCCAGATACGCGGCGACGAATGCGTTGCGCTGATCCTTGGTCAGACCACCTGCTTGCTCCCGCACAGTCTTCAACATGCCGGCCCTTCCCACGGCTCCGCAGGTCACGCTAGGAGTACCCCCGAAACGGAACAACGCAACAACCGGCAAAGCACACACCAGAATTGAACAAAGCCGTCGCTCGGTTCACTACTGTGCCGGGGTGACTGTTGTGGAGACTGTGGCCCGGGTGGCAAGCAGCGGCGGCGCGCCGGTGGAGCGACTGGTGTGCCATCCGAGGCTTCCCCTCGTCGCCGGCCTGGATGCGGAGCGTCCGGCGGTGCGCGTCTGGGACTGCGCGGAAGGGCGACTGCGTGAACTCGGGACCGTCGGCGGCGAGTCGGCCGTCTACGGCGACGCCCTGGGCTGGGACCGGATGAACCGGACGCCTTCCGTGACCTGGCATCCGGAGGAGCCACTGCTCGTGGTGGCGAGCGAGGACGGGGTGGCGCGGTGGACCTCTGCCGCGCTCTCGGAGCTGCCGGGCCCGCCGCCGCACGCCCGCTACGACGATGTGGCGTTCAGTCCCGACGGGCGGACGCTGTGGGCATCGCCGTCGTCGGGCGACGAGGGCGGGGCATGGGAGAGTTCCGACGTCGTCGACCTGGCCTCCGGCACGGTGTCCCGCGGCCCGCGTTGGGACACGGGTGTCACGGAGCACCCGGCCGGCGGCCTGGTGGTCACCCTCTGCAGCGACCAGGGCGCGACGCTCGGCCTCTTCGCGCGGGTCGATCCCGGGGCTCCGGCCACAATGCGCGTACTGCGGCGGGCGCTGGTCCTGGACTGCGACGGGTACGAGACGCCGGTCTTCAGCGCGGACGGGCGCCATCTCGCGATCCGCGGCAACGCCTACGACAACTCGCTGGAGGTGTTCGAATTCCCTTCCCTGCGCCGGATTCTGGCGACCACCCTCGGCGAACCGAGCCCGGGCTATCCGTACCCGCCGGAGTGGCTTGAGCAGATGCAGGCCTGGTCGCGCCACAACATCGCCTTCGGCGCGCTGCCCGGCACGCTCTGGGTCGGGACACCCGCCGGGACCCTCGTCGAAGTCGACATCGAAGGTCAACACGCCTTCGAGCACGACATGTTGGGCGGCGCCCCGGTGACCGGGCTGGCCGCCACGCCGACCGGCGACCTCGTCGTCGCGACCGGCGCGGGCGATCTCGTACTCCTGGCCGTGCGCGCCGCCGAGGCCCGGCCCACGGCCGGCGACGCGTCGAAAGCCACCGTCGCCGCCTTCCTGGCCGCCACCTCGGAGGTGCCCGAGGACGGCGACCTGGAGACGGATCTCGTCCTCACCGACGGGACCCGGACCTGGGACTCCGCCGACCTGGCGGCGGTGACCGAGGCCGAGGCGACGGATCCGACGTGGCTGCGGATCCAGGCCGCCGTCAACAACATCCGCGACTGACCGTCGTCACGTGACGTCAGCGCTCACCGGCGTCCACCGGATCCGCGTACTGCACACGGACACCACGACCGCCGCCGCCGCGACGACCGCGAGCCCCCACACCAGGCTGCTCGCGTTCGCCACGAACCCGATGACCGGCGGCCCGGCCAGCAGGCCCGTCGTGCCCATGGCGGCGACCAGGGCCAGTGCCTGTGAACCCTGTTTCGCCGCCGCCACGTACACGCACGGCGTCACGGCCGCGCAGCCGAGGCCGACGCAGGCGAACCCGATGAGCGCCGGTGCCACTCCCCCGCTCACCAGCGCGAAGGCCAGCCCGGCGGCGGCCAGGGCGCTGCCGGACAGGACGACCCGCCCATCCCCCCAACGGCTGCGCCAGCCGTCGGCGAAGAGGCGGGCGACGACCATCATGCCCGACACCACGGCGATGCCCATCGGCGCCAACTCCGCGGAGGCCTTGGCGATTTCACGCATGTAGAGGGCCGACCAGTCGTTCATGGCGCCCTCGGTCACCGTGCCGAACGCCATCGCGCAGCACATCCAGAGCGTCACCCGCGACGGCAGACTCCACGCACCGCGCGTCTTCTTCGCCTTCGACTCCTCCTCGGCGGGTGCGTCTTCCTGGAGCAGGCCGGAGCGGGCCACCGCGGCCAGCAGTACGAGGAGTACGGCCGCCACGCCGAAGTGCGCGGCCACGGAGGAGGTCGCCGCGTTCAGGCCGGACGCCAGGAGCGCCGCGAGCAGGGAGCCGGCGCTGAAGGTCGCGTGCAGTCTGGCCATGGTGTTGCGTTCGTACCGTGTCTCCAGGGCCGTTCCCTGCGCGTTCATGGCGACGTTCAGACAGCCCACGAACACTCCGTCGGCCACCATCACCAGCAGTGCGAGCGGGTAGTCCGGCGCCACGGCCAGGGCCAGGAGCAGGACGGTCAGGCAGAGCGTCGACAGCAGCGCCAGCCGTGCCGAGCCCAGCCGTCTCATCAGCACCGGCACCAGCGGGAACGACGCCACCGCGCCGATCCCCGCCGCCATCAGCAGCACCCCCACCTCGGCCGCGGTCAGCCCGAGCTCCGCCTTGATCGCCGGGATCCGGGAGGCCCAGGTGGCGTACTGGAAGCCGAGCGAGCAGAACAGCGCGGCGATCGCCAACTGCCCGCGGTGGAAGGGGTCATGGAGTGGGGACACGGGCATCAGCGGCTCGCTTCGTCGATCTGGACATGTAGACGGCGTTCGCGCCGTAACCGCCCGGGGCGATCCCCGGATAAGCGGTGAAACCACGCGCCGACCAGAACCGCTCGCTGCGGCCGACGGCGATCAGCGAGATCCGCTCGAACCCGCGTGAACCGGCGGTCGGGGAAAGGTGGTTGAGGAGGCGCTGCCCGAGTCCCCGGCCCCGCAGCCGCTCCGTGACGACGAGGTCGTGCAGGTGCAGATTGCGCGTGGAGCGCGCACCGGCCGCCTCCGACCGTTCCAGGTCCGGGTACTTGAAGGGTGGATACGGCAACGCCAGCAGGTATCCGGCCGGCTCGCCGCCGACGTCCAGGACGAAACAGGTGTCCGGCGAGGCCTCCGCCCTGGACCGCAGCGCAGCGCGCCCCTCCGAGAGACCGAGGGCCGCGTAGGCGTATGACTCCATCTCGACGATGGCGTCCCAGTCGCAGGCGGCGATGGGGCGTATGTGCACGCTGTCGCCGCTCATGCCTGCTCCTCACGGGTGAAGGCGTACGGGAGCGGGTCGAAGCCGTTGAAGCCCTGGGTCGTGTAGCTGATCGCGTAGGCGCCGCTGGACAGGATCCAGACGGGGTCGCCCGAGGCCAGGTCCTTCGGGACGTGGACGAGGCCGTGCTCCTGCGGGTAGGCGTCGTCGCTGTCGCAGGTGGGCCCGGCGACGACGGCGGGGACGTGCGCGGCCTCGGGGTGCGTGGGGAAGACGAGCCGGTACTGCAGCGCGTCCAGTTCGTACAGGCCGTTGAACTTCCCGCAGGCCAGATAGAGCCAGTACTGCCGTTCGCCGTCCGGTCCGCGCCGCTTGGACAGCCGCGCCACGTGGGTCCGGATGGCCCCGTGGTCGGCGACGAGGTGCCGCCCCGGCTCCAGCACGAACCGCAGGTGCTCGCCGTGCACCTTCCTCAAGTGCCGCATGCCCTCGCGGATCACGGCGAAGATCTTGTCGAGCGGAGGGTCGAGGGGCGTGCCGAACCGGTCGAGGTAGCCGAGCGCGGGCAGACCGCCGCCCAGGTTGACGTGGTCCAGCACGATCCCGCGCCGGCCCAGCACCGCCAGCACGTCCGCCAGGCACTCGACCGCGCTGCGCCAGGCGTCCGCGGTCATCTGCTGGGAACCGACGTGCACGGACAGACCGGAGGGTGTGAGCCCCCGCTCCCGAGCGGCCTCAAGGATCCGCACCGCGTCCGCGGGCGAACAGCCGAACTTGTTGCTGAGCCCCCACAGCGCCCCTTCACCGCTGGTCGCGAGCCTGCAGAACACACGGGCTCCTGGAGCGTGGGCGGCGATGGCGGCCACGTCCTCCAGGCTGTCGGTCGCGAAGTCCCTCACCCCCAGCCGGTGGGCGTCCGCGATGTCCCGGTCGGACTTCACGGTGTTGCCGTAGTGCGTCCGGCCGACCGGCACCCCCGCGCTGAGCGCCTGCTCCAGCTCGCGCGGACTCGCCCCGTCGACTCCGGCACCCTTCCCGGCGAGACACGCGAGCACCTCGTCGACCGGGCAGGCCTTCATCGCGAACCGGACGTCCACGCCGGGCAGTTCACGAAGCAGCGTGCCGTAGCGCTCCTCGATCCCGGTGAGGTCGAAGACGATCCGGTCCTCGGCGACGTCCGCCAGCGCGGCGAGCAGGCGAGCGGAGTCGTACACCGCACCCGCCGTCACGGCTGCCGTCCAGGAGTCGGCGGTACGGCGGTGAGCCGGGCCGCGGCCACCAACGGCTCCCACGCCTCCACCAGCAACGCGAAGTCCTCGATGTCGCCGCGAGCTTCGTCGAGGAGCCGCTCACGGCGCGGCCACAGCAGTTCCGCGAACTCGGCGTATCGGCCGCCCAGTTGTCGGTAGGCGGCGTCGAGGGCGTCCAGCCGACGGACGTTCTCCCCCGTGTCGAGCCCCGCGCTCTCCGCCGCGAGCCGGGCGACGGCCGAGGCGCGTACCTGCCCTTCGTCGTCGAGCAACGCCCCGTCGTCACCGGCCATTTGCTCATAGACGAAGTTGAAGTAGAGCATCGACAGCAGGAACTTGACGTACCGCAGCTGGTACGCGACGAACCCGGCGTCCGTCCTGCGCTCGCCCGTGTAGAAGTTCACGATGTTCCGGTTGTGCAGCACGCCCGGCAGCGCGGCGTCGTGAACGAGGTGGATGAGGAAGTAGTCGCTGCCGATCGTGTCGGTCGCGGGCGGCAGCGGCACCCGCTCGTGCACGCCGTGGAAGGCGATGTTGCACATGTCCACGTGCATGGGGTCGACCAGGGTGAGTGTGGAGTGGTCCTCGATGAAGGGGTCTGTGCCCGCGCCCCGGAAGGACTCCTCGACGAGCTGTCTCTTCTGTTCGGCGGACCAGTGGCCGGGTGCCCACAGACTCACCATGTCGTGGTAGACGCCGGGGTCGATCCGGAGTATCTCGCCGATGTCGACGGACAGTTCACCGACGAAGGAGCTGCCGACCATGGCGACCCGCTTGCCGGCGTGTTCCTGGGCGAGTGCGTTCTCGGTGACATCGTCGGCGGCGTCGGACGCGCGCCGGCCGAGCGAGAGCAGTTCGTGATGGACGGGGAAGACGGTCTCGCCGTTCACAATCTGGTACCGGCTGTCGGAGTCCCTGCGGTGGACGGACTCGCAGCCGAGCGCCGCGGCGATGAGGAACGCGCGGTTGGTGCAGGCGCCGTAGGACAGCCGGTCCGGGAGCATCAGGTCGAGCAGCAGGTCCGGCTTGGTGGCCGCGGCCCGGTCGATCGCCCGCCGCAGGAAGTCCCGCTGCTGCGTCTCGTCGAGATGGTGTACGACGATCCGCGGGTCGCGGGGTAACCGCCGTACGGCGTCGGCGTGTTCGGCGTGGGCCGGCGGGTCGCAGGAGTCCAGGATCAGGAGGTGGACCTCGGTGTCGAAGTGCCGGGCGGCGTAGGCCGCTTCCTCGCCGATCGCCGAGATCGTCGCGGTGCAGGGCCTGTTGGTCGGCAGGGTCAGACAAATTCGGCGCATGACTCTTCTCCGACCGGCGCTGTCTCGTCGTCGCTCCAGGACGTCAAACCCAGCAGCCTGGCGCCGAGTTCGTCGAGTTCTGCACGTCCGTAGCGCAGGGACTCGTGGCGCTTGGCGTCGCCGAGCAGCGTCGGGTTCCAGTCCGGTGTGCCGAGCGTGCGCCAGGATTCGATCCGCGAACGCCTGAGGGGCTCGGCGGACTCCAGGGCCGGCATCATCGACAGGTACTGGACCGCCCGTACGCTGCTCTCGGAGGTGTTGGGCGCCACCCCGTGCGCCAGCAGTCCGTTGAAGATCAGCAGGTCACCGGCCTCCAACTCCGGCCGCACGACCGGGAATTCGTGCCGGTCGATCCTGGGGCGGATCGGGTCGCGGTCGTCCGGTTGGAGCGCCTTCCAGCGGTCGAACTGCCGGAACAGTTCGGGGCAGCACTGGAATCCGCCGAGTTCGGGCCTGGTGTCGGTGAGGGCGATGATGCCCTGGACCCTTTGCGGCAGCACGCCGAGGGTGGTGTCGACGTCCCAGTGGAGCTCGATGTCGAACCCCTCCTCGGTGCGCGGGATCAGCGCCCGGTCACGGTTCCTGACGTTGGGCGGGTTCAGGTTGAGCCGGTCGAGCGTCACCCACAGCTCTTCGCAGTCCCACACGTCGACGAAGGCGTCGTAGACGCGCCGGTTCTGGCGGCTGTCCCAGATCAGCTGGTGGTGGTAGGCCTCGACGAAGCCGTAGATGTGCAGTTCCCGGTCCAGGTCGGAGCGGTACTCGCGCTCCGCGTACCAGGTCTCCGGGCGGTCGGGGTCGAGTCCCTCGAACTCCCAGGCGAAGTCGAGGAGTTGACGGGCCGAGGCGGCGGGGATGGCCTGCTTGACCACGACGTAGCCGTACGACTGCCAGAAGGCGAAGTCGTCCTCGGTCAGGACGCGGAGCGGGCGGCTCTTCTTCAGGTCCCGCAGGGGTGTCTGGGCGAGATAGGTCTCGCCGTCCGAACTGAAGTAGGGGATGTCCGACGGGGCTCGATGGAGATAGCGGGCAGGCGTGGGCATGCGGTGCTCCAGACCTCGATCTCAGGTACCGGCGACCCCGAACGGGTCGCCAACTGCGCGGAGTGAGGGGCGGTGGCCGTTCCCGCAGGGTCGCTGCACCACGTGCCACACCAGCCCCTTGTTCGAACTCGCGCATCACCAACTTGGACTAGACCAACTCGCAATGTCAAACATGCAAGTTGTCGGCGCGTTGCCGCCGACGCGGCGCCATCCGGTGCCACAACAAGGCGTGATCCGGCGCCAGTTGACGAGGTCCGGGCCCACTTGACACGTGCGGTTAGCCTGAGCGGAGACACATTGGTCTGTACCAACAGAAGGGCTCTCGATGGTCTCCAGCAAGCACAGCAGGGAGTTGCGGCGGCTGGCGCTCTCCGTCCTGCAGCCGGGGTTCGTGGGCACCGAGGCGCCGGACTGGGTGCTGCGCGAGATCGGTGACGGACTGGCCTCGGTCGTGCTCTTCTCGCGCAACATCGTCTCGCCCGACCAGGTCGCCCGCCTGACCGGGCAACTGCGCGCGGAGAACCCCGAGTTGATCGTCGCGATCGACGAGGAGGCCGGAGACGTCACCCGTATCGAGTCCGCGACCGGCTCCACCCGGCCCGGCAACTTCGCCCTCGGCACGGTCGACGACACCGAGCTGACCGAGGAGGTCGCCGCCGACCTGGGCCGCCAGCTGCGCACCGTCGGCGTGAGCCTGGACTACGCGCCCAGCGCGGACGTCAACTCCAACCCCGACAACCCGATCATCGGGGTCCGGTCCTTCGGCGTCGACGCGAAGGTGGTGTCCCGGCACACCGCGGCGTGGATCCGGGGACTCCAGTCGGCCGGCGTCGCCGCCTGCGCCAAGCACTTCCCCGGCCACGGCGACGTCGCCGTCGACTCGCACCACGGCCTGCCCGTCTACGGCGCCGACCGCGAGCAGATCGCCACCCAGTCCCTGCCGCCCTTCCGTGCCGCCGTCAAGGCCGGCGTACGCGCGGTGATGACCGGCCATCTCCTGGTCCCCGCCTACGACCCCGACCTGCCCGCCACCCTCAGCCCGCGCATCCTGGACGAACTGCTGCGGCAGGAGCTGGGATTCGACGGCATGATCGTCACCGACGCCATCGAGATGGGCGCGGTCGCCGGCCGCCACGGGATCGGCGGGGCCACGGTGCGCGCGGTCGCCGCCGGTGCCGACGCCGTGTGCGTGGGCGGCGAGAACGCCGAGGAGGCGACCGTCGACCTGCTCGTGAACTCCCTCGTGAATGCCGTCCGTTCGGGGACTCTCAGCGTGGAGCGGCTCGGCGAGGCGGGCGACCGCGTCCGGCGGTTCGCCGCCTGGTCGGCGGCGCTGAGCCCGGCCGTGAACGGCGACCTGGGCGGCGGCATCGGCTTCGCGGCCGCCCGCCGGGCCATCCGGCTGACCGGAGCCGTACGGCGGGCCCTGCCCCTGGTCGTCGCGCCGCACGTGGTGGAGCTGGTGCCGACCACCAATCTGGCCATCGGCAAGGAGACCCCCTGGGGCGTCGCCGCCCCGCTCGGCGAGCGGCTGCCGGGCACGACCTCGGTCCGGGTCCGCCACGAGGACCTGCGTTCGGGGACGACGGCCCTGGAGTCGACCGCCCTGGCACCCGCCGCGGGACGCCCGCTGGTCGTGGTGGTCCGGGACGCCGCCCGGCACGCGTGGATGGCGGGGGCACTCGCCGACCTCGTCGCGGCCCGCCCGGACGCGATCGTCGTGGAGATGGGCCTGCCCGGAACCTCCCTTCCGGCAGCGGCCCAGATCTTCACCCACGGCGCCACGGCCGCCTCCGGGGTGGCCGCGGCGGAGGTGCTGGCCGGCGCCCGCTGAGCGTCAACTCCCGTACTGCCGAGCAACATTGACGCTCTCTCAGCTCTTGCCTACCTTTTGAGAGCGCTCTCACACCCGTAGCCGGAGCAGGGAGGTCCCATGACCCCCGTACAGAGTCCGAGACGTCACCCCCTCCACCGATGGCTGGCAGCCCTTCCCCCGGGGCTGCTCGCCCTCCTGGTCCCCCTCGCACCGCCCGCGTCCGCCGCAGACACCTCGGCGGCGGCCACCGTCTGCAACAAGTACTGCGACGCCCGGGATCCCGCGCTCTCCCCGGGCGACCGCACCCCGGTCACCGCGAGCATCTACTCCCGTTCGATCGTCCTGCACTTCGACGACACCGACGCGATGGGCTGGGCCTCCATCGACAACGGCAGCCCTGGCGACGAGGTCTGGCTCGACCGCTCCTTCGACGGCGGCCGGACCTGGAGCTCGGGCAGCAAGCTCGGCGACACCACCGTCCCCTCGGGACAGCGGGGTTGGCGGACGCTGATGTACAACGTGGACGACTGGAACAACCTCGGCGTGGGCGCCCTGCGCGCCTGCGGCAAGGCCGGAGACCGCGCCGAGATCGCGTGCACACCATGGGCCCGTACGACATGGAACGCCGGCGAGCGGCGCACCGCGGCCGCGACGGCGCTGATGACCTCGTACAACTACGGCACCGGCCTGTTCGACACCACCGGCTGGTGGAACTCGGCGAACGCCCTGACCGCACTGATCGACAACATTCGCGTGACGGGCATGGGCAGCTACAAGTACGCGATCGCCCGCACCTACGACCTCAACATCAACGCCCAGGGCGGGCAGTTCCGCAACGACTACATCGACGACACCGGCTGGTGGGGGCTCGCCTGGGTCGCCGCGTACGACCTGACCGGCGACAGCCGCTATCTGAGCACGGCCCGCGCGGACGCCGACCACATGGCCGCCTACTGGGACACGACCTGCGGCGGCGGAGTGTGGTGGAGCACGGCGAGGACGTACAAGAACGCGATCGCCAACTCCCTCTACATCCAGCTCAACGCGGCCCTGCACAACCGGATTTCGGGCGACACGGCGTATCTGGACCGGGCGCGGGCGGGCTGGTCCTGGTTCCAGGGCACGGGCATGGTCAACGGCTCGCATCTGGTCAACGACGGTATCGACCTGTCCAGTTGCCGCAACAACGGCGCGGCCGTCTGGTCGTACAACCAGGGCGTCCTGCTCGGCGCCCTCACCGAGCTGTACCGGGCGACGGGCGACGGCGGAGTGCTCACCAGCGCCCGGCAGATCGCCGACGCCGCCACCACGACCTCCCTGCTCCACACCTCCGACGGCATCCTGCGCGATCCGTGCGAGGACGGCGACTGCGGAGGCGACGGACCGTCGTTCAAGGGCGCCCACGTCCGCGGCCTCGGCAGGCTCAACGCGGTGCTCGCCGACCACCCGTACACCGCCTACCTCAAACGCCAGGCGGACCGCGCCTACGCGAGCGACCGCAACGCCCTCGACCAGTACGGCCTGCGCTGGTACGGCCCGCTGGACAAGACGGACGCGGCACGCCAGCAGAGCGCCCTCGACCTGCTCAACGCGGCGTCATGAGCACGGGACAACGTTGTCCCACCCTTGCCGCCACGACACCCGGTTCAGACCGCCCTCAGTGTTGTTTACTTCGCCGCAACCCATGATTGGATCCAAATATCTATGCTGTGGATCCTTGCGACGAACGGGCACAACGGAAGGGTCACCGAATTGACCATGCCGATGCACCGCCACCCGGACCCCGTGTGACCCGCCACGGCGTGCGACGGATCGTGCCGCTGCTGCTCGGCTGGGAGGAACTCCCCAAGTCGGTCTCGGTGCACGGCGCCCCGTACGAGGAGCGGCTGCGCGAGCCCGTGCCCGCGGTCCTGCTGGAGTGCGACGGCGGCTGGCTGCTGCTCGACACCGGCTTCAACACCGCCCTGATCCGGGACCCCGCCCTGCGCCGCCGCTTCTACGGCTCCCCCAACTACCGTCCCGTCCTGCCGGGCCCCGGCGAACCGCTGGAGGAGGCCCTGGACGCGGCCGGTGTCGCGATGGACGCGATCCATGCGGTGGCCCTCAGCCATCTGCACGCCGACCACGCGGGCGGGCTGAAGCACTTCGCGGGCCGGGTGCCGGTGCACGTCCAACGGGCGGAGCTGGCCTACGGGTTGTCGGGGCGGCCCGAGGTGGAACGCCACTCGATCTTCCGGGTCGACTTCGACGACCCCCGCATCGACTGGCGGCAGGCGGACGGCGACGTGGAGATCGCCCCCGGGGTGACGGCCGTACTGACCGCCGGGCACACACCGGGCCACCAGAGCTTCGTCGTGGACCTCGCGGACGGCGGAGGGCTCGTGTTCGCCTTCGACGCCGCCGACCTCACCGAGAACATCGAGCACGAACTGCCGATCGGCGCCTTCATCGGGGCCGATCCGGAGCAGACGGTGGAACCGATCCGCCGGCTCAAGCGCATCGCCGCCGAGCGCGGCTACGAACTCGTCCCCGGCCATGACCCCGTCGTCTGGCCGGAGTTGACGCGACGCCGGTTCACACGCCTTTAACTCCTGGGACACGAGAAGGATTCCGTGACCCCTGAAGCTTTTTTTGGATCCAATCCAGCACACATTAGATCCAGTTTCCGAGGATCGGTGCCCAAGGAGGCCCACATGCCGGACCGTTCACATGGATCGCTCCCGCCCGGCTCCAGCACGCCGGAGGTCTCGCGCCGCACCATGCTCAGGGGCGCCGGGCTCCTCGGAGTGGGTGTCGGCTTCGGGCTGCCCGCTCTGTTGAGCGCCTGCGGCGCGGCGGCCGACGACGCCGGGGGAAGCGGCAAGGGCGGGACGCTGACCCTCGCCATCGACGCGACGAGCGCCGTCAACGACCCGGCTTTCTACACCTCGTTGGGCGACTGGATGGCCGTCGACTGCATCTGCCGCGGTCTGACCTTCATCTCCTTCGAGACCAACGAGCCCACGCCCGACCTGGCCAAGACCTGGAAGATCTCCGACGACCTGCTGACGTACACCTTCACCCTCCGCGAGGGCGTCAAGTTCCATGACGGCACCACGCTGACCTCCGCCGACGTACTGGCCAGCCTGGGCCGGCAGTTCGATCCCGAGGACAAGACCCTCCCCAAGGGCGGCACCCGGCCGCTGGCCAGCCTCGGCACCAACGTCGCCTCCCTGACCGCCGAGGGCGATCTCACCGTGAAGATGGTCCTCAAGCAGCCCGACCGGACGGTGCTCGGCCGGCTGTCCGACATCGGCGGCCGCATCATCTCCAAGGCCGCGCTGGAGAAGTACGGCGCCGACATCGGCAAGCACCTCGTCGGCACCGGCCCCTTCGCCTTCTCCTCCGCAACCTCCGGCCAGGCGATCACCCTGGAGGCCTTCGACGGCTTCCGGCTCGGCAGACCTCCCATCGACCGCCTGGTGCTGCGTCAGGTCCAGGACCCGTCGGCCATCGTCAGCTCGCTGCTCAGCGGCGATGTGTCCGCGACCCAGTTCACCCCGTACTCGGCCGCCGACCAGCTGCGCGGCGACGATTCGGTCACCGTCTACGACACCCCGCACAACGCCGACGCGATCATGATGATCGACGCCCGGCGCATCCCCGAGATCAAGGTGCGCAAGGCGATCAACCTCGCCGTCGACCGCAAGGCCATCCTCAGCCAGGCGTTCTTCGGCATGGGCAGCGAACCGAAGGGCTACGCCCTCCCGCCCGCCCAGAACGGCTACGACACCGCCCTCGCCGACCTGAGCACCCAGAACGTCGCCCAGGCGAAGCGCCTTGTCACCGAGGCCGGCGCCGAGGGCCGCACCATCCGGATCATGGCGGCCAGTGACTCGTGGCACCCGAAGGCCGCGCAGATCGTCGCCCAGAACCTCACCGACATCGGGTTCAAGGTGGCGACCACCTCCGTGGACCCGGCCACCTATTTCGGCCGCCTCCTCGACCCCGACGACGAGTACCACGACCTGATGATCTGGGAACGCAACACCTACGTCCCGGACGCCAACGACATGGTCGGCGCCATGGCCAGCCCCACCGGCATCTACGGCTCCAAGATCACCGGCATGGACACCCTCGACGGCGTCGACTCCCTCGCCGAGGACCTGTTCGCGGCCAAGAACCTCCCGGACGGCAAGAAGCGCACCGCCGCGTACACGAAGATCCAGCGACGCTGGGCGGAGGAGTACATGGTGCTGTCGATGCTGGCCTGCTTCACCAACCTCGTCGTCAGCGGCTCGCAGGTGAAGGACATGAACACCAGCGCCCTTGCCAACCACCGGTGTTACATGGAGAAGGCCAGTGTCTGACGCGGCGGTGGCCACGGTCACGCGCGGGCCTTCCGTCCTCTCCGCCCTGCGCCGCCGGCGGCTGGCCCGGTCCTGGCCGGCCGTCCTGTCCTGGCTGGTCCTGGCCGCCGTACTCCTCGTCGCCGCCGTCGGCCCGCTCCTCGTCCAGACCGACCCCCTGCGCCAGACCCCGTCCGCGCTCCTGCCGTTCGGCTCCGCAGGGCATCCGCTCGGCACGGACGACCTGGGGCGCGACGAACTGGCCCGGCTGGTGCACGGAGCGCGCCCGCTGCTGCTGGTGTCCTTCACGGCCACGGCTCTGGCCGCCGTGGCGGGCACCGCGATCGGGCTCGTCGCCGGGTACGCGGGCGGTGTCGTCGAACAGGCCCTGATGCGCCTGGTGGACCTCGCGCTCGCCTTCCCCTCCATCCTCCTCGTCATCCTGCTGGTGGCGGCGGCCGGGCCGGGCACGGTCAGCCTGATCGTCGGCATCGGCGTCTCGCTCGCGCCCGGACTCGCCCGGCTGGCCCGCGCGTTGACGGCCCGCGAGGCGGCCCGCGACTACGTCGTGGCCTGCCGCCTCGGCGGCACCGGCACCCCGCGCATCCTCGTACGGGAACTGCTGCCGAACATCGCCGGTCCGATGCTCGCCCAGATCGTCATGACGCTGTCCGTCGCGGCGGGCTTCGCCGCCGGGCTGTCGTACATCGGCCTGGGGATCCAACCGCCGCAGCCCGACTGGGGATACATGGTCCAGGCGGGGCAGGAGTTCCTGTACTCCGCTCCCCGGCTGGTCGTCCTCCCCGCCACGCTCACCCTGCTGTTCGTCGTCGCCTGCAACTTCGTCGGCGACGACCTGCGCGACGCCCTCGATCCCCGGGGGACGGCATGAGTACGTCCACGCCTTCCCTTGTGCGCGTGCACCTGCCCAGGTGGGCCACCGGCACCGGCCTGTCGGTCGTACGACGGCTCGCGGTCGTCCCCCTTGTCCTGTTCGCGTTGGCCAGTCTCGTGTTCCTCGCGATACGCCTGCTGCCCGGCTCGCCCGCGACCTCGCTCTCGGCGGGCCGGGGCGACATGTCCGCGGTCGAGGTGTCCGCGAACGAGGAGCGGGTCACCAAGGCGCTCGGCCTCGACCAGCCGTTGCTCACGCAGTACGGCCACTTCCTGGACGACCTGGTGCATCTGCGGCTTGGCACCTCGTTCTTCGGGTCCAACAGCGTCCTCGGGCTGCTCGGGGACGCCCTCCCCGCGACGATCGAGCTGACCCTCGCGGCGATGACGATCGCGGTCGTGCTCGGTGTCCTCACCGGGGTGATCGCCGCGCTGCGCAAGGGCAGTTGGGTCGACGCCTCGACCCGGGTCGTGGCCACGGTGAGCTTCTCGCTGCCCTGGTTCGCGCTCGGTGTGCTCGGCATCGTCGTGTTCGGCGTGTGGCTGCGCTGGCTGCCGGTGCTCGGCCGGCTGCCCAGCTCGCTCGACTACCACCCCACGACCAACTTCGTGCTGCTGGACGCGATCCTCCAGGACCGCCCCGAGCTGGTGTGGCCCTGGATCCAGCACCTGATCCTGCCCGCCGTGACACTGGCCCTGTCGATGGCCGGGTTCATCACCCGCATCGTGCGCGCCTCGGTCCTGGAGGTGCTCGACGACGACTTCGTGCGCACGGCCCGGATGAAGGGCCTCGGCGAGGGCGCGGTCATCCGCCGGCATGTGCTGCGCAACGCCTGGCTGCCCATCGTGACCGTCCTGGGGCTCCAGTTCGGCTCGCTCCTCGGCGGCTCGGTGATCACCGAGACGGTCTTCTCCTACGCGGGTGTCGGCCGCCTCCTGGTGCAGGGCGTCCTGCAACGCGACTACCCCGTCGTCCAGGGCGCCGCCCTCGCCATCGCCCTTCTGTTCACCCTGGTCAACCACGCGGTGGATCTGCTCTACACGGTCCTCGATCCGCGGATACGGAAAGGATGAGCCGCATGGACATCGTGCTGGTCCACGGCGCCGGCGGACGGCCGACGACCTGGTCGGCGGTGGAGCCCCTGCTCGCCGCCCTCGGCCACCGGCTGTTCACCGTCACCAATCCGATGACCTCGCTGGCCGACGACGTCGACCACACCTCCGCCGTGCTGGAGGAGACCTGGGGCCCCGTACTGCTCGCCGGGCACTCCTACGGCGGCGCGGTCATCAGCAACGTCGGCCGCGATCCACGGGTCAAGGGGCTCGTCTACATCGCCGCGTTCGGCCCGGACGAGGGCGAGACCGTCAACGAGATCGTCGAGCGGTACGAGGAGGCCGAGATCTCCAAGTACATGCGGCGCGGTCCGAACGGCGAGTGGAAGTCGGAGCCGAGTCCCGAGTTCTGGGCCGAGATCGGCCCCGATCTCTCCCCCGAACAGCGGGTCGTCGTCGAGGCGGAGGGGCGCAAGGCGGAGAACCTCGTCTTCACCCAGCCGACCGGCGTCCCCGCCTGGCGCACGCTGCCCAGCTGGTACCTGGTCGCCGACGACGACCGCACCCTGCGCCCCGAGGCCCAGCGGGACATGGCCGAGCGGATGAAGGCGACGGTCGAGCATGTGCCCGGCAGCCACTACACGACCCTCGTGTGGCCGCGGCGCGTCGCCGACCTGATCCACACGGCCGCGCTGGCCGTGGGCACGGCCTCATGACGGCCGCACTCGAACACACCCCGGACCAGGCCGTGTCCGAGCCCGTACTCGCAATCCGGGACCTGCGTGTGCAGTTCGACGTCCCCTCGGGCCGGCTGCCGGCGGTGGACGGTGTCGACCTGACGCTCCGGCAGGGTGAAGTCCTGGCCCTGGTGGGCGAGTCGGGGTCCGGCAAGTCCGCCCTGTCGATGAGCCTGGTCGGTCTGAACCGGGGTCCGCGCACCCACGTCACCGGCGAGGTGTCCTTCGGCGGCCGAGACCTCGTCACTGCCTCGGAGCGTGAACTGCGCTCGGTGCGGGGCAAGGAGATCGCGGTCGTCTTCCAGGACGCGCTGGCCGCGCTCAATCCGCTGCACCGGGCGGGCGCCCAGGTCTCCGAGATGATCCGCGCCCACCGTGACGTGCCGCGCGAGCAGGCGAGGGACCGTGCGGTGGAGCTGCTGGGCGAGGTGGGCATCGCGGGCCCGGACCGCGCGGCGCGCTCCTACCCGCACCAGCTCTCCGGCGGCATGCGGCAACGCGTGATGATCGCCATGGGCCTGGCCAACGACCCGGCCGTACTGATCGCCGACGAACCCACGACCGCGCTGGACGTCACCATCCAGGCGCAGGTCCTGGCGGTCCTGAAGCGGGTACGGCGCGACCACGGCACCTCGGTACTCCTGATCACCCATGACCTGGGCGTCGTGGCCGAGGTCGCCGACCGGGTGGCCGTCATGTACGCGGGCCGGATCGTGGAGCAGGGGCTGCGGGACGAAGTGCTGTTCAACCCTCAATACCCGTACACGATGGGCCTGTTGGGGTCTGTTCCACCGCTCGACGGTCCGGTTCTACGACGGCTGCCCGCGATCTCCGGGAGCCCGCTGACCGGGGTGGATCGGCCGTCCGGCTGTGCCTTCGCGCCCCGGTGCCCGTTCGTGCACGACGCCTGTGCCGAGCGTCCGGAACTGCGGCGGCGGCACGGCGGGGACGGGCATGTGGATGCCTGCGTGCTGCCCGGCTCCGAGCGCGCCGAGGCCCGTGCCCGGGCAGGCGCCGCATGAGCGCCCCGCTCGTCTCGGCCCGCCGACTGCGGGTCGAGTATCCGGGAAGGGCCGGAGGCCGGGTCAGGGCGCTGCGGGACGTCGACCTCGACATCCTCCGGGGCGAGACCCTCGGTCTCGTCGGAGAGTCGGGGTGCGGCAAGTCGACGCTCGGGCGGGCGCTGCTGCGGGTGATCGAACCCTCGGCGGGCCGCATCGAGTTCGCCGGCGCCGACCTCACCCGAATGCGGGGGCGGCAACTGCGACGCACCCGCGCGGACTTGCAGATGGTCTTCCAGGATCCGTTCGGTTCGCTCAACCCGCGCCGCCGGGTGGCCGACATCGTCGCCGAGCCGCTGCTGCGGGCGCGCGGCGCGACCCGCGCCGAGGCCGCGCGGGCGGTGGCCGAGCTCCTCGACCTCGTCGGTCTGGGCGCGGAGACCGGGGCGCGCAGGCCGCACGAGTTCTCCGGCGGCCAGCGTCAACGCATCGGTATCGCCAGGGCGTTGGCCTCCTCGCCGCAGTTCGTGGTGGCCGACGAGGCGGTGTCGGCGCTGGACGTGTCGATCCAGGCGCAGGTGCTGAACCTGCTGTCGGACCTGGTGCGCGACCGGGGTCTGACGATGCTGTTCATCTCGCACGACCTGGGCGTCGTACGGCACATCGCCGACCGCGTCGCCGTCATGTACCTGGGCCAGATCATCGAGATCGCCTCCCGGGACGCCTTCTTCGCCGGTCCCGCGCACCCCTACAGCCGGGCCCTGCTGTCCTCCGTACCGGCACTGCGGCGGCCCGGCGGTGATCCGGCGCGCGAACGGGAGGTGCTGGAGGGCGAGTTGCCCGACCCGGCGAATCCGCCGGACGGCTGTCTGTTCCGGACGCGGTGTCCCATCGCCGCCCCCGAGTGCCGTACCCGCATGCCCGAGCTGCGGGAGATCGCGCCGGGGAGAAGCGTCCGCTGCCATCTGCCCCTGATCTCCGACGACCTCGAAGCGGACGGTTCCGCGAGCCCAGCGACAAAGGACGTAACGCTGTGATCATCGACGCCTACAACACCACGCAGGACGTCCGCGGCCGCTCGGACTACCTCACCGGGGCACGCAAGGGCCAGGCCCCGCCGCCGTACACGCCCTTCGATCCCCGGCGCATCCTCGACCGGATGGACGCCGCCGGGGTGGACAGGGCGATGGTGTGCTCCCTCGCGCAGCGCATCGAGAACGACTTCATCGCCTCCCTGGTCGCCGGACATCCGGACCGCTTCTTCGGCTTCGGGCAGGTGCTGCCGCAGGCCGACGACGCGATCGAGGAGATCGACCGGATGGCCGACGCGGGCCTGGTCGGACTGAAGCTGCATCCGAGTCTGCACGGCTACCACGTCGCCGACCACGGTCTGCTGGACCCGGTGTTCGAGGCGTGCGCGCGGCGCGGGCTGCTGGTCCTCGTCAACGCTCTCGACGACGCGTTCTGCGCGCCGTTCGCGATCGAGGAGATCGCCCGCGACCATCCGGAAGTGCCCACGGTCATCGCCCACATGGGTGCCGTGTGGAACGTACCGGAGGCGATCATCGTGGCCGAGCGTCAGCCGCACGTGTACCTGGAGACCTCCGCGACCCTGCTGAGCGACGTACGGCGGGCGTACGCACGCCTGGGCCCGGAGAAGATCCTGATGGGCAGCGAGTGGCCCGGCTCCGACTTCGACCTGGAGCGCATGAAGATCGCGAAGGCGATCGAGGACGAGAAGGACCGGGCGCTCATCGAGGGCGGGAACATGGCCCGGCTGCTGGGGTTTCCGGTATGAGCGCGGCCGGCGTCGCCTCCGTCTCCGTCCCGCCTTCGATGGGCGTCGAGGACGCCGAACTCCTCGCTGTGGCAGAGGAGTTGCTGGCCCGTGTGTGGCAGCACGGGCGGCATGAAGTGGCGACCGCGCTGCGTACGGCGGACGGCCGGATCCATACCGGCGTGCACATGGAGGGGTCCTGCCGCCGCAGTTCGGTCTGTGCCGAGGGAGTGGCCATGGGGGCCACGCGGGGCGCGCTGCCGGGCGGGGCTCCGCTGGGCATCGTGTCCGTGGTGTCCGTGCAGATCAAACCGGCGGGGCAGTTCCGGATCATCGCGCCGTGCGGGGTGTGCCGGGAGCTGATCAGCGACTACTGCCCGGACGCGACCGTGTGGGTCACCACGGTCGACGGGGACGAGCCGGTCCCGCTGCGCGCCCTGGACCTGCTGCCCGAGAAGAGCCGACGCCAGTGGTGAACGCACCTTTGAGGAGAGACATGCCTGCTTTCATCACCGGGCCCTGCGGACGGACCGTCCCCACGGAACTCGACGTCCCCGGCCTCGCGGCCCGACTCGGCGGCACCGGTGCCCCCGTCCTGTGGGAGGAATTGACCTGGCCGGAGGCCGGGACCACGACCGCCGCGCAGGACGCCGTCATCATTCCCGTGGGCGCCACCGAGCAGCACGGCCCCCATCTGCCCCTCGCCGTGGACACCCGGATCTGCGAGGCCGTCGCCCTCGGGGTGTCCGCCCTGACGGGGGTCCCCGTCCTGCCGCCGCTGAGCTTCGGGGTGTCCGCGTCCCACGGCGATTTCGCCGGGACGGTGGCGCTGCGCCCCGAGACCATGATCGCCGTCGTCGAGGACGTCATCGACTCGCTGTACGCCTCCGGGGTACGGCAGTTCGTCCTGCTGAACGGGCACATCTGGAACAACGGCGCCCTCGACGTCTCGGCCGAGAAGCTGAGGGTCCGTCATCGAGACGCGCGAGTAAGGGCGTTGGGGTACGTGACGATGTACCCCGGCCCCGAGGTCGACGGACATGTCACCTACGGCCGGGCGCTGATGCACGCCAACTTCTTCGAGACCTCGGTCATGTTGCACCTGGCCCCGGAGCTGGTGCGGATGGACCGGGCGACCTCCCATGTCGACGTCGACTCCTTCTGGGACTACCGCATGGACCAGGTCAGCGAGACCGGCGTGTGGGGCAGGGACGTGACCGACGCCGACGCCAAGCACGGGGCGGCGGAGTTCGACCGCTGCGTCCTGACCACCGCCAGGGCCGTGTCCGCGGCGGTCCGCGAGCCGTGGCCAGATCCGGCCCACCGGCCCGGCGGACGTACGTGAGCCGTACCTCACCCGGACGTGTCCCCTGCGCGACCCCTTGCCCCGAAGGAGAACACCTTGGACCCCAGCACCGCCCTCCCCTCACTGCCGGACTGCGAGCCCATGCTCATCGGCGGCGACTGGACCACGGGGACCTCACCGCAGCGGATCCCGGTGCTCGACCCCGCCACCCGAGAGCAGCTCACCACCATCGCGCAGTCGGGCCCGGACGAGGTGTCCGCGGCGGTCGCCGCCGCGTCCGCCGCACACCGCGACCGGCGCTGGCGCGGGCTCGCACCCCGGCAGCGCCGTGACGTGCTGCTGCGTCTCGCCGACCTGGTGGAGCGGGACGCCGAGCAGTTGGCGGTCCTGGACACCCTGGACAACGGCAAGGCCATCGAGCGCGCCCGGGGCGACGTGGACCTCGGCCTCCAGGCCATCCGGCACTTCGCCGGCGCCCCGGCCCGGCTGACCGGCACCGTCCACGCGGCCGGGCCCGACCGGCACGTCTACAGCGTGCGCGAACCGGTCGGCGTGGTGGCGGCCGTACTGCCGTGGAACTTCCCCTTCATGATCGCCGCCTGGAAGATCGCTCCCGCGCTGGCGGCGGGCTGCACGGTCGTCGTCAAACCGGCCGAGCAGACCCCGCTCACCGCGCTGCGGCTGGCCGCGCTCTGTCTGGAGGCGGGCGTCCCCGAGGGGGTGGTCAACGTGGTGACGGGTGACGGCCGTACGGGAGCGGAGCTGGTCGCCCACCCCGACGTCGCCAAGGTGTCCTTCACCGGGTCCACCGAGGTCGGGCGGCTGATCATGGCCGCCGCCGCGCCGACGGTGAAGCGGCTCACCCTCGAACTCGGTGGCAAGTCGCCCGACATCGTCTTCGCCGACGCCGACCTGGAGGCCGCCGTACCGGCCGCGGTCCGTGCGGTGTTCGGGCACTCCGGGCAGATGTGCACCGCCGGGAGCCGGCTCCTGGTCGAGCGCACGGTCCTCAAGGAGTTCCTCGACCTGCTGGTGCCCGCGGTGGAGGCCCTGCGGATCGGTCCGGGTCTGTCCGGCGGGGTCAACATCGGTCCCCTGGTGTCCCAGGAGCAGTACGACCGCGTCACCGGCTATGTCGAGGCGGGCCGCGCCGAGGGCGCCGAGGTGGCCGTGGGCGGAGAAGCGGTGCCCGGGCCGGGCTGGTTCGTGCGGCCGACGGTGTTCACGGGCGTCACGCCCGACATGCGGATCGCCAGGGAGGAGATCTTCGGCCCGGTCGCCGCGGTCATGCCCTTCGACACCGAGGAGGAGGCGATCGCGCTGGCCAACGACAGCGAGTACGGGCTCGCCGCGGGCGTGTGGACCGGAAGCCTCCAGCGCGCCCACCGCACCGCCGCCGCACTGGAGGCGGGCACCGTGTGGGTCAACACGTACAACGAGTTCGATCCCGCCGTGGCCTTCGGCGGGATGAAGCAGTCCGGCCTCGGCAGGGACCTCGGCGACGCCGCCGTCGACGGGTTCACCGAGCTCAAGAGCATCACGATCGCCCTGTGAGCGCCCCCGTGACGGCCGGGACCGCGGCCAGGCCCGCGCCCCCGGCCGCCCCCGCTCCGGATGTCGCGGCCGAGCGCGCCCGGACCCCCGGCTCCGCCACCGGCCACCACTTCAACGCGGCGGGCGCCGCCCTGCTCGCCAACGGCACCGTCGAGGCGGTCATCGACCACCTGCGGGCCGAGAGCCTGTCCGGCGGTTACGAGGCCGCCAAACACGCCGCCCCCGCCCTGGAGGCCGTCTACGCGCGCACCGCTCGACTCCTCGGCGTCGGCCCGGAGGAGGTCGCCCTCGTCGAGAGCGCGACGGCGGGCTGGCAGCGCGCGGTCTCGGCACTGCGCTTGCGCCCCGGCGACCGGGTCCTGGCCGCCCGCTCCAGCTACGTCAGCTGCGCCCTGCAGCTGCTGGCGGCCGAGCGCGACCTCGGCGTCCGCGTCGAGCTGCTGCCCAACGGCCCTGACGGCGCGGTGGACTTGGCGGCGCTGGAGGCGGCACTGCGGGCCGGTCCCGCCGCGCTGGTCACCGCGGCCCATGTGCCGACCTCCTCGGGCCTGGTCGAACCGGCAGCCGACATCGGCGCGTTGGCGAGGGCCCATGGGGTGCCGTTCCTGCTGGACGCCACGCAGTCGCTCGGCCAACTGCCCGTCGACATGGGCGTCATCGGCTGCGACCTCCTCATCGGGACCGGCCGCAAGTTCCTGCGCGCCCCGCGCGGTACCGGCCTGCTCGCGGTCCGCCGCCCGCTCCTGGAACGGCTCGCCCCCGAGGCCCCCGACGTCCGGGGTGCCCGCTGGACCGCCGAGCGGAGCTTTGAACTGGTGCCGGACGCCAAGCGGTTCGAGCTGTGGGAGGCCGCGCACGCCCTGCGCCTCGGCCTGGGTGCCGCGCTGGCCTCGCTCGAATCCCTGGGCGTGGACGTCGTCGGCGGGCACCTGGCGGCGCTCGCCACGGGTCTGCGGGAGCGGCTCGCGGAACTGCCGGGCGTACACATCACCGACCCACCGGCCGCCGGCGGCGCCATCGTCACCTTCCTGGTCGACGGACTCGACGCCTCCGACGTACAGCGCGAACTCGCCGAGCGCCGGGTCCATCTGGTCGCGGTGCCAGCCGGGCACGGGCGCTGGGACATGGATCCCCGGGGGCTGACCAAGGTGGTCCGGGCCTCGGTGCACGTCTACAACGACCAGTCCGACCTGGACGCCCTGGTGGAGGCGGTGCGGGAGATCGTACGGGGGCACGGGGCGGACGTACGGGCCGGGCGGAGAGACGTACGGGCCGGGCGGAGAGCTGATGCGGAGGTGCGGGCGCCTCATGTCACGCCCGCCCCCGCACCGGGTGCGGCCCTCCGCCGCCACGACGCGATCGTCGTCGGTCTCGGCGTCCACGGCACCGCCGCCCTGCACCGGCTGGCCGCACGCGGACTCGACGTCCTGGGCCTGGAGCAGTACGCGGCGGTCCACGAACTCGGTTCCTCGCACGGTGCGACCCGGATGATCCGGCGCGCCTATCCCCACCCCGACTGGGACGGCCTGCTGGACACGGCCTACCAGGCCTGGGCGGAGCTGGAGGCGGAGGCGAAGACCCAACTCCTGGACATCACCGGTGGGTTGTACGCGGCCCCGCTGGACCGGCCCGATCCGCTGCGCGGCCCCGGCTGCCGTCGGGTCGGCCCCGACGAGGCGGCGCGGATCTTCCCGGGGCTCCGGCTGCCCGCCGGATTCGGCGCGGTGCACGACCCGGCGGCCGGGATCATCGACGCACGGGAGACACTGCGGACCCAACTCACGCTGGCCGAACGGTCGGGCGCGGCCGTGCTGGACCGTACACCGGTCCTCGGCTGGGAGCCGGACGGCGACGAGGTCGTCGTACGCACCACCGACGGCGAACTGCGCACGCGCCGTCTGGTGCTGTGCACGGGTCCCTGGACGGCGGCCCAAGTCCCCTCGCTCGCACCGCATCTGACGGTCACTCGCATAGTGAACGCCTACTTCGAGGCCGACTCCGAGGGCCCCCTGGGCCGCTCCGGTCTGGGCAGCTTCTCGGTGGATCTCCCGCAGGGTCTGCTGTACGGGTTCCCCGCCGCCGACGACCGCGGTCTCAAGGCGGGCCTGGACAGCGGGCCGGCCTGGGATCCGGACGCGCCCCGTCCCCCGGCGAGTTCGGACGAACTCGCCCTGCTCGCCGAGGCGGTGGCGCAGGTGCTGCCAGGGGCGGGACCGGTGACCGAGAGCCTGACGTGTCTGTACACGGTGACGGCGGACCGTCGCTTCATCGTCGGCGAAGTGCCGGGCGCGCCCCAGGTGCTGGTGGCGTCCGCCTGCTCGGGGCACGGGTTCAAGTTCGGTCCGGCTATCGGCGAGGCACTGGCCGACCTCGTGTGCGGGACCGCCCGCCCGGACCTCGAATTCCTCTCCCCCGCACGGCTGTCGACGGGTGGGGCCCGATGAGGGGCCCCACGGCCGTCTCCGCCGCCTCAGCCGTGGAACACGGTCTGGGAGCGGCGCTCGTACCAGGCCGTCAGATGCTCGCCCGAGCTGATGACGTGGTCGCGCATGGCGTCGTCGGCGCGGTCGGGGTCGCCGGCGGCCAGGGCCTCGATGATCGCCTCGTGCTGGCGGATGTTCTCCTGCCGGTGGCGTTCGTCGCCCGCGAGGGCGAGCGAGGAGACGTTGCGCGGGAAGCTCTCGTTGATGCGCTCGATCATCCGGCTCAGCCAGGGGTTGTCGGCCGCCTCGCAGACGACCGTGTGGAAGCAGTCGTTGGCGGCGGTGGTGGCGGGGCTGCCGCCGGTCTCGCGCTCCGCCGCCTCCCGCAGAACGGCGTTGTGCTCGCGCAGGGCGGCGAGCTGGCGGTCCGTGATGCGGGCGGCGGCACGCCGGGCGGCCAGGCCCTCCAGCTCGGCACGCACCTCGTACGCCTGGCGCACCTCCCAGGGCGCGGGCACCCGGACCACGGCGCCGCGATGGGGCTGCATCTCGATCAGGCCGCCGTTCTGCAGCTGACGCAGCGCTTCGCGCACCGGAGTGCGGCTGACCCCGAACTCGGCGGCCAGTGCCGCCTGGCGCAGCGGCTTGCCGATCGCCAGTTCGCCGTTCATGATCCGCGCGCGGATGCGGGCCGCGATGTCGTCGACGAGGGGGCCCTCGTCTGTCTGGGGCGTCATCGGAGTCGGTCAAGCCCTTCTCGATCGATCATTGGATCCATTTCCATGATATCCGCATCCAATAGGAGGACCGCATGGTCATGAACGTGGATTTCGCCAAGGCCATCGACGTGTCCGTTCCCATCCACCCCGGAATGCTCCACTGGGGCCGCCGCCCCGAGATGGAGATCGTGGAGTCCCGCACCGCCGGCGACCCGTCCAACGTCAGCCGCTGGCGCATCGGCGCCCACACCGGCACCCACATCGACGCGCCCGCGCACTTCATCGACGGCGGCAGGACGGTCGACCGGCTCGACCTGTCCGCGCTCAACGGCGTCGCCCGGATCCTCGACCTGACCCATGTGAAGGAGCAGATCACCGCCGCCGACCTGGACGCGGCCGGCCTCCGCGACGAGGAGCGGGTGCTGCTGCGCACCAGCAATTCCGAGGGCGTACTGCGCAGCCCGTGGAAGGCCAGAGAGTGGGTCGGACTCGCCCCGGACGGCGCGGAACGCCTCATCGAGGCCGGGGTGCGCACCGCGGGCATCGACTACCTGAGCATCGAGGCCGTCGCCTACACCACCCACTGGGAGACCCACCAACTGCTGTGCGCGGCCGAGGTGTTGATCCTCGAAGTGGTCGATCTGCTGCACACACCGGCGGGCGTCTACGACATGCTCTCGCTCCCCCTGCCGCTTCAGGGCGCCGAGGCCGCCCCCTCGCGCACGGTTCTCCTGCCCCGGGACGACGCGTGAGCGCCGGCTCCCGGCTGATCCTCGCCGCACCGCACCCGGCCGCGCTCTCGGCCGCCCGCCGAGCGGCGGAGCGCGGCGGCAACGCGGTGGACGCCGCACTCGCCGCGGCCGCCGCCCTCACCGTCGTCTACCCCCACCAGTGCTCCCTGGGCGGCGACCTGATCGCCCTCGTCCACTCCCCCGGCGGGACCGTGCGCGCGATCGTGTCCGCCGGGGCCGCCGCACAGAACGTGGACGTCGAGGCCCTGCGCGCCGCGGACGAGCGGATGCCCGCGCAGGGGCCGCAGACGGTGACGGTGCCCGGCGTGGTCGCCGGCTGGGCGGCGCTCGCCGAGTCCCACGGCACGCCGGGCGCCCTCGCGCCCGCACTGCGGGACGCGGCCGAACTGGCTCAGGACGGTGCCACGGTCTCGGCCGGCCTGGCGCGCGCGATGGTCGAGCGGGCCGCGCACATCGCCGCGGACCCCGGACTCACCACCCTGCTGACCGACCCCGACGGGGCCCCGCTCACCGAGGGTGCCCCGCTTCCGCAGCCGCGGCTGGCCGCCGTACTCCGAAGCCTTGCCGACGAGCCCTGGTCCTTCTACCGGGGAGCGGTGGCCGAGACCCTCGCGGACGGCCTGCGCCGGGCGGGCAGCCCACTGACGGCCGCCGACCTGGCGGCCCACCGGGCGGAGACCGTCGAGCCGTTGGTACTGGACACGGCACGGACACGTTGGTGGGCCGCGCCTCCGCCGAGTCAGGGGGCGACGCTGCTTGCTGTACTGGACACCGCTGTCGTAAGCGGAACTGGCGAACTCCGGTACCGTGCAGCGCCCTTTCAGGGGCGCGGGGAACTGCGCGACCAGCCCCCACCGGCCCGCGGTGAACAACCCACCCATGCGGCGGAAAGCCTGGCGCTCCTCTGCCAGGACGCCTCCGCGGCCCGCGACCGCCTGCTGGGCGACCCGCGCGGCTCGCGGCCGGACCTCGGCGGGCTGCTGCGGCCCGCCCCACTCGTCGGCGCACAGCCACCGAAACCGCCCTCCCGCCCCGCCGGGGACACCGTGGCCATCACGGCGGTCGACTCCTCCGGCCTCGCGATCTCCCTGATCCAGAGCGTCTACCAGACCTTCGGCTCCGGCATCTGCGACCCCGCCACCGGCATCGTGCTGCACAACCGCGGCTCGGCGTTCAGCCTGGAGCCCGGCCACCCGGCGCTCATCGGCCCCGGCCTGCGGCCCCCGCACACCCTGTGCCCGGTACTCGGCCGCTCCGCCGACCTGCTGCTGGCCGCGGGCTGCCAGGGCGGCCGGGCCCAGCCGCAGATCCTCGCCCAGACCGTGCCCGCCCTGATGGACCCCGACGCCGATCCGGCCACCGTGCTGGACCGCCCGCGCTGGGTGGTCGGCGCCCGCGACATCGGCCACGAGACACAGACCCTGCTGGTCGAGCCCGGGGCCGTGTCCGCCACCACGGGCGCGCTCCCGCCGGGGCTGCCGGTCGTCGTCGCACCCGGCCGCACCGACCTCGCCGGCCACACGCAGGCCGTACGACTGTCCGCCGACGGCCGCCTCGACGGCGCCGCCGATCCGCGCGCCGACGGCGGCACCCTGCTGTACGCCGCCCCGGCGGACCGCGCACCGGAAGGAACCCCCGCATGAGCACCCTCGCCCCCGAACCCGTACCGGCAGCCGACGCACCCCATCCGCTGGACCCGCTGACCGTGACCGAACTGGCCACCGCGGTAGCGGTGTTGAAGGCGGACACCCGGGTCACCGAGGACGCGCGCTTCTGGGGCGTGGCCCTGGACGAGGACCACGCCCGGCACGCCGTACCGGGCGATCCCCGACGGGCCCGCGCAGTCGTCATCTGCCCCTCCGCGCACCTCGCCTACGAGGTCGCCCTCGAACTCGGCGACAAACCGCAGAGCACCGCCTGGCGGGAGTTGGACGTGCGCAGCCCGGGCTGCTCCTCCGAGGAGGCCCGCCAGGCCGCCGCCGCGTGCCGGGCCGACCCGCGCTTCAGGGAGGCGCTCGCCCTGCGCGGCATCCACGACGTGTCGCTGGTCATGGTGGACCCGGAGTCGATCGGCGGCTTCGAACCACCCGAGTACCCGGGGCGCCGGCTGTCCTGGGGCAGCGTCTGGCACCGCACCTCCGAGGACGACAACGGTTATGCGCGCCCGGTGCAGGGCGTGGTGCCGATCATCGACATGGAGTCGATGGAGGTCCTGCACATCGAGGACCACGGCATCGTCCCTCTGTCGGAGGAGTCCGGCGCGTTCGGCGCGGGCGTCGTGCCGGAGCGAACAGGCCTGAGGCCACTGGAGGTCGTCCAGCCCGACGGGCCCAGCTTCACCGTCACCGGTCAGCGGCTCGACTGGCAGGGCTGGTCGGTGCGGGTCGGCTTCAGCCACCGCGAGGGTCTGGTGCTGCACGACCTGACCTTCGACGCGGCCGGGAAGGGTCCGCGCCAGGTGGTCCGGCGTGCGGCGGTGAACGAGATGTACGTCCCCTACTTCGACACCGCCTCGACCCAGTACCGCAAGAACTTCTTCGACTGGGGCGAGTACGGCGCGGGCCCGCTCACCAACTCCCTCGCCCTGGGCTGCGACTGCCTCGGTGTGATCCAGTATTTCGACGCGGCGGTGCTCGGCGGCGACGGCGTCCCCCGGCTCGTCCCCAACGCCGTCTGCGTGCACGAGGAGGACGACGGCATCCTCTGGAAGCACCACGACGGCCGCACCGGCCGCACCGAGGTGCGTCGCTCCCGCCGTCTGATCATCTCGGCGTTCGCCACGGTCGCCAACTACGACTACGGCTTCTACTGGTCGCTGTACCAGGACGGTTCGGTGATGCTGGAGATCAAGATGACCGGCATCCTCTCCGCGACCGGTGTCACGGAGGACGAGGAGACGCCGTACGCGCGCCGGGTCGCCCCGAACGTCGCGGTCACCAACCACCAGCACTTCTTCGCCGTACGACTGGACATGGCGGTGGACGGCACCGGCAACCGCCTGGTCGAGGTCACCGCGGAGCCCGAGACCGACCCGGAGCTGAACCCGTACGGAAACGCGGCCCGGACCGTGCTGCGTCCGATCCTCAGCGAGGCGGAGGGCGGCCGGCGCACGGACCCCTCCCGCGCCTTGCACTGGCGGGTGGAGAGCACCGAGGCCCGCAACCGGATGGGGGAACCGACCGCGTACCGCGTGCACGTGGAGAGCACCGCGGTGCTTCCGGTGCGCGAGGACAGTGTGTGCGCCCGCCGTGCCCCGTTCGTGGGGCGGCAGTTGTGGGCGACGGCCTACGCCCCGGAGCGGCGGTTCGTCGCCGGTGAGTATCCCAACCAGGCCGAGCCCGGCGCCGACGGCGTGCACAAGTGGCAGGAGGAGAACCGGTCGTTGGACGGCACGGACCTGGTGCTGTGGGCCACGATCGGCTCCCACCACTTCCCGCGCCCCGAGGAGTGGCCCGTGATGCCGGTCGCCAAGGCGCGGCTGCGCCTGGAACCCGACGGCTTCTTCGACCGCAACCCGGCCCTGGACGTGCCCGCACCGGTCTCCTGCCACACACCGAAGCACCAGTCGTCCGCGACGCCGGACCACTGCTGCGGCTGACCCCGTTCCCCCTCTGTGACACTTCGGAAGGGCTTGAGATGCGCGAGGAAGAGAACCGACGGCTCACCCGGACCGGCCCGGGCACCCCGGCCGGCGAGTGGATGCGCCGCTACTGGCAGCCCGTCGCCCTGAGCGAGGAACTCGACGGCGTACGGCCCCTGGTGGCGCCCAGGGTGATGGGCCAGGCCCTTGTCCTGTTCCGGGACGACGACGGCGAACTCGGCCTCGTCGACCGCGGCTGCCCGCACCGCGGCGCCGACCTGGCGCTCGGCCGGCTGGAGGACGGCGGCCTGCGCTGCTGCTTCCACGGCTGGCTCTTCGGCCGCGACGGCAGCTGCCTGGACACGCCCGCCGAGCCCGCGGGCAGCCCACTCAAGTCCCGTGTCCGCCTGGCCAGTTACCCGGTCCGCGAGATCAACGGCATCGTGTGGGGCTACCTCGGCCCCGGCGAACCGCCCGAACTCCCCGCTCTGGACTGCTTCCGGGCACCCGCCGACCACGCCTTCGCCTGGAAGGGCCTGCTTGAGTGCAACTGGCTCCAGGCCCTGGAGGTCGGCATCGACCCCGCCCACGCCTCCTACCTCCACCGCTTCTTCCAGGACGAGGACCCCGAGGACGGCTACGGCAAGCAGTTCCGGGCCGCCTCCCGGGGCACGGACCTGCCGATGACGAAGATCCTGCGTGAGTACGGACGGCCGGACATCGACGCCGTGCGCACCCCGTACGGCATCCGCATCACCGCCCTGCGCACCCTGGACGGCACGGACACCTCGGGCCGCACGATGGACGGCAGCCGCACCCATGTCCGCGTCACGCATCAGGTGTTCCCGCACGCCTTCCACATCCCGCTCGACGCGGAGACGGCGATCACCCAGTGGCATGTGCCGATCGACGACGACTCCTGCTACTGGTACGCCCTGTTCACCAGCGTCGGCGCCCCGGTGGACGGCGCGGAGATGCGGCGGCAGCGGGTCGGCGCGGTCACCCTGCCCGACTACCGCCCGCGCTTCGGCCGCGCGAACGACTACGGCTACGACCCCGAGGAACAGCGGACGACGACGTACACCGGACTCGGCACCGACATCAACGTGCACGACCAGTGGGCGGTGGAGGGGCAGGGCGCGGTCCAGGACCGTACGCGCGAGCATCTGGGCCGCTCGGACAAGGCGATCGTGATGTACCGGCGCATGCTCGGCGAGGCCGTCTCCGCCGTCGAGCGCGGTGAGAACCCGCCCCTGATACTGCCGCCCGAGGAGGCCGCGCTGGTCCAGGGGCCGGTCACGCTCGACGGCATCGGGCCCACCGAAGGCTGGCAGGAGCACTGGGCGGCCGCCACCGCCAAGCAGCGCGCCGACAGCAGCTGGGCGCAGCCCGTCGGAACGGACGGCTGAGCGGCGTGGGATTCATCGAGCGCCACGGCCTGTGGAGCCCCGAACAGACGGCGGCGGCCGGGGAGATACGCGAGCGCGCCGAGAGCGGCGACATGAAGGTCGTACGGCTCGTCTTCGCCGACCAGCACGGACTGCTGCGCGGCAAGACCGTCACGGTGGGGGAACTGCCCAACGTGCTGCGTGAGGGCACCGGCATCGCCTCGTCGCTCCTCGCCAAGGACACCTCGGGGCGCACCGTCTTCCCCCTCTTCACCAAGGAGACGCCGCTCGGGCTCCCCGAGCTGCGGGGCGCCGCCGACATGGTGATGATCCCGGACCCGCTGACCTTCCGGATGCTGCCCTGGTCGCCGGGCACGGGCTGGCTGCTGTGCGATCTGCGGTTCACCACGGGAGCACCGGTTCCGTTGTGCACGCGCGGGCTGCTGCGATCGGTGCTGGAGCAGGCCGGCGGGCTGGCCTACCGCACCGGCCTGGAAGTGGAGTTCCACCTCTTCCGGCTCACCGATCCGCGCCTGGGCCCCGGTGATCCGGGCCAGCCGGGTGCCGCTCCCGAGGTCGGCATGCTCAACCACGGCTACCAGTACCTCAGCGAGCTGCGGTACGACGAGTTGGACCCGATCCTCGACGTCCTGCGCGCGAACATCGAGGGGCTGGGACTGCCACTGCGCAGCTTGGAGGTCGAATTCGGGCCGAGCCAGGTCGAGTTGACCCTCCAGCCCGCCGACGGGCTCGGCACGGCCGATGCGATGGTGCTCCTGCGCGGCGCCGTCAAACAGGTCGCCGCCCGGCACGGCCACCACGCCACCTTCATGTGCCGCCCCCATCTGCCCGGGGTGTTCTCCAGCGGCTGGCATCTGCACCAGAGCATGCTGCGGGGCGGCGTCGGTGTCTTCGCCCCGGAGGCAGCAGAGGTGGGCGGTGCCGACGGCACGGTGTCCGGACGGCCGCCCCTGTCGCCGTACGGGACCGCCTTCCTCGGCGGGCTGCTGCGGCACGCACGGGCCACCAGCGCGTTCTCCACGCCCACCCTCAACGGCTTCAAGCGCTTCCGGTCCCTCTCACTGGCCCCCGACCGTGCGGTGTGGGGGCGTGACAACCGCGGAGCGATGGTGCGGGTCCTGGGTGACGGGCCGTCATCGACACGGCTGGAGAACCGCATCGGTGAACCGGCGGCCAATCCCTACCTCTACCTCGCCTCCCAGCTCGCCGCCGGGCTGGACGGGGTGGCGGGCGGTTTCGACCCCGGCCCGGCGGCGGACGAGCCGTACGGCACCCACGCCGAGCCGCTGCCGCGCTCGCTCGGCGAGGCCCTGGACGCGTTGGAGGCGGACGAAAGCCTCGCGAGCCGGCTCGGCAAGGACTTCGTGTCCTACTACGCCGGCATCAAGCGCGCGGAGATCGCCCGCTTCGAGCAGGAGGTCACCGACTGGGAACAACGGGAGTACTTCCGTGTCTTCTGATGCCTCACCGTCCACGGAACGTCTGCTGGTCCGGCAGGTGCGCTGGGTCGCCCGCGACGTCGTGGAACTCCGGCTGACCCGGCCCGACGACGGCGAACTGCCCGTGTGGGAGCCGGGGGCCCACGTCGAACTCGTCCTGCCTTCGGGGCTGCGACGCGCCTACTCCCTGTGCGGGAACCCGACGGACGCCCGCGCGTGGACGGTCGCCGTGCACCGGATGCCCGACGGACGCGGCGGCTCGCGCGAGATCCACGACACCGCGCTGGTGGGACGGGAGTTGGAGGTGACAGGCCCGGTCAACCGCTTCCCCCTGCTCCCCGCGGAGGGCTATCTCCTGCTGGCCGGCGGCATCGGCATCACGCCGCTGCTCCCGATGGCCCGCGAACTCACCGCGCGCGGCCTGCCCTGGCGGCTGGTCCTGGGCGCCCGCGACCGGTCGCGTCTCGCGTACGTCGACGAACTCCTGGAGTTGGGCGGGAACCGCGTACTGCTCGTGCCGCAGGACGAGGCGGGTCTGCCGGACCTGGCCGCCGAGATCGCAGCGGCTCCGCCCGGTCACGCGGTCTACGCCTGCGGACCGACGCCGATGCTCGACGCGGTGACGGCCCTGTGCCGCGCGGCGGATCCGGCGCGGACGGCGCACACGGAGCGCTTCGCCCCGGGCGACGACGACACGCACGTCGTAGGCGCAGAAGTCGTAGGCGCAGAAGGGGAGTTCGAGGTCGTGCTGTGTCGCTCCGGACTGCGTGCGACCGTGCCCGCGGACCGTTCCGTGCTGGACGTCGTCCGGGAGTTGCTGCCGGCCGTGCCGTACTCGTGCGAGGAGGGCTACTGCGGTAGCTGCGAGACACCGGTCGCGGCCGGGACGCCGGACCACCGCGACACGGTGATCGACCCGTCCGAACGCGCTACCGCCACCACGATGATGATCTGCGTGAGCCGCTCCGCGTCCCCGGTGCTGGAGCTCGACCTCTAGCCCGCGAGAAACGTCAAGCGCACCTTTCGCTGCGGATTGTCCCTGTTCGTGTCCACCAGACAGACCGACTGCCAGGTCCCCAACTCCAGTCCCCCGCCCACGACCGGCAGCGTCGCGTGCGGTGGTACGAACGCCGGGAGCACGTGGTCGCGGCCGTGGCCGGGGCTGCCGTGGCGGTGCTGCCAGCGGTCGTCGGCGGGGAGGAGGGTGTGGAGTGCGGCGAGGAGGTCGTCGTCGCTGCCGGCGCCCGTTTCGATGATGGCGATGCCGGCCGTGGCGTGCGGGACGAAGATGTTGAGGAGGCCGTCGCGGCCGGCGGCCGCCTCGCGCAGGAAGGCCTCGCAGTCGCGGGTCAGGTCGAAGACCCGCTCGTTCGAGCCGGTGGCGATGTTCAGGACTCGGGTGGTGAAGGCATCTGACATGGGCCCATCCTGACCCATGTGCCGGGATTCGCACGTCAACGGCCGCCCGCTGGTTGATACGAGCGGTCCATTCCGCGAGACACCATTGACCGTGCACCGACCAGCTGGCTACTTTCGGCCGCATGTTGCGCTCAGCCCTGCTCACCACGCGCGGTCACATCGACCTGCTGCGGGTGGCCTCCGCCGCGTGTTGTCGCGGCTGCTGACGCCTTCTCCCCACCTCACTTCCGCATCGCCCTCCCCGCCGCTGACCGGCAGGCGCGTCGCCGACACGCGTCGTCCCACGCCGTGGCGCTGAGGCGCGTACCCCTCTCCGGACGATCTCCCCCACTCGTGGAGCATCATGAGCATCAGCCATGCCCCGCCCGGCTCTCCCGAACCCGATATTTCGGAAATATCCCAGGAGGGCGCCGAGGCCGGTGACGCGAAGGGTGCCGAACAGGGCGCCCAGGCCGAGCCCCTCTCCGGCTCCGACCTCGACCTCACCCCCATCGTCCCCGCCTCCGCCCGCCGCACCCGCGTCCCCCGCTGGCTGCGCCGCACCACCGGGCCCGTCCTGCTCCTCGTCCTGTGGCAACTCCTCAGCGCCACCGGCGTGTTGACCGCCGACGTGCTCGCCTCGCCCGGTCGGATCGCGCAGGTCGGCTGGGACTTGACCGCCGACGGTTCGCTGCCCGGCGCGATCGGGACCTCACTGCAGCGGGTGGCCGGCGGACTGCTGCTCGGCACGGTGATCGGCACCGGACTCGCCCTGGTCTCGGGCCTGTTCAGGGTCGGCGAGGATCTCGTGGACGCGCCGGTACAGATGCTGCGGACCGTGCCGTTCGTGGGTCTCATCCCGCTGTTCATCATCTGGTTCGGCATCGGCGAGGCCCCGAAGATCGCGATCATCACGCTCGGTGTGACCTTCCCGCTCTACCTCAACGTGTACGCCGGAATCCGGGGCGTGGACGCCCAGTTGATCGAGGCCGGGGAGTCCCTGGGGCTCTCCCGCTGGGGGCTCGTGCGGCACGTCGTGCTGCCGGGGGCGCTGCCCGGCGCGCTCACCGGGCTGCGCTACTCGCTCGGCATCGCCTGGCTGGCGCTGGTCTTCGCCGAGCAGGTCAACGCGGACGCCGGCATCGGCTTCCTGATGGTGCAGGCGCGGGACTTCCTGCGCACCGACGTGATCGTGGTCTGCCTGATCGTCTACGCCTTCCTCGGTCTGCTGGCCGACCTCATCGTCCGTACCCTCGAAAGGCTGTTGCTGCAATGGCGACCGACGTTCACGGGCCGGTGAGCCCGAGCCCGGCGACGGCCGGCGAGGCCGTGCGCCCCCTCCAGGCCGTACACGTGGCAGGGCTGACCCGCTCCTTCGACGGCCGTGCCGTCATCGACGACCTCCGACTGGACGTCCGGCCGGGCGAGTTCGTGGCCCTGCTCGGCCGCAGCGGCTGCGGCAAGTCGACCCTGCTGCGCATCCTGGCCGGACTCGACCGCGACATCCGGGGCACCGTCCTGGTCCCGCGCCGCAAGGCCGTCGCCTTCCAGGCACCGCGGCTGATGCCGTGGAAGAAGGTGTGGCGCAACGTCCTGCTCGGCCTGCCCGGCAAGCCCGGGCGTGCCGTCGCCGAGAAGGCGCTCGAAGAGGTGGGCCTGGACCACCGCACCGACGCCTGGCCCAAGACCCTCTCCGGCGGCGAGGCCCAACGCGCCTCGCTGGCACGGGCGTTGGTCCGCGAGCCCGATCTGCTGCTGCTCGACGAGCCGTTCGGCGCCCTGGACGCACTGACCCGTATCAAGGCCCAGCGGCTGGTGGGCGAGTTGTGGCAGCGGCGCGGCTGCGCGGTGCTGCTGGTCACGCACGACGTCGAGGAGGCCGTGCTGCTCGCCGACCGCGTCCTGGTGATGGACGACGGCGTCATCGCGCACGAGCAGACGATCGACCTCGCCCGCCCGCGCGACATCGCCGCCCCCCGCTTCGCCGAGCTCCGCGCCGGCCTGCTGGAACGGCTCGGCGTCGACACCGCCGCCGAAGCCGCCTGAACTCTCCCTGCTCTCACGCCAGTTCCACAGAAGGAATCCCCATGCGACGCCGCCTCGTCCCCGCCGCACTGCTCCTGCCCTTCGCCCTGCTGCTGACCGCCTGCGGCGGCAACTCCGCGGCCGACGCGGGCGGTTCGGTGGACGGCAAGGGCTCCCTCACCCTCAACGTCAGTGACCAGAAGGGCGGTTCGGAGGCCATCCTGCGGGCCGCCGGGGAGCTGAAGAACCTCGACTACAAGATCAAGTGGTCGACCTTCACCTCCGGCCCGCCGCTTCTGGAGGCCGTGAACGCCAAGGCCGTCGACATCGGCGGCGTCGGCAACACCCCGCCGGTCTTCGCGGCCGGCGCGGGCTCGAAGATCACGGTGGTGGCCGCCTGGCACGGCACCTCCAAGGGCGACGCCATCCTCGTCCCCAGCAGCTCGAAGCTGACCAGGCCCCAGGACCTCAAGGGCAAGTCGGTGGCCGTGGCGCAGGGCTCCTCCGCCAACTACCAGCTGGTCGCCTCCCTGAAGGCGGCCGGGCTGAGCCTGAGCGACGTCAAGGTCAAGTACCTCCAGCCGGCCGACGCACTGGCCGCGTTCACGTCCGGCAAGGTCGACGCGTGGGCGGTGTGGGACCCGTACACCTCCCAGATCCTCCAGGCCAAGCAGGGCCGCGTCCTGACGACCGGGGACGGCGTCACCAACGGCCTCACCTTCCAGGTGGCGGCGCCGAGCGCGCTGCAGGACAAGAAGAAGGCCGCCGCGATCAAGGACTACCTGGAGCGGCTGCGCCGGGCCACCGACTGGGTCTACGGCCACAAGGAGGAGTGGGCCAAGGTCTGGGCGAAGGACACCGGGCTGCCGTACGAGGTGGCGCTGGCCTCGGTGAAGCGCACCAACGCGACCCGGATCTCGGTCGCCGTCGACAAGCCGCTCATCGCCTCCGAGCAGCAGATCGCCGACACCTTCACGCAGTTGAAGCTCATCCCGAAGAAGGTCGACTTCGGCGACTTCGTGGACACGCGCTACAACGGCGACCTGCCGCCCTCGACCACGGCGGCGCGTGCCTCGGAAGGGTGAGCGACCGGGAAGATCCATGGCCTCGACGCCGTTGGTAGAAGCGTGAACAACATGCGCGAGGTCGAGGTGGTCGTCATAGGCGCTGGTCAGGCCGGTCTGTCCAGCGCCTATCACCTGCGCCGCACCGGTTTCGAGCCGGACCGCGACTTCGTGGTGCTGGACCACTCCCCCGGCCCGGGCGGAGCCTGGCAGTTCCGCTGGCCGTCGCTGACGTACGGCAAGGTCCACGGCATGCACGCGCTGCCGGGCATGGAACTGACGGGAGCCGATCCCGCGCGGCCGTCGTCCGAGGTGATCGCCGAGTACTTCACGGAGTACGAGCGCACCTTCGACCTGCGGGTACGACGGCCCGTCGACGTCCGTGCCGTGCGCGAGGGCGAGGACGGGCGGCTGCTCGTGGAGACCTCGGAGGGCACCTGGTCGACACGGGCGCTGATCAACGCGACCGGCACCTGGGACCGGCCGTTCTGGCCGCGCTATCCCGGCCAGGAGACCTTCCGTGGACGGCAGTTGCACACCGCGCAGTACCCGGGCCCCGAGGCGTTCGCCGGGCAGCGGGTCGTCGTGGTGGGCGGCGGCGCGTCCGGCACCCAGCACCTGCTGGAGATCGCCGAACACGCGGCCGCCACTACCTGGGTCACCCGCCGCCCACCGGTCTTCCGGGAGGGCCCCTTCACCGAGGAGTACGGCCGGGCCGCCGTCGCCCTCGTCGAGGAGCGGGTACGGCAGGGCCTGCCGCCGAAGAGCGTGGTCTCCGTCACCGGGCTGCCGCTCAACGACGCGATCCGGCAGGGCATCGCGGACGGCGTCCTCGACCGGCAGCCCATTTTCGACCGGATCACGCCCGACGGCGTGGCGTGGAACGACGGACGACACAGTCGGCACATCGCCGCCGACGTGATCCTCTGGGCCACCGGCTTCCGGGCCGCCATCGACCACCTCGCGCCGCTGAAGCTGCGCGAGCCGGGCGGCGGGATCCGTGTCGAGGGCACCCGTTCGGTCGCCGACCCGCGCGTACACCTCGTCGGCTACGGTCCCTCGGCCAGCACCATCGGCGCCAACCGGGCCGGACGCGCGGCCGTACGGGACATCAGGCGGCTGCCGGCCCAGGAGCCGGTGGCCGCGTGACGCCCCGCCCGGTTACTTCGCCGAGGGCTTCTGCCGGGCGTTGAACTCCGCGACATTGCGCTGGTGTTCCGCGAAGTCCGCGGTGAAGCGGGTGTCGCCCGGCTTGACCGTGACGAAGTACAGCCAGTCGCCCGGCGTCGGACTGATCGCCGCACGCATAGCCTCCTCGCCGGGATTGTCGATCGGCGTGGGCGGCAGGCCCATGCGCTGGTACGAGTTGTACGGGCTGTCGATCCGTGTGTCGTCGCCGGTCGTCTTGAGCGTGGCGCGGTTCAGGGCGTAGTTGATGGTGGAGTCCATCTGCAGCGGCATCCCGCGCTCCAGCCGGTTGAAGACGACCCGCGCCACCTTGCCCATGTCCGCCTTGGAGGCGGCCTCGGCCTGCACGATGCTCGCGATGGTGACCGCCTGATAGACGTTCATCGCGTTGCGCTGGGCGCCGGCCGCCACCGGGGCGCCGTTGAACTTCTTGTTCGCGGTGTCGACCATGTACGCCAGCAGTGACTCGGGCGTCGCCTTCTTGCCGTTCCGCTCCAGCGGGTACGTCGCCGGGAAGAGGTAGCCCTCCGGGTTGCCCTCGGCGTCGCTCGGCAGCTTGAGGGCGGCCTTCGCGAGGGACTTGCGGGCGCTGCCGGCCGGCAGGGCGAGGGCCTTGTCGACCGCCTCGTAGACCTGCCCCGCACGCCAGCCCTCCGGGATCACCAGTGCCGTGGGCTTGGCCTCCTGCTCGTTCTCCAGGCTCAGCAGCGGCACCGCCACGGCGGTGCCGGCCACGACGGCTCCGGTCGCGATGAGGACGAGCCGGCCCCTGCGCGTCAGTCGAATCGTTCTCCGTGGCGGAGTGTTCAGGTACATGAGCGCACGGTAACCCGCATACCATCACAAAGCCGGCATATTTTCAGCTTGTCGGTTCCAGTTGGGCATCCCGGCGTACGAGGGCCGCGTACCGCCCGTCCCGGTCGAGCAGTTCCTCGTGCGTGCCCCGCTCGGCCACGTGCCCGGAGTCGAGGACCACGATCTGGTCGGCGCCGCGGACCGTGGACAGCCGGTGCGCGATGGTGAGCGTGGTGCGGTTGGCGGACAGGGCGTCGATGGCGTCCTGGACGGCGGCCTCGGTCCTGGTGTCCAGGGCGCTGGTCGCCTCGTCGAGGATCAGCACCGGCGGGTCGCGCAGGATGGTGCGGGCGATGGCGAGGCGCTGCTTCTCACCGCCGGAGAACCGGTGGCCGCGCTCGCCGACGACCGTGTCGTACCCGTCGGGCAGCCCCGCGATGTGCTCGTGGATCTGCGCCGCCCGCGCCGCCGCGTGCAGTTCCTCGTCGGTGGCGTCCGGCTTGGCGAAGCGCAGGTTCTCGGCGACCGAGGCGTGGAAGAGGTACGTCTCCTGCGAGACCACGCCGACGGCACGCGCGAGGGTGTCGAAGTCGAGGTCGCGGACGTCGACGCCGTCCAGAGTGACCCGGCCGCCGGTGACGTCGTACAGCCGCGGCACCAGGTAGCCGAGGGTCGACTTGCCGGCACCCGTCGGGCCCACCACCGCGAGGCTGCTGCCCGCGGGGACGGTGACGTCGATGCCGTCGAGGACGGGCCCGCCCTTGTCGTCGTAACGGAACTCGACGTCCTCGAAGCGGACCTCGCCCTTGATGTGGTCGAGGTGGACCGGGTTGTCCCGCTCGGTGATGTCGATGGGCAGGTCGAGGTACTCGAAGATGCGCTGGAACAGCGCGAGCGAGGTCTGGATCTGGACGCCGGTCGACAGCAGGCTGACGGCCGGGCGGAACAGGCCCTGCTGGAGCGAGACGAAGGCGACGATCGTGCCGATGGAGATGTCGGGGCCGCCGGCCTGGAGGGCGATGCCCGCGGTCCAGTAGATGACGGCCGGCATGGCGGCCATGACGATCGTGATGACGGCCATCCGCCAGCGGCCCGCCATGTTGGACCGCACTTCGAGGTCGACGAGCCCCTCGGACTCCTCCTCGAACGCCCTGGTCAGCGAGTCGGAACGGCCCATGGTGCGGCCGAGCAGGATGCCGGAGACGGAGAGCGACTCGGTGACCGTGGCGGCCATCGCGGCCATCTGCTTCTGGCGCTGGGTGGTGATCTTCTTGCGTTCGTTGCCGACGCGGCGGCTGATCCAGACGAAGAGCGGGAGCAGCAGCAGCGAGACGACGGTCAGGCGCCAGTCGAGGGCGATCATCGCGACGATGGTGGCGACCACGCTGGTCAGGTTGGAGACCAGGGAGGTGGCGGTGGAGGTGACGGTCGCCTGCATGCCGCCGATGTCGTTGGCGATGCGGGACTGGACCTCGCCGGTGCGGGTGCGGGTGAAGAACGCGAGGGACATGCGCTGGAGGCGGCCGTAGACCGCGGTGCGCAGGTCGTGCATGACGCGCTGGCCGACGGTCGTCGAGATCAGGGTCTGCAGGACGCCGAAGACGCTGGTCAGGACGGCGCTGAGGATCATGCCGAGCGCGAGCAGGCTGAGCAGGCCGGTGCGGCCCTGCGGGATCGCGGTGTCGAGGGTGGCCTTCAGGAGGAAGGGGGTGGCCACGGACACGAGCGACGAGGCGCCGACCAGCAGGCCGACGACCGCGAGCCGGCCGCGGTAGGGACGGAAGAGCTTCAGGATGCGGCGCACCTGCCGGGGCTGCTCTTTGGCGTCGGCCGACGGTGTCCAACGGGATTCTCGATCGGGGTGCAATGGGCTCCTACGGAGGTGAGGGAACGAAGACTGACGGAGCTTAGCTCACTGTTACCTATGCTCACAATGAATTAACTCCTGATATTGTTCCCTCATGACCACGCCCGATTCCGACGGCCTGCTCGCGGAGCAGCTGCTGCGGTTCACCCGCCGGGTGCACCGCATCCAGAAGCGGCACATCGAGCAGTGCGGGTTGGGTGTGACCCCGGCCCAGTCCCGTCTCCTGCGCACGCTGGCGCACTACAGCTCACCACCGCGCATGGCCGACCTCGCGGAGCGGCTGGAGGTGGTGCCGCGAGCGGTGACCTCGCTGGTCGACGCCCTGGAGGCGGGCGGCAAGGTGCGGCGGGTGCCGGATCCTTCGAATCGCCGGGTGATCCGGATCGAGCTGACGGAGGACGGCCGGAAGGCGCTGCGCGCGCTGCGGGGGGCTCGGCGGGCGGCGGCGGAGGAGATGCTGGCGCCGCTGAGTGAGGAGCAGCGGGGGGTGTTGGGCGGGTTGTTGGATGCGCTGGTGGATGGGGAGCGGGAGAAGCGCTGCGGGTAGGGGGTACGACGGTTCGTGGGCGCTGCGGGTGTGTGGGGGCTTGTCGCGCAGTTCCCCGCGCCCCTTTAGGTCTTTAGGGGCGCGGGGAACTGCGCGATCAGCCACGAACCACCCGCAGCCGCCCACGCAACAGAACCCGCCGAGCTACTGGGCGACAGACATCTCCGCCGCCTTCTCCTCGTTCTCGACGACAGCCTCGCCGTCCAGCACCTTCTTCGCCCGCTCCAGATCCAGCGCCCCCTCCCACCGGGACACCGCGAACACGGCGACACAGTTGCCGAGCAGGTTCGTCACCACCCGCATCGAGTCCATGATCCGGTCCACCCCCAGCAACAACGCCACCGCACCCGCGGGAATCGCCCCCAGCGAGGACGCCGTCGCGGACAGCGCGAGGAACGCCGAGCCCGGGATGCCCGCCATGCCCTTGCTGGTCAGCATCAGCACCAGGACCACGGTGATCTGCTGGCCGACGCTGAGGTCGACCCCCACGGCCTGCGCGATGAACAGCGTGCCGATGGAGAGGTAGAGCGACGCACCGTCGAGGTTGAAGGAGTACCCCGTCGGCAGCACGAGACCCACCGCGTCGTCACGCGCACCGGCTCGCCGAAGCTTCTGCATCACCCGCGGCATCACCGACTCCGTCGACGCCGTGCCGAGCGCCAGCAGCATCTCCTCGCGGATGTAGCGCAGGAACTTCCACAGGCTCAGCCCGGTGACCATGCGCAGAGCCACGCCCAGCAGCACGACGAACAGCGCGGCGGCGACGTAACAGAGAATGATCAGCTTCGCGTACGTCTCGATGACACCGAGTCCGTACTGGCCGATCAGGACGGCCATCGCGCCGAAGACCGCGATCGGCGCGAGGCGCATGACGAAGCCGACGATCGCGAAGATGATCTCCTGGGCCTGTTCGATGGCGGGCAGCACCTGCGGCACCTTGGTGTGGCCGAGATGCAGCAGCGCCGCGCCCACGAGGCAGGCCAGGACGAGGACTTGGAGCAGGGAGTTCTCGGCGAAGGCGCCGATGAAGCTCGTCGGCAGCGCGTTCAGGACGAATTCCGTCGTCGAGGGCAGCGAGCCGCCGCCCGTCTTCTCGTCGACCGCCTTGGTGCTCAGCGTGGCCGGGTCGACGTGCATCCCGGAACCGGGCTGGACGACGTTGGCGGCCACGAGCCCGATGATCAGGGCGAGCGTGCTCGCGACCTCGAACCAGATCAGCGCCTTGAGCCCGATCCGGCCGAACGCCTTCAGGTCACCGGCCTTGGCGATGCCTACGACCACCACGCAGAAGACGAGCGGCGAGATGATCGTCTTGATCAGCCGGGTGAACCCGTCGCCGAGCGGCTGAAGGTCCGTGGCCACGCCGGGCCACAGCTTGCCGACGGCTATGCCGAGCACGAGCGCGCAGAGGACCTGCGCGAACAGCGAGGTACGCAGTGTGTGTGCGACGCGTCGCGGGACAGAGGGGACGGACGGCGGCACGGGCACTCCTTGAGGGGGGACGTCAACACAGCAGTAGCCGGGGAGACTTCTGCGATACGGAAAGCGGCTTCCGTGGCGATCACTTTCGCGCGCGAGTTGATCGCGTCGGAAACCTGTGTGTTGCGTCCGTGTAAATCAGCCCGGGCCGTCTCCACCGTCCGCGCTAGGCCTTCAGGTCATCCCTGTCCCCCATGACCACCACGGGATGCCGGTCCGGGTCGAGCGTGCGCAGCAGGTACTCCATCGCCGGCTTGGACAGGCTGACGCAGGCCGACGTACCGCTGCCGTGGTCCATGTGCAGCCAGATTCCGCCGCCCTTCGCGTCGCCCTCGGGGCGGGTCGGGTCGTTCGGCGGACGGCCCTTGACGCGGTTGTAGTCGATGGCGATGACGTAGTCGAAGTCGTGCCAGTGCGACTTCGCCCACCAGCGCGGGGCCGCGAAGGACGGGTCGCGGGTGTACGGGAGCCGGGCGCCGGGGTCGGCGAGGACACCGCCCGCGTCGGTGAGCGTGAACACCCCGACGGGGCTGCGTTTGTCGCCCTCGTGATGGTCGGCGGTCCAGCCCTTCTTGCCGTTGTGCGCCGGCCAACTGCGGGTGCGGTCCCAGGCGGAGCCGCGTTTCGTGTACAGCACGACCGTCGAGTCCGGGGAGTTCGCGCCTTCGCCGTAGACCGCGACGACCTGGCCGGAGTCGCCGGGAATCAGCCGATGCAGGCGGTCACCGACGCCGGGGACGGTGGTACGCGCGTGTGCGGGCGCCGCCTTGGCGCCGGCCCCGTTCTCCCCAGCGCCGCCGTGCCCGGCACCGCCACAGCCGGACAGCGCCGCGAGCAGGGTTCCCAGGGCCGCCACCGCGACCGCCGTACGTTGTGCACCGTTTCTCCGCATCGGCCCATTCTGTACGGCCGCTGAGAAAACCGGTTGCCTCCGACCACGCTGCGACGCGAACCTTGCACGGTTTGCTACCGCCGAACGCGGATCCCTCCACCCCCCTGACACGAGCCACTGGGATGTCAGTCGTCATGCAGATTCAAGACCTTCCGTATCCCGATCCGGGCGTGCCGGACGCGCGCTCGGGGCCACGGTTCCTGTGGTGGCTGGGCCGTAATCAGCTGGGCGGGCAGTTCAAGGCGCTGGCCTGGGGGCTGCTGCACTTCGGGGCGGTCTCCGCGCTGCCGTTCTGCGTGGGCCTCGCCGTGCAGGCCGTGGTGGACCGCTCCGGTACCCGGCTGGCGCTGACCGGCGGGCTGCTGGCGCTGGCCGCCTTCTGCATCGCGCTGGGCGACACCTTCCTGCACCGCGCCGCCGTCACCAACTGGATCACCGCCGCCGCCCGCGTCCAGCAACTGCTCGCCCGCAAGGCGGCACAGCTGGGCTCGGCGCTCACGCGGCGGGTCGCGGCCGGCGAGGTGGTGGCCGTCTCCACGGGCGACGTCGAGAAGATCGGCTGGTTCGTGGAGGCCGTCTCCCGCTTCCTCGCGGCGGCCCTCACCGCCCTGCTGGTCTGCGTCGCCCTGCTGCTCTACCAGCCCGCGCTCGGCGTGGTCGTCGCCGTCGGCCTGCCCCTGGTGGCGCTCGCGGTACTGCCGCTGCTGCCCAAGGCCACCCGGCGGGCCGACCTCCAGCGCGAGAAGGCGGGCCGGGCCACCGAACTGGCCTCGGACACCGTCGCCGGCCTGCGCGTGCTGCGCGGCATCGGCGGCGAGGAACTCTTCCTCGACCGCTACCGCAGCGCCTCCCAGGAGGTCCGCCGGGCAGCGGTGCGCAGCGCCCGCATGTGGTCCCTCATCGCCACGATGCAGGTCCTGCTGCCGGGCCTGCTGATGATCATCGTGGTCTGGTACGGCGTCCATCTCGCCCGAGAGGGCCGCATCACCGTCGGCGAACTGGTCACGGTCTACAGCTCGGTGATGGTGCTGAACTACCCGCTCCAGCACTTCCACGAGATCGCGATGGCGTACTCCTTCTCGCGCCCCTCGGCCAAGCGGGCCGCGCGGGTGCTCTCGCTGGAGCGCGCCACCGACATCGGGGGCGTGCGGGAGGCCGACGTGCCGCGCGGCGATCTGTACGACCCCGCGACCGGTCTGCTGGCCCCCGCCGGCCGGCTCACCGCGGTGGTGTGCGGCGACCCGGACGCGGCGGGCCTGCTCGCCGAGCGGCTGGGCGGGCACCCCGCCGAGCAGGGCACGTCCGTGCGGCTGGACGGCGTACCGCTGGACGAGCTGCCGCTGGACACGGCCCGCACGGCCGTTCTCGTCCAGGACAAGGACCCGGTGCTGCTGTCGGGTTCGCTGCGCGAGCTGCTCGACGTGCCCGCGTCGGGTGCCGTTTCTGCAGAGGACGCGCTGGCCGCGGCCCAGTGCGGGGACGTGCTTGAGGCGCTCGCGCAGGGGTCGTTGGACGCCGAGGACCCGATGGACACGCGGATCACCGAGCGCGGGCGGTCACTGTCCGGCGGTCAGCGACAGCGGCTCGCGCTCGCCCGGTCGCTGATCACCGACCCCGAGGTGCTCGTCCTGGACGAGCCGACCTCCGCCGTGGACTCGCACACCGAGGCGCGGATCGCGGAGGGCGTGCGCGGACTGCGTCAGGGGCGCACGACGGTGGTGTTCACCTCGTCGCCGCTGCTGCTGGACCGCGCGGACCGGGTCGTGCTGGTGCACGAGGGCGAGGTCACGGCGGTCGGCGTGCACCGCGAACTGGTGCGCACCGACCCCCGGTACCGGGCCGTGGTGACCCGGGAGACCGAGGAGGAGTCGGCCATGAACGCCGTACTCGAAGAAGACGAAGCACTCAAAGAACTGCAGGAACTGGAAGAGATCGAGGAGTCGGCATGATCGGCGTCGCGCCACCGGCCTACGACCCGGCGGCACCGACGACGGCGAACACCCTGCCCGTCGGCGCCCCCGCGACCGTACGCGCCTACGTGGCCGAGCTGTTCCGGCGGCACCGCCGTGCCTTCGTGGTCCTGATCGCCGTCAACACCGTGTCCGTGATGGCCTCGTTGGTCGGGCCGTGGCTCCTCGGCGACCTCGTCGAGCGGGTCTCGGACGGCGCGCGGGAGCTCCATCTCCCGCTCACCGTCTCGCTGTTCGCGCTCGCCCTGGTCGTCCAGGCCGTGTTCGTACGGGAGGTACGGCTGCGCGGGGCGATGCTGGGCGAGCGGATGCTGGCCGACCTGCGCGAGGACTTCCTGGTGCGATCGGTCGGACTGCCGCCGGGAGTTCTGGAGCGCGCGGGCACGGGTGACCTCCTGTCCCGTATCACCACGGACATCGACCGGCTCGCCAACGCGATGCGCGAGGCCGTGCCGCAGCTGGCGATCGGTGTGGTGTGGGTGCTGCTGCTGATGGGCGGCCTGGTCGTCACGGTGCCGCCGCTGGCGCCCGCCGTGCTGGTCGCCGTGCCGCTGCTCGTGGTCGGCTGCCGCTGGTACTTCAAGCGAGCGCCGTCCGCGTACCGTTCGGAGGCCGCGGGGTACGCCTCCGTCGCCGCCGCCCTCGCCGAGACCGTCGACGCCGGACGCACCGTCGAGGCCCACCGCCTCGGCGAGCGCCGGATCGAACTCTCGGAGCGCCGGGTGACCGAATGGACGGCGTGGGAACGGTACACGCTGTGGCTGCGGTCGGTGCTCTTCCCGGTCATCAACCTCACGCACGCGACCGTGCTCACGTCGGTGCTGATGATCGGCGGGGTGTTCGTGCTGCACGGCTGGATCGGGGTGGGCGAGCTGACGACGGGCGCGCTCATCGCGCAGATGCTCGTCGATCCGGTCAACCTCATCCTGCGCTGGTACGACGAACTGCAGGTGGCGCAGGTGTCATTGGCGCGGCTGGTCGGCGTGCGGGACATCGAGCCGGAGGCCGGTGAGGAGTCCCTGGCGCCCGACGGGCGGGACGTCCACGCGGACCGCGTGCACTTCGGCTACCGCGAGGGCGTGGACGTGCTGCGCAAGGTGTCCCTCCAAGTCGCTCCCGGCACGCGGCTCGCGCTGGTCGGCCCCTCCGGCGCGGGCAAGTCCACGCTGGGCAGGCTGCTGGCGGGCATCTACGCGCCCCGGGACGGCCGGATCACCCTGGGCGGCGCGGAGCTGTCCCGGATGCCGGCGGAACGGGTCCGCTCGCACGTGGCACTGGTCAACCAGGAGCACCACGTGTTCGTCGGCTCCCTGCGCGACAACCTCCTCCTCGCCCGCACGGACGCCGTGGACGCGGAGTTGTGGGCGGCGCTGGGGGCGGTCGACGCCGACGGCTGGGCGCGGGCACTGGACGACGGCCTCGCCACGGAGGTCGGCTCGGGCGGACTGGCGCTCACTCCGGCGCAGGCCCAGCAGATCGCGCTGGCCCGGCTGGTGCTCGCCGACCCGCACACGCTGGTGCTGGACGAGGCGACGTCCCTGCTGGACCCGCGCGCGGCCCGCCACCTGGAGCGGTCGTTGGCCCGCGTCCTCGACGGCCGCACGGTGGTCGCCATCGCCCACCGCCTGCACACCGCGCACGACGCGGATGTCATCGCGGTGGTGGAGAACGGGCGGATCAGCGAGTTGGGCAGCCATGAGGAGCTGGTGTCGGCCGACGGGGCGTATGCGGCGTTGTGGAGGTCTTGGCACGGGTGAGGTTGCTTGGGCGGCGGCTCAGGACGGTGACCGGGGGGAGGTTGTGGTCGGTGATCGGTCCTGGGCCGTCGTCGGCGGTCTGAAGTGGGCGGATTTGGGGACTCTAGGATTCGCGGATTCGGGAGCCTCTGGGATTCGCGGATTCGGGAGCCTCCGGGATATCAGAGGACCGGCGCGTCCGCGATCGCGGCGAGCGTGGCCCGGACCGTGGCGTCACTCTGTGGGCGGTCGTGCCAGCGGGCGGCGATGTGGCCGTCGGGGCGGACGAGCAGTGCTCCGTGTGGGCCGAGGTCGTAGGGGTCGGTGTGCTCGGCCGGTAGGTGCTCGATGCGCAACGGCCATGCCGGGGTGGCCTGTTGCTGCCAGTGGACGGGGGCCGGGGTGAGCAGCGTGAACCACTCGCCGAGGGTGTCGAGCGTGGAGCGGTCGGGGGCGATCCAGCGGTGTGGGAGGCGGTGGCCGGGTGCGGTGGTGGGGATGTAGTCGGTGCCGCGGTCGGGTGGGACGGATCGGTCGGATGCCGTGCCGTTGGCCGTGAGTACCGCAGTGGAACGGTAGTTGACGCCGAGCACCAGGCCCAGTTGGGCGAAGTACCGCTCCGACCAAGGGAGTTCAAGGGGCGCCGACGGCGCTTCGCCGTTGCGGAGCTGGTCGCGGCGGAGTGTCTGTGCCTTGGCCACCAGCTGGGCGTTGGCCACCGCCTGACGAAGGGTCTCGTGGGCCACGGGCCGGCGTTCCGGCTCGTACGTCTCCAACAGGCCTGGCCCTGCCCAGCCTTGCAGGACCCCCGCCAGCTTCCAGCAGAGGTTGTGCACATCGCCGACGCCGATGTTCATGCCCAGACCGCCGGTGATGGGGATCGCGTGGGCGGCATCACCGGCCAGGAGGATCCGGCCGTGGCGGAAGCGTTCCGCGACGAAGGCGTTCATGGCCCAGTGCTGAACCCGCAGAACTTCGGCCGTTACGGGGGTGCCCGCACCCAGCGCTTTCGTGACGAGCCCAACCCAGTCGGCGCGCTCGGCGTCCCCCGGCGTGGCGCCGAACCAGGCCCAACCACCCTCCGGATACAGCGGGATGAGCGAGCCGTGCGCGGTGACGTACACCCCGGCCGGCTGATCGGCGGCCCAGCGGCTGAGGTCGGCGTCGAACACGACGGTGGTGAAGCTTCCCAACGCGCCCGGGCCGACGGTGCCGATGCCCAGCAGTTGCCGCACCGTCGAGTTCGCCCCGTCGGCGGCAAGGACGTAACGCGCGCGCACGACCGCCCCCGCCCCGCTCCGGTGGTCGACCAGCGAGGCGACAACCCCACCCCCGTCCGTGTCCTCGGCCAGCCCGACGAGCTCGACCCCGAACCGCGCCTCCGTCTCCGCCGCGGCCAGCAACTCGGGTTCGAGTCGGTCCTGCGAGGTGACCACGCCGATCACGGGGCTCTCGGGGACGGGCGCATGCACCCCGACCATCGCCGCCGACGCGAAGTCACGGTCGTACAGGGTGTCGCGGAACCGGATCCGCCCGTACTTCGGCGCGAACGCCGCGTCCGCGATCCCGGCGGCGATCCCGAGCTGCCGGAACACCTCCATCGAGCGAACGTTGACCAGCCGCGACCGCGGAAAGGGCGACAGCTCACGGCGTTTCTCGACCAGCAGGACGCGTACGCCCCAGCGCTCCAACAGTGCCCGGGCGGTGAGCCCGACAGGCCCTCCCCCGACGATCAGTACGTCCGGGTCTGTCGGCAACTCGACCATCATGGGATCAATGATCCCGACCCGGGGCCCGGCCGCAAGGTCAGTATCCGTAGCCGCCGCTGCCGTTCGAGGCCGGGACAGCCTTCTTGACCGCCGCACCCTGGGCGTTCATCACGTACCAGATCCTGTCGATGCCCTGTCCCTTGAGATCACCGGCCGCCCGGTCCTCGGCGTAGTAGTACAGCGGGTGCCCGGCATACGTCACCTGCGGTTTTCCCCCACCCTTGGTGCTGCCGACGAGGCTCGCGTCGATGCCGGAGCCCGCCTTCGGCTTGCCTTCCATGTGCGGCCAGAGCTTGACGCAGGCCGCGTCGCAGTTCATCGAGTTGGTGTTCCTGCCGTCCTCCGTGAAGAGGTAGAGGGTACGTCCGCCGCCGTCGACGAGGATCTTGCCGAGCGGCGAGTCGGCGACCTTGATGCTGGAGGTGTCCATGGCGGCCCTGGCCTGGCTGTCGGACCCGGCGCCGCTGCTCCCGCCGCCACCTCCGCATCCGGCAAGCGCCAGTGCCGACGCGAGTGCGAACCCTGCCACGGTCATCCTGCTTGGCCTCATGATCTTCTCCGTCCGTCGTGACGGAGGTTGTACGAGCGAGCGGTCTCGACGGATTGGGGTGGATTTCGTTCAATCCCTTCGGCCCTCCCGTACGTACCTATGGGCGTGGAGCTGTTCCCGCGCGCTGACCGGGTGGACGACGCCTCGCTCGTCGCCGGCTTCGCGCTGGGCGACGAGCAGGCCTCCGTGGCCTTCGTCCGCCGCTTCCAGGACGCGGTGTACGGCCTGGCACTGTCGGTGACCCGTGAGCCGGCCCTGGCCGAGGACGTCAGCCAGGAGGTCTTCGTACGGGCCTGGCGGGCGGCCGGGAACTACGACCCACGGCGCGCTTCGGCCCTCACCTGGCTGCTGACGATCACCCGCAACGCCGCCATCGACGCGGTCCGGGCCCGGCGCCCCGTGCCCGTCCTGGCCGAGAACCTGGAGCGTCTCCTGGACGTGACCCTCCGGTCCGAAGCCGACACGGAGGGCACGGAGGGACAGGCCCTGGCCGCGCTGGAGAGCGAGCGCGCCCTGGAAGGGCTGCGGGATCTTCCCGTCGAACAGGCCCGCGCGGTCGCCCTCGCCGTGCTCGGCGGCTGCACGGCCGCGGAGGTGGGCCGGCACGAGGGCATCCCGCTCGGCACGGCCAAGACCCGTATCCGTACCGGACTGCGCAGGCTGCGCGACGCGCTGAAGGAGGGGAGCCGCGATGGAACGCCACTCTGACGAGCGCCATGGCGCCGGACGCCACCCGGACGAGGACGAGCTCACCGCCCTGGCCCTCGGCACCCTCCCCGGCGAGCCGACGGAGCTCCTGCGCCACCTCACGACCTGCCCGCCCTGCCGCTCGACCTACGACGACCTCTCGACGGCCGTCGACGCGGTACTCCCGGCCGCCCCGAGGGTCGCGGCTCCGCCCGGCTTCGACGCCAGGGTCCTGGAGCGGCTGGAGCAACTCGAACTTCGGCGACCTGGCGTGGCCGGCGAGGCGTCGGGCGGCGCGGACGAGTCGACGTCTGCTGCCGCTCGCGCATGGTCGGGGGGCGCGCGGAAGTCGCCGGGGTCCGCGCGCTGGTCGCCCAAGGTGTGGCGCAGGTCGCCGTCCGTTGCCCGCGGGGTGCCGGACGTGGTCTCTGTACAGCCCGCCCCGAGCCGTCGATCGCGCCGAGTCCCCCTCCTCGTCGCGGCCGCCGCCCTCGCCGGGCTCGGCCTCGGTGGGGTCGTCGGGGCGGAGGTACTGGGTCACCGGTCGACGCCGGCCCAGGTGACCGCGAGTGATCACGGAGCCGTGCTGACCACCCGCTCGGGCTCCCGCGTCGGCACCGTGGAACCCAGCCGCCTCGGCAGCGACCACGTCATGGTCATGCAGATCACGGCCGGCCCGCCCGGCACCCACTACACCTGTCGCCTCCTCCTCAAGGACGGCTCCACCCGCGACGCCGGCCAGTGGTGGATGCCCGCCTCGGGCCGCGCCACCTGGATCGCCTACGGTTCGGCCGGCGCCGTCGACCGGGTCGAACTGGTCACGGACGACGGCCACGTCTGGTCCGCCGCCGATCTGAACGCCTGACACCGGCCGCGTGGCCGTCGGCCCAGGAAGGGCGTGCCTCCTCGCCCCGTGCCGTTGCGCGGTCCCGAAAGGGGGTGGAAGGCTGGATATCGGCACCGGCTCGGGGAGTGCCCGGGGACCGTCGGGTCCTCCCGGGCGCAGCCTGTGCTCCGCGCACCGGCGCCCCGCCGCACGGCGCGGTGAAGACGGGCCGGTCCGCACCACCAGGAGGTAGCCGTGAACAGCGCCGACGGATGGGGTGACGACGTCTACCAGCCCGACGGATCCGAGATCCAGGAGGACTCGGGGCTGCTCGACGTCGAGGACACCCTGGACAACGACGGTGTCGGCGACCCCCTCGACCGCGGCTGGTCCCCGCCGGAGCGACCGTGGGCGGTGGAGCGCGCCGACGTGACGGCGGCGGAGCGGCACCGCGGGGAGACGCTGGACCAGCGCCTCGCGGAGGAGCTGCCGGACCTCGTCGCGCCCGACGGCGACGGCATCGGCGACTGCGACGGCACCGACGGGGAACTCCTGGACAACGAGGTCGGCTCCGTCCGCTCCGGCCGCCTGGTGGCCCCCGACGAGGGCGCGCACGAGGACGAGGAGAGCGCGCTGGTCGCCACGGACGTGGGCATCGACGGCGCGGCGGCCTCCGCCGAGGAGGCCGCGATGCACATCGTCGACGAGGACGCCCTGTCCGGCTGACCCGTCGTTCCCCCGACCCGCCGAGGAGCCCCCATGCAGCAGGACAAGCACCCCGACTACCACGCGGTCGTCTTCCGTGACCGCGCCGCCGGCTACGCCTTCCTGACCAGGTCCACCGCGACCAGCGACCAGACCATCGAGTGGGACGACGGCGAGACCTACCCGGTGGTGGACGTGGAGATCTCCTCGGAGAGCCACCCCTTCTACACCGGCAAGGCCCGGACGGTGGACTCCGAGGGCCGCATCGCCCAGTTCGAGCGGCGCTACGGGGGCGGCGCGGGACAGGGCCAGGGCTGACACCACATCGCGGCGACGCCCGAGGGCCACACCATCGGCCGTCCCTCGGATCAGATGAAGTTCAGCGCCGCCGCGCAGCCCACCCCGCCGAGCAGCATGAACACCGGCATCAGCACCTTGAGCTCGACCCAGCTGCCGGCCCGGAACCGCATGGCCTTCGGCGGGCCGATCGGGTACCAGCGCTTGCGGCCCACCGGGATCGGCCACAGGATCGGGCAGCCGGAGACGGTCAGCGCGTCGCCGATGTCGTGCACTATCGCGCCGAGCACGATCGGCAGCCCCAGCCACAGGTACTGCTGACCTGGCTCGGTGAACAGCCAGTCCGAACCGTTGCCCGGCTTGTCCAGGACCCCGGCGAGGATCCAGGCGCTGGTCGCGGCCAGCAGCCACACCAGCACATCGCTGCTGGAGCCCCGGGCCGCCCGCCACAGCAGGCCCTCGATGGCCAGCACCATGTGGACGAAGAGGATGGCGAGCACCGCCCAACGGCCACCGGTGATGGCGGCGACCGACGTACCCGCACCGATCAGGACCGCCCACAGCCAGGTGTGGGTGAGGGTGCGGTGGCCGCCGGAGCGGCGCGGGTCGCCCTGCTTCTTCGTCGCCTTGTAGACGGCGTAGGAGAGCTTGTCGACGATCTCGCACAGTCCGCGCGAGAGGGGGCCGAAGGCCCGGGAGATCGTGGCCGCCTTGTGGTCCAGGTCGGGGGCCAGGGCGGCTCCGGCGCAGATCAGGGCGCCGACCAGGAGGACCGGCCAGGGCATCGGGTGTCCGGCTGCGGCGGCCGCCGCACCGACGCCGAGCCAGGCCGCGGCTCCCGACAGTGAGTGTGCTGGTCCCATCATGGCCGTTGCCCGCCCCATTCCTCTTGTGCCGCTGTCCAGTTGACCGGGTGCGCTGACGCTCCGTCGGCGACACAGCGTACTGGTCGTGATCTTCGCAGCCGCATCCGATTCCCCTATGAGGGAGGACGGCAGGCAAGATGGGTCCGTGACACTCATCGATCAGCTGCCGCCGACCGCCGACCCCGACGCTCTCTACGAGGCCTTCGAGTCGTGGGCCCAGGAGCGCGGTCTGACGCTCTACCCCCACCAGGAGGAGGCGCTGATCGAGGTGGTCTCCGGCGCGAACGTGATCGTGTCGACGCCCACCGGCTCCGGCAAGAGCATGATCGCGGCAGGCGCGCACTTCGCGGCGCTCGCCCGCGACGAGGTCACCTTCTACACCGCGCCGATCAAGGCGCTGGTCTCGGAGAAGTTCTTCGAGCTGTGCAAGCTCTTCGGCACCGAGAACGTGGGCATGCTGACCGGCGACGCGTCCGTGAACTCCGACGCGCCCGTCATCTGCTGCACCGCCGAGGTCCTCGCGTCGATCGCACTGCGCGACGGCAAGAACGCGGACGTCGGCCAGGTCGTCATGGACGAGTTCCACTTCTACGCGGAGGGCGACCGCGGCTGGGCCTGGCAGATCCCGATCCTGGAGCTGCCGCAGGCGCAGTTCGTCCTGATGTCGGCGACGCTGGGCGACGTCTCCTTCTTCGAGCAGGACCTCTCGCGCCGCACGGGCCGCCCCACCTCGGTGGTCCGCTCGGCGACCCGCCCGGTGCCGCTCTCCTACGAGTACCGCTTCACACCGCTCACCGAGACCCTCACCGACCTGCTGGAGACCAAGCAGGCGCCGGTCTACATCGTGCACTTCACTCAGGCGCAGGCCGTGGAGCGGGCGCAGGCGCTGATGAGCATCAACATGTGCTCGAAGGAGGAGAAGGAGCAGATCGCCGAGCTGATCGGCAACTTCCGCTTCACCACCAAGTTCGGCCGCAACCTCTCCCGCTACGTCCGCCACGGCATCGGCGTGCACCACGCCGGCATGCTGCCCAAGTACCGGCGCCTGGTGGAGAAGCTCGCCCAGGCCGGTCTGCTGAAGGTCATCTGCGGCACGGACACCCTCGGCGTCGGTGTCAACGTGCCCATCCGCACCGTGCTGTTCACCGCCCTGACCAAGTACGACGGCAACCGGGTGCGCACCCTGCGCGCCCGCGAGTTCCACCAGATCGCGGGCCGGGCCGGGCGGGCCGGCTTCGACACGGCGGGCTTCGTCGTCGCGCAGGCGCCCGAGCACGTCATCGAGAACGAGAAGGCTCTCGCGAAGGCCGGCGACGACCCGAAGAAGCGCCGCAAGGTCGTCCGCAAGAAGGCGCCGGAGGGCTTCGTCGCCTGGACGGAGAACACCTTCGAGAAGCTCATCGCCTCCGAGCCCGAGCCGCTGACGTCCCGCTTCCGGGTCACCCACACGATGCTGCTGTCGGTGATCGCCCGCCCGGGCAACGCCTTCGAGGCGATGCGGCACCTGCTGGAGGACAACCACGAGCCGCGCAAGCAGCAGCTGCGACACATCCGCCGGGCGATCGCGATCTACCGCTCGCTCCTCGACGGCGGCATCGTCGAGAAGCTCGACGAACCGGACCCCACGGGCCGGATCGTCCGTCTCACCGTCGACCTCCAGCAGGACTTCGCGCTCAACCAGCCGCTGTCCACCTTCGCTCTGGCCGCTTTCGAGCTCCTCGACCCCGAGTCGCCGTCCTACGCCCTGGACATGGTGTCCGTCGTCGAGTCGACCCTCGACGACCCGCGGCAGATCCTCGTCGCCCAGCTGAACAAGGCGAAGGGCGAGGCCGTCGCCGCGATGAAGGCGGACGGCATCGAGTACGAGGAGCGCATGGAGCGCCTCCAGGACGTCAGCTACCCGAAGCCTCTGGAGGAGCTGCTCTTCCACGCGTACAACACGTACCGCAAGAGCCACCCCTGGGTCGGCGACCACCCGCTGTCGCCGAAGTCCGTCATCCGCGACATGTACGAACGGGCGCTGTCCTTCACGGAGTTGGTGTCCTTCTACGAGCTGGCCCGCACCGAGGGCATCGTGCTGCGCTACCTCGCCAGCGCGTACAAGACCCTCGACCACAACATCCCCGACGACCTCAAGTCCGAGGATCTGCAGGACCTCATCGAGTGGCTCGGCGAGATGGTGCGCCAGGTCGACTCCAGCCTGCTCGACGAGTGGGAGCAGCTCGCAAACCCGGAGGAGATGACGGCCGAGGAGGCCCAGGAGAAGGCCGACGAGGTCAAGCCGGTCACCGCCAACGCGCGCGCCTTCCGCGTCCTGGTCCGCAACGCGATGTTCCGGCGCGTCGAGCTCGCCGCCCTCGACCAGGTCGAGGAGCTGGGCGAGATGGACGCCGAGGCCGGCTGGGACGCCGACGCGTGGGGCGAGGCGATGGACAAGTACTGGGACGAGTACGAGGACCTCGGCACCGGCCCGGACGCCCGCGGCCCCAAGCTGCTCGTGATCGAGGAGGCGTCCCAGGAGGGCGTCTGGCGTGTCCGGCAGATCTTCGACGACCCGAACGACGATCACGACTGGGGCATCAGCGCGGAGATCGACCTCGCCGCCTCCGACGCGGAGGGCCGTGCGGTCGTCCGCGTCACCGACGTCGGTCAGCTCTGAGCCAAGGAGAGATCCCCGCATGACGAACCCGGCCGAGAGACTCGTCGACCTGCTCGACCTGGAGCAGATCGAGGTCAACATCTTCCGTGGCCTGAGTCCGCACGAGTCCCTGCAACGGGTCTTCGGCGGCCAGGTGGCGGGCCAGGCGCTGGTCGCCGCCGCCCGCACCACGGAGGGCGACCGTCCGGTGCACTCGCTGCACGCGTACTTCCTGCGGCCGGGCCGCCCGGGCGTGCCGATCGTGTACCAGGTCGAACGGGTGCGGGACGGCAGGTCGTTCACGACCCGCCGGGTCACCGCCGTGCAGCAGGGCCGCACGATCTTCAATCTCACCGCCTCCTTTCACAAGCCTGAGGAAGGACCCTTCGAGCACCAGCTGCCGCCGGCCCGTACGGTCCCGGACCCGGAGTCCCTGCCGACGGTGACCGAGGAGATCCGCGAGCACCTCGGCGCGCTGCCCGAGCGGTACGAGGGGATGGCGCGCCGCCAGCCCTTCGACATCCGGTACGTCGACCGGCTGCGCTGGACCCCGGAGGAGATCAAGGACGCCGAGCCGCGCAGTGCCGTGTGGATGCGCGCGGTCGGTCCGCTCGGCGACGACCCGGTCGTGCACACCTGCGCGCTGACCTACGCCAGCGACATGACCCTCCTGGACGCCGTCCGCATCCCGGTCGAACCCCTGTGGGGCGCGCGGAACTTCGACATCGCGTCGCTGGACCACGCCATGTGGTTCCACCGGCCCTTCCGTGCGGACGAGTGGTTCCTGTACGACCAGGAGGCGCCCATCGTGACGGGCGGGCGCGGTCTGGCCCGCGGACGGATCTACGACCGGGCGGGACGCCTGCTCGTGTCCGTCGTCCAGGAAGGGCTGTTCCGGGCGCTGTAGTCGCCGCGGTTCAGGGGTTCCTGCGGCGCAGCCAGCCCAGCAGACCTCGGGAGCGTCCGGGGTCCTCGGTGGCGGGTTCCGGGTCGTCCGCGACCGGCGATGCTCCGGCCGGTCGCGGTGCGGGGTCGCGTCGACGGGCGTCGCTCACCGCGCGGGCGAGTTCGGCGCTGAGCCAGCCGACCTCGTCGGGGTCGTCCGCGTGGGTGAGGCGCTCGGTGAGCTGCGCCCCGGGCGATCCGGGGGCGCCGTACGTGACCGCCTTGGGCAGGAACCGGCTCAAGTGCAGGCGCTCATAGGGGTCCTGGACGACCTCGGCGATCTGGAGCGGGTCGAGTACGGAGGCGATGGCCGCCGCCTGCGCCCAGGGATGGTCGCCGGCCCGGCGCCGCAGGAAGGTCAGTTGCCTCTGCCGCCAGTTGCGGGGGCGCAGGTCCACGCCCTCCTGCACGAGTTCCCGGAAGCCCGCCGGGATGCGGCCGGTCAGCAGGTCCGCCCTGCTCTCGTCGGCCGCGAACTCCCGTAGCTCCTCGGCCAGATAGAGCCAGACCACGGCCCGGTAGCGGTTCAGGTAGAAGTGGACCGGCACGACGATGCCGAGCCGGGCGAAGCGGGTGAACCTGCCGACCGGCACGTCCAGCAGCTCAGCGCCCTCCCTGGTGCCCACGGTCGCCACGCGTTTCGTCAGCGTCCCGGGGAAGCCGTCCTCGCCCCGCAGCCGCTCGATCTCGGTGCGCGGGACACGCAGGCCCCCGCCCCCTTCGTCGGGCACGGTCCGGATGTGCCCGAGATTGACGGCGAGGTCGAACTGTCCTCGCTTGAGCTCCAGTTCGCGGGCCGCTCGGCTCGGCGTGCAGGAGGTGCTGGATGGTGTGGTGACGGTGTTGCCCGACATGGTCGTCTCCCCCGTGGAGTGGTCGGCCCCGCGCCGTCCGCGTGGCCTCGGAGAAAAACCGTAGCCGCTGCGGCGGATCTTGTGGGGGCCTGTGGATAACTCTGCGGGAGAGGGAGAAGTCGCAGGTCAGGAGTCTGTTGACGAGGGCCGTTCGGGCTGTCGGGCCTCCACGCCGAGATGTTCGCCGACCCGGTTGACGAGCAGGGTCATCTCGTAGGCGATCTGGCCGATGTCGGCGTCGGCGGCGCTGAGCACGCACAGACAGCTGCCGGTGCCGGCCGCCGTGACGAACAGCACCGCGTCGTCGAACTCCACCATCGTCTGGCGTACTCTGCCCGCGCCGAAGTGGCGTCCCGATCCCTTGGCCAGGCTGTGCAGTCCGGACGAGACGGCGGCGAGATGCTCGGCGTCCTCGCGCCGCAGCCCCGTGCTCGCTCCCGTCACCAGACCGTCGTTGGACAGGACCAGGGCGTGCCGCACCTGTTCGACACGCTCGGTCAGATCGTCCAGCAACCAGTCAAGTCCCTGGTTCTGCGCCATGTTTCGGTCTCCCCGTGAAACGAATCCCCCTCGCCGGAGGATCTCTGCGCCAGCCTTCCCCACCACCGGCCGCCGGGCAAGGAGGATGGGTTCATGGCGCAGAAGATGACCGACGAGGAATGGCGGGCGTTCGTCTCGCACGGCACCCGCACCGCGAAGCTCTCCACCGTCCGGGCCGACGGCAGCCCGCATGTGACGCCGATCTGGTTCCTGCTCGACGGGGACGACATCGTGTTCAACACGGCCGGTACGAGCGTGAAAGGGCGGAATCTGGTCCGTGACGGGCGCGCCGCGCTGTGCGTGGACGACGACCGGCCGCCCTTCGACTACGTCGTGCTGCAGGGCCGGGCGCGGATCTCGGAGGATCCCGACGAACTGCGGTACTGGGCCGGCCGGATCGGAGCCCGGTACATGGGCGAGGAGCGCGCCGAGGAGTTCGGGGCGCGCAACGGCGTACCCGGTGAACTCCTCGTACGCATCGCCGTCGAGAAGGTCCTGGCCGAGAAGGCCGTCGCGGACTGAGCGGGCCGCCCGCTCAGCCGACCGAGTCGAGCAGCCGGGCGGTGTGCATCCGCCCGGCGTACTCGACGAGCCGGATCAGCACCTCCTTCCCGGAGTCGCGGTCCCGGGCGTCGCAGAGCACGACCGGGGTTCCCCGGTCCAGGTCCAGGGCGCGTGAGACGTCCTGGGCCCCGTACCTGCGGGCGCCCGAGAAGCAGTTGACGGCGACCACGAACGGGATGTGCCGGTGCTCGAAGTAGTCCACCGCGGGGAAGCAGTCCTCCAGGCGCCGGGTGTCCGCGAGGACCACGGCTCCGAGCGCGCCCTGCGAGAGTTCGTCCCACAGGAACCAGAAGCGGTCCTGGCCGGGTGTGCCGAAGAGGTAGAGGGAGAGCCCGGACCGGATGGTGATGCGTCCGAAGTCCATGGCGACGGTCGTGGTGACCTTCTGGTCCACGCCGTCGGTGTCGTCCACCAACTGGCCGGCCTCGCTGAGCAGTTCCTCGGTGCGCAGCGGCCTGATCTCGCTGACCGCGCCCACCAGGGTGGTCTTGCCCACGCCGAACCCGCCGGCGACCAGTATCTTCAACGCGAGTGCGGCCGTGTCGCCGCCCTGGGCATCGGAGTGCTCGGAGACCATCGATCACTTCTCTCGGGAGTGCCGGCAACGGTCGACGTCCATACGCATCATCACAACTGCGGCCCTTCTTCGGAGGATTGGACCGCTATTTGCCCAATGCGACCGACTTGTTCGCTTTCGGAGTCCGGTTGGGTGTACGAGTCGGGGCCGGACGGGACCGGGTGGTTGTGAACTTTCATCTACAGCGCTCGCAGCCCCTCGATCACCTCGCGCAGAATCCGTTCGTCAGGAAGCTGTGCGGGTGGCACGGGACGGCTGACGGTCACGCAGCCGAGCTCCAGCAGGTCGCCGAGCAGCACCCTGACCACGCCCACGGGCAGGTCGGCGCCCGCGGCGAGCTCCGCGACCGACTGGATCTCCAGGCGGCACAGGTCGATCAGCGCCCGGTGTTCCGGGCCGAGCGCGGTGTCGTCGTCGACGCCGGGGGCTCCGGTGTCCAGGGTGACCAGCGCGATCAGGTCGAAGCGGACGCCGGTGGGGCCGGGCCTGGTGCGCCCGCCGGTCATGGCGTACGGCCGCACGAGGGGGCCGGCCTCCCCGTCGTACCACTGGCTGCCCGGCTGCTGCCCGGCGCCCGTCCTGTCCTCGATCATCTGCCCGGACCGCCTTCTCGTCTCATCGGGCGGCCGGCGGCCGGGCGCCGACTCGGGGCGCCGTGTACAGGTGCTCGCCGACGCGTTTGACCAGCCGTGCCATCTCGTAGGCGACCAGGCCGATGTCGGCGGTCACGGCGGTGAGCACGGCGAGGCAGGAGCCGTCGCCCGCCGCGGCCACGAACAGGAAGCCGTCGTCCATCTCCACCATGGTCTGGCGCACCCCGCCGGCGCCGAAGTGCCGGCCCGCCCCCTTGGCGAGGCTGTGGAAGCCGGAGGCGACGGCTGCCAGGTGTTCGGCGTCCTCCCGGCGCAGATCGGTCGACGCGCCGACGGCGAGCCCGTCGTTGGACAGCACCACGGCATGCCGTACCTCGGTCACGCGCAGCACCAAGTCGTCCAGCAGCCAGTCGAGTTCGCCGCCCCGCTGGGCGGCCCTCATGCTCGGGTCCTGGATCATGCGCGGTCTCCTTCGCTGCTGTCGCTGCGCGCTGTCGAATCCGGGGTGGCGCCACGGCCCGGCTGCCTGCCGCCGCCACGCGCCCAGCCGTCCCGGTACGCCGCCATGCGGTCCCGTACGGCCTCCGGGGTGCGCTCGTCGTCCCGGGCGGGGGTGGACGGCTGCGCCGCTTCTTCCTCCGTGCGGTGCTCGCGCAGCTGGGGGGCGAGGTGCGCCTGGCGTACGCGGCGGGGCAGGTCGTCGGAGTCTTCGGCGTCGTCCTCCGGTCGGTGCAGGCGCAAGGTGGTGACTCCGGGTGGTGGGGTGTCGGAGGCCGCCTCCACCGCCGCGGGTACATGCGCCGCCAGGGCGGGCCGCTCGGCCATGGCCGGTACGGATTCCTGGGGCTCCGTGGCGCGGGGCACGCGCGCGTACTCCCGTTCTTCGGTCCGCTCGGTGTCCGCGGCCTTCCTGGGGGAACGTTCCGCCGCACCGCCGTGCAGCAGGGCGGTGGGCAGCAGGACGACGGCGGTGGTGCCGCCGTAGGGCGAGGTGCGCAGGTGCACCTTGATGCCGTGGCGGGCGGCGAGCCTGCTGACCACGAAGAGGCCGAGCCGGTCGCTGTCGAAGAGGTCGAGGGCCTCGGACTGCTCGATGCGGCGGTTGGCCTCGGTGAGGGTCTCCTTGCCCATGCCGAGGCCCCGGTCCTCGACCTCCACGGCGTAGCCGTTGCCGACAGGTTCGCCGGTGATGCGCACGCGCGTGTGCGGCGGCGAGAACTGGGCGGCGTTCTCCACGAGTTCGGCGAGGAGGTGGGTGAGGTCGGCGACGGCCGCGCCGACGACGGACGCCTCGGGGAGCTGCCGTACCTCCACGCGCGCGTAGTCCTCGACCTCGGAGACGGCCGCGCGCACGACGTTGGTGAGCGAGACCGGCATGCGCCAGGCGCGGCCGGGTGCCGCTCCGGAGAGGATGATCAGGCTCTCGGCGTGGCGCCGCATGCGGGTGGTGAGGTGGTCGAGCCGGAAGAGGTCGCTCAGTTCGTTCGGGTCGTCGGAGCGGCGCTCCATGCTGTCGAGCAGGCTCAGCTGGCGGTGGACGAGGACCTGGCTGCGGCGGGCGAGGTTGACGAAGACGCCGGAGATGCCGCTGGCGAGTTCGGCGCGCTCGACGGCGGCGCGCAGGGCGGCGCGGTGCACGGTGCCCAGCGCCTCGGCGACCTGTCCGGCCTCGTCCTCGGCGGGCGGTCCGGGCGGGGCCTCGGCCTGGATGTCGATCTCCTCGCCGGCACGCAGCCTGCGCATGGCCTCGGGGAGGTTGCGGCGGGCGATCTCCAGCGCGCTGTTGCGCAGGCTCACCAGCTCGACGACGAGGCCGCGTCCGATGCGTACGGAGATGACCAGCGAGGCGGCCACGGCGGCGAGGCCGAGGAGGACCGCGGCGCCGGCCGGGGTGAGCAGACCGCGGGTGAACGGGTCGGCCCGGTCGGCGACCTGGCTCCCGGCGTTCGCCTCGATGGTCCGCATGCCGTCCTGCACGCGCGCGTGCGCCGTGCCCCAGTCGGCTTCCGGTGCCGCCTTGGTCGGGCCGGGCGTGCCGGTGACGACCTTGTCCTCGGTGTCGCCGAGGGCGACGTAGGCACTGCTGCCGGCGAGGGTGCGCCAGGCTGCGCGCTCCCGGCCGCTCAGGTCGGCGACCGCGGCCGCGGTGAGGGTGCGGCGGGTGTCGACCGCGCCGGTGAACATCCGCAGCCGCTCGCCGGTGAGGCCTTCGACGAGGGGTGCGCCGGCGAGTACGGCGTCCTCCTGGGCCAACGCCTCGCCCGCGCGGGAGAATTCGAGCAGTACGCGCGCGTCGGAGCCGAGGTCGGCGTCCTGGATGCCGGTCAGCGCGCCGCCCACTCCGAAGGCGGTGGCGATGGTCCTGGTGTACTGCCCATAGGTCTCGTCCCAGCCGGCTCGGCCGGCGAGCACCGCGGTGCGCAGCGAGCGCAGTTGCCGGGCACCGTCGACGAAGGTCTCCAGGCGCTGGGCGACTCCGGCGGGCAACTCCTCGCTGTCGGCGACGGTGTTGTCGTCGCCGAGCCGCAGCTCGGCCACGGCGCGGTCGGTGCGGTCCGCGAGCTTCTTGTAGTCGCCGCTCTGTCCGCCCTGCGGATCGGTCGCGTAGCGGACGGCGGCGACGCGTTCGGCCTGCAGTGCGGCGACGGCCGCGGCGACGGGTGTGCGGATCTCGGAGTCGACGCGCTGCAACTGCCGCAGCCGGGAGACGTCCTGGGCGGTGGTGACGGTGGCGTACGCCCACAGGGCGAGCAGGGAGACGACCGGCACCATCAGCAGGCAGACGATCTTGGCCCGTACGGTGCGCGGCCGTATCCGCCATCCGCTCCCGCTCGCGGGCGGCTCCTCCGGCGTCGCGCCCGCGGGCTCGTCGGGGGCCTCCTCGGCCGGGGGTCCGGCGTGGGCGCGGCGGCCGCGCACGGGCTGTGGGGGCGGCGTCTCGGCGCCGGGGCTGGGGGTCCTACGGGGTGTTCGCATGGCCTCCTCGCTCGGGAGTGGTTCGGGGGCGTGTCTGCGGGTGCGGACCCGCCGCCGCTAGTGGGCCACGCTCTCCACCGGCCGCTGGGCGGAGGCGGACGCCTCGCGCTCCCCGGTCGTCGGCGACAGCGCGACGAAGGCCGAGGTCAGGAAGAGGTAGGAGCCGAGGCCGACGGCGAGGGGGAAGATGAACTGCATCGCCGTGGCCCCGGCCAGGGCCTGGCCGGAGGGCGTGACGCGGACGCTCACCGCGAACATCGCGGTGTAGTGCATGCTCGTGACGGCCGCCCCCATGATGAGCGAGGCGACGGTGACGGCGATCGGCGACTTGATGTTGAGCGCCGCCCACAGGGCCGCGGTCGCCGCCACGACGGCGATCAGGACGGACAGCGCGACGAGCGCCGGGTCGTAGTCGACGTGGCCGTGCAGCCGTACCGCGGCCATGCCCAGGTAGTGCATGCTCGCGACACCGAGGCCGGTGGTGAGACCGCCGAGGAAGAGGGCGCGGGCACGGTCCTTGCTGTAGCCGACGGCGAAGACGCCGGCGCAGACGACGATCATGGCGACGAGAAGGCTCACGATCGTGAGCGGCACGTCGTAGCGGATGTCGGTGCCGCTCACGCCGAATCCGAGCATGGCCACGAAGTGCATGGTCCAGATGCCGGTGCCGATCGCGGAGGCCGCGGTGACGAGCCAGTTGCGGCGTGAACGTCCGGTGGCGCCGAGGGCGCGGACGGTGCAGCGCAGCCCCAGTGCGGCGCCTATGCAGGCCATCACGTACGACAGCACGGGGGTCAGCCAGCCGAAGGTGGCGTGGTCCAGGTGTCCCATGGCCCCGGGACGCTAGTCGGTGCAGAGGCGCGCAAAGGGGGCGCATTTCGAAAGGTGTTGCAATATGTCGCAGATGTGCACCGGAACGATCGCGTCACGCTCGAACGTGTGCACTGCGGCGTCATCCGTGTCGGTGAGGGATCATGCGGAGCATGAGCGACGACCACACACACGTCCAGGAGTTCTTCGGCGTCCGCGCGGCCGACTGGGACCGCCGTTTTCCGGACGACGGCCCCGCCTACGCGGCCGCGGTGGCCGAGCTCGGGCTGCGCGAGGGCGGCCGGGTGCTGGACGCGGGCTGCGGCACGGGACGGGCCCTGTCGCCGCTGCGTGCCGCCGTGGGGCCCTCGGGAGTCGTCGTCGGGGCCGATCTCACCCCGGAGATGCTCCAGGCCGCCGTACGGGCCGGCAGGGGCCGTGACGGGCAGTTGCTGCTTGCCGACGTGGCGGCGCTGCCGCTGCGGTCGGGGTCGCTCGACGCCGTGTTCGCCGCCGGCCTGATCGCGCATCTGCCCCGGCCGACCGAGAACCTGCGGGAGTTGGCGCGCGTGGTGCGCCCCGGCGGGGTGCTCGCGCTGTTCCACCCGATCGGGCGGGCGGCGCTCGCGGCGCGCCAGGGTCGACAGATCACCCCTGACGACCTGCGGGCTGAGCCCAACCTCCGTCCGCTGCTGGCCGGTTCGGGCTGGCGGATGACGTCGTACGTCGACGAGGACGCCCGCTTCCTCGCCCTGGCCGTGCAGGAGGGCTGAGAGGGCTGACCCTTCAGAAGCGGCCCCCGACCGCGGCTTCTGTCCTCACCGTAGGACGCGATGGCGTGCTCGGCCGGCTGCGCGAGACGATCGGCTCACTCGACGGCTGATCCGCCCAGGTGCCGGACCGGGCAGCCCCGGACGCCGGGCGTGGGGCGGGTGCCGAGCCGGTTCAGCTCGTAGCCGTCCGGGTAGCCCCTGACCTCCCGGTTCTGGCGGGCGAAGTGCGGTTCGCGGCGCGGCGGGAGAAGCCGGACCACGCGTCCACGCCCGCGTACCGCGCGACGCACCAACGCGCGCGTGGCGGCGTTCGGGGCCTGGTAGCGGAACGCCCGCAGCAGGCGGTCGTCGAGCAGGGCGAGCGTCGAGGTGCGCAGCAAGGGGGCGAGCGGACGCGGATACCAGGAGGCCATCAGGGCAAGGGTTGCGTCGGAGACCCTGCGCGCGTCCTCGTCCCAGTCGAAGTTGGCCTCCTCATAGGCGTCGAGACACGTCTCGAACTCCTCGAAGGACTCGGGTATGTCCTTGATGCCCATGTGCCGGCCCAGGGTGCGGTAGTGGACGGCCGAGGCGACCGTCTCGTGGCGCGAGAACCTGCGCCACCCGTAGGTGTCGATCCACCGCTTGGGCATCACCACGAACGTGCACAGGACGTAGCGCATGTCGTCGTTGCCGATGTCGTAGCTGCGGTGCATCTGGTTGATCCGGCGGATCGCCGTGCAAGCCTGTTCGCTGCCGAAGCCGTGCTCGACGACGGCGTCGAGCAGCAGCACAGTGTCGTCGTAACGCTTCTGGGTGCGGTCCGTGAGCTCGGCTGTCCTGGCGAGCAGGCGGCCGATGGAGGGCACGGCGTAGGTGCGGTAGAGGGCGAGTTCCAGAGCGCGCGCGAAGTCCCACGGGAACTCGTGGGCCGAACTGAGCCGGTAGATCTCCGAGGCGTCCTGGTAGGGGTCCATCCCACGGATCTGTTCGAGCCGCTCGAACCGCTTCACCGTACCGTCCCCCTTCTGCCGCCGGAGCTCCAACTCTACGTTGAGTAGCAGGAGATGAGCGATCAGCAATGACAACCACGCAGGGGGAAGGTGATCGGCATGTGGGGCAGGGTGCGCAAGTTCTGTTCGAGATTTCTCAACGCCGTGCGGGCGGAGGTGAACCACGGCCGGGACAAACGTACACACAATCTTTTCGAAGCGGCCGCCGCGTACGTCTCGGCCTGCGCGGAGGACGACCAGGACCGCATCGACGAGGCGGCGGGCTGGGTGTCGCCCGAGGCGCTGTCCTTCGGGGTCAACGAGCTGGCGTGCCGAGCTGTCATCGCTCTTGCGCGGGAGCGCGACGAGTCGCCGCGGACGGTGGCCCGTACGCTTCTCGGGCTACCCGCGGCCTGACGCGTCGGACCAGCGGCGGGCGATTCGCCCCGTCCAGCCGGAAAACTGCAGCTCCGGGTGCGCTTGGGAATCGTGACAAGCGGCTTCCGCTCGCATTAGGGTGCGCGCCGTTGGACGAACCGATGGGGAGGCTGGGATGGCCGGGACGGACGAGGACGCCGTCGCCGCCGCGGACGAAGCGCTCTATGTGCTCACGGCGGTACTGCTGACGCCGGCGAAGTTTCCGAGCGTGCTGGGCGACGACTATCCGGAGGCCTGCGCGGCGCTCGGCCTCGCGCCGCTCGCCGACGGATACGGCCTGGTGATCGGCCAGGACGGGGAAGGTGCCCGGTGGACGGTCGTCGTCGACGACGTCTCGCTGGTCGCCGTCGCCATCGCGTCGTGGGACTGCGGCATGGAGTACGACCTGTCGCCCGACGAGCGTTCGGTCGTCGCCGCCCTGCCCGGCTGGCCTCTCGCGGTCGCCGTCGCGGCTCCCGGCGTGCCCGCGCCGCACGACCCCGACCCCGAGGTCGCGGAGCGGCTTCCGCTCACCCCGCCGGACACGAGCACGTGGGGGCCGGCTCAGCGGCGCCTGGGTGCCGACGAGATCGCGCTGCAGTGGGCGCTGTGGCGCGAGCAGATCGACGATGCGGACTTCCCGGCCCCTGACGGCTCCCCGGCCGCCGGAGAGGCCTCCGAGGGCGCCCAGCAGGCAGCCAAGGACGATCAGGCGGGCAAGGACGACAAGGACAAGCCCGTCGGCAGCAGCAAGATCCGGCGGGTGCTCGCCGAGGCCCGGGCGTACGTGGACTCGCCGCCGCCGCTGGGCCGTGTCCGGTCGTCCTTCGCTCCCGGCGACGCGCGGACCCTGCGTGCCGACGGGCCCGGCTGGTCGCTGGTGGCCAGGACCGACGACATCGCGTTCGTGCTCCTCGACGCGGAGCCGGGCGAGGTGCTGCCGGTGGGCCGGGGCCCCGAGCTGCCGGGGCTGCTGGAAGCACTCGACAAGATGGCCGTACGCCCGAGCTGAGCCGACCCGAGCCGCGCAGGGCGGCACTGCTCCAACCCCCTTGTCCTGCGCGGAACTTCACCCACCCACCTGTTGTACGGCCCCACACGCAGGCCTCCCGCCATGTGGCCCCGGCCCATGGATGCCACGGAGGCCGGATCGCACCATGAGGCAGCCCCGGGCGCCCCGCTCATCGGCGGTGGCGCCCGACTTCCACGCTGCCCCTGGAGGCCGTCATGCGTCCGTCCCGAGGTGTTCCGCTCGCTGCCGCCGTACTGGTGGCGGCGGCCCTCACCTGGCCGACTCCCGCCACGGGCACAGCCGTCGGTGCAGGGCACTGCGACCGCCAGGAGCGGGTGCGCGTCCCCGGCGCGGCCTTCCAGCAGAGCGCGTGTCTGCCCGACCTGACGACGACCGGGCTGGCCGGTACGTCCTACACCGACATGGCGGACCAGGCGGGGCTGACGGCCAGGGCCACCCGCACTCCGTCCGGGGTGCCCGGGGTGCAGATCGACGGCTACTTCCCGGACTCCTCGCACTTCAACGCGACCCACGGCCGGCAGCACGACGCGCAGTTCGTGATCCGGCTGCCGGACCGCTGGAACGGCGGCCTGGTGGTCACGGGCGCACCGGGCACACGCCGGCAGTACGCCACGGACACGGCGATCTCCGACCGGGTGATCGCCCAGGGCTACGCCTACGCTGCCACCGACAAGGGCAACAGCGGCGCCGACTTCTACCGCGACGGATCGCGGCCCGGCGACGCGGTCGCCGAATGGAACACACGCACCACCCAGCTCACCCGCGCGGCCAGGCGGGCGGTCGCCCTGCGGTACGGGCACGCGCCGCGCCGTACCTACATGACCGGCATCTCCAACGGCGGCTATCTCACCCGCTGGCAGCTGGAGAACCACCCGGAGCTGTACGACGGCGGAGTCGACTGGGAGGGCGCGCTGTGGACCGCGGACGGCCCGAATCTGCTCACCTCCCTGCCCACCGCGGTGGCACGGACGCTCGGGTCGGCCGGGGACGCGGACATGTACCGGGTCGGCTTCGCACGCGGCTCGGAGTTCCTGTGGCCCTACCACGAGAAGGCCTACTGGGGTGTCACGCAGAAGATCTACCGCGCGGAGTTCGACCCGGGCTACGACCCCGGCTGTCCCGGTCCGTCCGCCGGGAGCACACCGGACGAGATCCTGGCGCCCTGTGCCTCCGACGCCGACTACGACTACGCGTCGCGTCCCGCCGCCGTCCACCGCGCGGTGGCCCGCGTGGCGCTCACCGGGCACATCGGCAGGCCGCTGATCACGCTGCACGGCGACCTGGACGCACTGCTGCCCGAGGCCGTCGACTCGGACGTGTACGCGCGCTTGGTCGACGCGAGCGGCCGGGCCGCGCTGCACCGCTACTACACGATCCAGGGCGGCACGCACGTCGACGGCCTGTACGACACCTATCCGGACCGGCTGCGGCCGATCCTGCCCTGCTACCGCTCAGCCTTCGACGCGCTCGTCTCCTGGGTGGAGAGAGGCGTGTCGCCGCCCGCGGACCGTACCGTCGCTCGGCCCGCGGGCGGCGACGTGGTCGACTCCTGTGCGCTTGCCGACCGCGCCGCTCCCGTCCGGTAGTGCCTCAGCGACCGAGCTCCTTGCGGGTGATGCGGCGCAGCCTGCGCCGCTGCGAGGGGTCCAGCGTGAGGTAGGCGGCGGTCGGGACTCCGACGACTATCAGGACCACTGCCCAGAAGGGCAGCCAGATCCACAGGAAGAGCCCGAGGGCCACTCCCCCTATGGCGATCTTCGCGTTGTTCGACATGTGTGTCGCCTCCTTCGCGGCCACTGCCGCTCTCTGCTTTGAAAACGGGCCCGCGCTTCGCGTGGTTCCGATCCGCAACCCTGAGACGACCCTGAGCCGTGACCCCGACTCGTCCCTGAGAGCCCCTCACGGCCATTCGGCCCTGAGGGGCTCTCCCACCTCGTGCAGATGACGCAGGGCCTGCCGGTAGGAGTCGACGAGCCCGGTCTCCGCGTAGGGAATACCCAACTCCTGGCAGTGGGTCCGCACCAGGGGTCGGGCGAGACGCAGATGAGGCCGCGGCATGCTGGGGAAGAGGTGGTGCTCGATCTGGTAGTTGAGGCCGCCGAGGAACCAGTCGGTCAGGGCGCCGCCGCGGATGTTGCGCGAGGTGAGCACCTGCCGGCGCAGATGCCCCCACCGCTCGCCGTCCGGGTCGGGCATCTCCATGCCCTTGTGGTTGGGGGCGAAGGCCATGCCCAGGTGGAGGCCGAAGAGGGCGTGGTGGAGGGCGGCGAACGCGAGTGCCTTGGCCGGGGACATCGTGGTGAGCAGCAGCGTCGCGTACGCGGCGACATGGGTGATCAGGAGGGCGCCCTCCAGGACGCGCTCGCGGGGCGGCTGCCGGCGCAGGTCCTGGAAGCCGTGGACCTTGAGGGCGACGCCTTCGAGGAGGGTGAGCGGGAAGAACAGCCAGGCCTGGTTGCGGGTGAGCCAGCCCCGGAAGCCGGACCGCCGGCCGGCCTGTGCCGCGGTGAAGACGAGGACATCGGCGACGACGTCCGGGTCCTTGTCGATGTGGTTGGGGTTGGCGTGGTGGCGGTTGTGCTTGTCGTTCCACCAGGCGTAGCTCATCCCCAGCAGCAGGTTGCCGTGGAGCAGGCCGATGACGCGGGCGGTCTTCTTGTCACCGCTGATCTGGCTGTGCCCGGCGTCGTGGCCTATGAAGGCCGCGCGGGCGCAGAAGACGGCCAGCAGCGGGGCCAGGAGCAGCGACCACCAGGAGTCGCCGACGAGGACGACTCCCGTGATCACAGCGGCCAGGGCGAGGGCGTTCACGGCGATCACGCGCGCGTACCAGCCGGTGCGCCGCTCCAGGAGGCCCTGGCCTTTGACTGTGCGCAGGAGGGGTGCGAACTCGCTTCCGGCGTACGGAGCGGCGCGTGCTGCCGGGGTGGGTTCGGCGACGGCGGTGGTGGGCTCGGGCATGTCCGGTCTCCGGCTCTCGCGGGCAACGTGCTGACCTGAGGAAACGTACGAATCCACGCCCCTCCGCGACCATGGCGCCACCACCCGGGTGTCTGCGGGGGTAATCCCCGTACCGCGAAGGGGGGTTGACATCACCCCCGACGCGAGGCCAGCCGCCTCCTTGTCGCGGGATGCCGGGTCGCGCGCCGGGATGCTGTACCCTCGGCGACCCCGACCTCAGTAGTCAAATTTGAGGAGCACGGCATCACTGTGCAGTCGCCCCCAGCGCCAACACCCTCCGAGCTCGCCGGACTGTCACGCTGCTGCGCCGTCTTCCGGCCCGGCGACCCGGCCCGCACCGGCACCGTCGCCTTCTGGCGGGCCGACGGCGCCGCCCCTCCGCTCCTCGCGGCGGGGTCCACGACGACCCTGCGCGTGGCACTTCCCGACGAGGACGGTGTCGGGCTGGTCGAGGTGCCCGCCGTACAGCTGCCGGTACGGGCGGCGCTGCCGGTTCTCACACGCGCGCGTACCGACACGAACGCACACCGGGGGACGGCGTTCTGGGGCGCGGCCGGACTGCTGGCCCTGCAGTTCGTGGCGCGTGGAAAGCTGCTGCCGGGCCTGTCACCGGGCGACCACGACGCCTGGCGCATCGGACCGCTCTCCGTGGAGGACGTCGATCGCATCCGCGGGCTCGCCGCCGCGATGCCGCCCGAGGCTCACGCCGTGCCGCTTGACGGCATCCTGCCGCCGCGCCTGCCCGAACCGGAGCCGCTGCTGCGCGCCTTCCTCGACGCCGTGGCCGACACCCTCCCCCGCTCCGCGGCCGCCCCGCTGGTGACCGGCGGTCCCGCCTACGCGGCGCGGCAGCCCCGGCGCATGCCCGAGCAGCGGGCCTGGGCGGCCGACGTCGCCGCGGGCCTCGACGCGGGCGTACGGCTGTCGCTGCGGATCGAGGTGCCCGGCCTCGCGGGCCGAACGCAGGAGGCGGCGTTCCGGGGTGTGCTGCAGGTGCACAGCGTGAGCGATCCGGGGCTGGTGGCGGACGCCTCCGCCGTCTGGTCCGAGTCGGGCGACACCCATGCGGGTTTCGGTCCACGCGCGCGCATGGACACGCTGCTCGCCCTGCGCCGCGCGGCCCGCGCCTGGCCGCCGCTGGCGCCGCTCCTGTCGGCGAGCGTGCCGGACGCGGTGGACCTCGCCGACGAGGAGATCACCGAACTCCTCGGAGGGGGTGCCGGCAGCCTCTCCGCCGCCGGAGTCGAGGTGCACTGGCCGAAGAACCTGACCCGCGGCCTCACCGCCCGTGCCGTGATCGGCCCGCCGGACGACGAACCTGGCGTCAGGATCTCCTCGGACGCGCCGTCGTTCCTGTCGGCCGATGCGCTGCTCGCGTTCAACTGGCGGTTCGCGCTGGGCGACCAACACCTCACCCGCGAAGAGCTGGACCGGCTCGCCGAGGCCAACCGGCCGGTCGTGCGGCTGCGCGACCAATGGGTTCTCGTGGACCCGGAGGAGGTGCGCCGCGCGCGGGCCGAGCAGGATCGCAAGATCGCGCCCATCGACGCGCTGGGTGCCGCGCTGACGGGCTCCACGGAGGTCTCCGGCCGCCGGGTCGACGTCCAGCCCACGGGCTGGCTGGCGGCCCTGCGGGAGCGGCTGGCGGACCCGGAGGGCCAGGAGCCGGTCGGGCAGCCCGCGGCGCTCCGGGCCACGCTGCGGGACTACCAGCGGCGAGGCCTGAGTTGGCTGGTACGGATGACGTCACTGAGCCTGGGCTGCTGTCTCGCCGACGACATGGGGCTCGGCAAGACGATCACGCTGATCGCGCTCCATCTGCACCGGCAGACCGAGGCGTCGACGGCCGGGCCGACGCTCGTGGTGTGTCCGACGTCCCTGATGGGCAACTGGCAGCGCGAGATCGAGAGGTTCGCGCCCGGCACGCGCGTGCGCCGCTTCCACGGGCCGCGGCGCGGCCTGGACGCCGTGGCCGACGGGGAGTTCGTGCTCACCACGTACGGCACGATGCGCCTGGACGCGCACCGGCTCGCCGACGTCCCCTGGGGCATGGTCGTGGCGGACGAGGCACAGCACGTGAAGAACCCGTACTCGGCGACCGCGCGTCAGCTGCGTTCCATCGGCGCACGCGCGCGCGTGGCGCTCACCGGCACCCCTGTGGAGAACAACCTGTCGGAGCTGTGGGCGATCCTCGACTGGACGACCCCGGGGCTGCTGGGCCGACTCGGCACCTTCCGCACCCGGTACGCGCGGGCCGTCGAGGGCGGCCGGGATCCGGCCGCCGCCGAGCGACTCGCCCGGCTGGTACGGCCGTTCCTGTTGCGTCGGCGCAAGTCGGACCCTGGGATCGCGCCCGAGCTGCCGCCCAAGACCGAGACCGACCGCGCCGTGTCGCTGACCGCCGAACAGGCCGGTCTGTACGAGGCGGTGGTGCGCGAGACCCTCGCGGAGATCTCCGCCGCCGACGGCATGGCCAGGCGCGGGCTGATCGTGAAGCTGCTGACGGAGCTGAAGCAGATCTGCAACCACCCCGCGCAGTTCCTCAAGGAGGAACGCCCGAGGATCACCGGCCGCTCCGGAAAGCTCGAGCTGCTGGACGAACTGCTCGACACGATCCTCTCCGAGGGGGCGGGCGTTCTGGTCTTCACCCAGTACGTGCGCATGGCGAGGCTCGTCGAACGGCACCTGGCCGCCCGTGGCATCGCCTCGCAGTTCCTGCACGGCGGGACGCCCGTCGCCGAGCGCGAGGCGATGGTGCAGCGCTTCCAGGACGGTGAAGTGCCGGTCTTCCTGCTGTCGTTGAAGGCGGCCGGGACGGGCCTGAACCTGACCCGGGCCGAGCATGTCGTGCACTACGACCGCTGGTGGAACCCCGCCGTGGAGGCACAGGCCACCGACCGCGCGTACCGCATCGGCCAGACCCGGCCGGTGCAGGTGCACCGGCTGATCGCGGAGGGCACGGTGGAGGACCGCATCGCCGACATGCTCACCCGCAAGCGGGAGCTCGCGGACGCGGTGCTGGGCGCCGGAGAGGCGGCGCTCTCGGAGCTGACGGACGCGGAGCTGGCCGATCTGGTGGAGCTGCGAGGGGGCACGCGATGAGCAGGTACGACGAGGACAGGGAGCGTACGTTCGCCGCGCTGCCGCCCGCGCACGGGCGGGGTTTCGCGCAGACCTGGTGGGGTCAGGCCTGGTTGAAGTCGCTGGAGGACGCGGCGCTGGACTCGCAGCAGCTGAAGGCGGGGCGCAGACTCGCCCGCGCGGGAGCCGTGGGCGCGGTGACCGTGCGCCCGGGCCGCATCACGGCTGTCGTCCAGGACCGCGACCGCACCGCGCGCCGGGCCGACGTCCTGCTGGAGGAGCTGTCCGGCGAGCAGTGGGACCGCTTCCTGGACATGGCCGTCGAGCGCGCCGGGCATGTGGCGGCACTGCTCGATCGCGAGATGCCGCCGCACCTGGTCGAGGACGCGGCGGCAGCGGGCGTCGAACTGCTGCCCGGGATGGGCGACCTGGAGCCGGAATGCGACTGCGACGCCTGGGACCACTGCGGGCACACGGCGGCGCTGTGCTACCAGGTGGCGCGGCTGCTGGACCAGGACCCCTTCGTCCTGCTGCTGATGCGGGGCCGGGGTGAACAGGCCCTGCTGGCCGACCTCCAGGGCCGGACCGCGCCGCCCGCCGAGTCCGTCGCCGCGGCCGAGGGCGTGGACGCCACGGAGGCGTACGCGACCGGCGGCATCCTGCCCTCGCTGCCCGCCCTCCCGGAACTCCCCTCCGAGCCCGGCTCACCACCCTCCCTCGACACCGACGCCCCGCCGGCACCGGGCATCGACCCCGGCGCCCTGCGGTACTTGGCCGCGCGGACGGCCGCAGAAGCGCATCGGCTGCTGTCCGACGCCCTACGGCCCGGAGCGGAACCACACGGTCCCGAACCGGAATTGACGACCGCTCAGGACGCGATACGGCTCGCCGCGGGCGTCCCCGACGAGACCATCGCGGCTCGGCTGGCCGAGGGGTCGGGGCGGGACCGGGAGGGGCTGGCGCGGGCCACGCGCGCGTGGGCGCTCGGTGGCTCGGCCGCGCTCTCCGTGCTGGAGGAGGAGTGGAACGTCGAGGGCGAGACGCTCGTACGCGCGCGTGCCGCGCTGGAGTCGGCCTGGGACGAGGACGAACGGCCGGTGCTGCGGGGAAGGTTGAACCGGTGGACGGTCGTCGCTGAGCCGGCCCAGCTGCGTCTGGGGCAGGACGGACGCTGGTGGCCGTACCGCAAGGAGCGGGGGCGCTGGGTGCCTGCCGGAGGAGCGGCACTGGATCCGGCGACGGCGCTGTCGTCGGTGGCGGCGGACTGCCGGGACGAGGAGACCTGAGCCGGGCGGTCCGCGACAGCCCGTGTGCTCGGGCTACCGACGCCCTGTGTTCATGTGGCCGTCGGTACGCGTTCGCCATGGGGTCCAAATCTGGCCGCTGTCAGTCGAGTTGCCCTTCAGGAGGCCCGATGTCCCCGTACGCCGCAGGTCGGATCCGTGTCAGACGTGCCGTTGCAGTGGGTGTGCCGCTTGCCGTGATGGGAGCCCTCGTGGCCGCCGCGCCGGCCGCGGGGGCGTCGGACGAGAGCGCCCAGGTCGTTCGTACGGCGACGCTCGGGGACATTCCGCTCGGCGCGTTCAGCAACGCGCTGCTGCCGGGGACGGTGGACAACGACCGCGGGATCGACCTGGGTGGCATCGGCAGCGACATCTACCCGGCGGGCCGCAAGGGCGAGTACTGGACCGTCACCGACCGTGGGCCCAACGGTCAGATCAAGGTGGGCGGCACCAAGCGGCGCACCTTCCCGGTGCCCGGTTTCGATCCGGCGATCGTGAGGATCCGGGTGTCCGGCGACACGGTGAAGGTGCTGGACGCCATCCCGATCACCACGCGCTCCGGGAAGGCCGTCACCGGGCTGTCGAACCAGGCGAGCCGGGACGAGGCGCCGTACTCCTACGACGCGCAGACCGCGCTGTCGTACAACCCGAACGGGCTGGACACCGAGGGCATCGTGCGGGCCGCGGACGGGAGTTTCTGGCTCGTGGACGAGTACGGGCCGTCGCTCGTGCACGTCTCCGCGCGCGGGAAGGTGCTCACGCGCTATGTGCCCAAGGGGCTGAACCTCACCGGCACCGACTACCCGGTGGTCGAAGCCCTGCCCTCGGTCCTGTTGCACCGGAAGATCAATCGCGGGTTCGAGGGTCTCGCCCAACTGCCGGGCGGCGACCTGGTGATGGCCCTGCAGAGCCCGCTGTCCCTGCCCGACACGGACGCCGGTGAGGCCTCGCGGAACACCCGCCTGGTGCGCTTCTCGCCGAAGAAGAAGGCGGTCACAGCCGAGTACGCGTACCGCTTCGACCCGGTGAACGTCGTCGACCCGAGCGAGGACGACACCTCCGAGCTCAAGATCTCCTCCGTGGTCGCCGTGGGCGGCGACCGGCTGCTGGTCGAGGAGCGCACCGACAAGGCGGCACGGCTGCAGCTCGTGAGGCTGGACCGGAAGGCGAACATCCTCGGCGGCCCCTATGACGACGACACGACCTCGCCGTCCCTGGAGCAGCTCGACGACCCGGCGGCCGCCGGCGTCCCGGTGCTCGGCAAGAAGCTCGTCGTCGACCTGGGCGAGGTCGACGGAGTGCCCGGGAAGATCGAGGGCATCGCGCGCGTGGACCACGACACGCTCGCCCTCGTCAACGACAACGACTTCGGGATGACGGACGGCACCGGCGCCTTCGACACGCAGGGCCGGCTGATCGACAGCGGGATCGAGACGACGGTGACGTACGTGCGGTTGCCGCACGGCGTCTGACGGCCGCGCTGCTCCTTCAGGGCCACGCCACTGCTGACGGCGGGCCGGGGCACGCGCTAGGGCAGTTCGATGCCGCCCAGGGACGGGATCAGCGATTCGATCTCGCTGGGGACCTCGCTCGGGAGTTCGCTGGGCAGCCGTGACGGCAGCTTGCTGGGCAGTCTGCTCGGCAGCTCCGTCGGGATGCTCAGCGACGGCGAGGCGCTCGCGCTCGGGCTGCTCGCAGCCGGCGGCTTCTTGTCGGGCGAGTTGTCGCTGCCGGAGTGGGACATCAGCATGACGACGGCGCCGGCGGCCGTCCCCGCGAACACGACCAGCAGGATGTGGAGCCGCTTCTTCCATGGATTCCTGGGCGGCTCCGGCGGCAGCCAACCGCCTTGGGTGGGCGGCTCGTTGCTTCCCGGAGGCGGGCCGTAGCCTTCTGCGGGTCCAAAGCCCTCTCCGGCCCCGTAGGCGGGACCGAAGCGCTCGGTGGGCGGTCCGAAGCCGCCGCTCTGAGGCGGCGTGTCGTCCGGCGGCCCGGGCGGTCGAGGCGGTACGGGCGGCATGGCCATACCGTCCAGAGTCGCCTCACATCGGGCATGAGGCGACCCCCGCACGGAAGCTGATACGGATCCATACCGTGGACCGGACGATTCCGGAGCATTCCGCGCGGGGACGAGTCGGGCACGCGCGCGTACATGTGCGAACACGCCTACGCGCGCGTGCCGTTCAGCCGCGGGCTCCCAGCAGGTGGTCCATGGCCAGCTGGTCGAGGTGCTCGAAGGCCATGCCGCGCGCGGCGGTCGCCTCGACGTCGAACTCCTCGAAGGCGCTGCGGTCCGCGAGCAGGGCCTGGAGGCCGTCCGCGGCGGTCGCCTGGGCCAGCTGGTCCAGACGCGAGGCACGCAGCGCCTCCTGCACCTCCGGGTCGGCGCGGAAGGCGGCCGCGCGCTCCTTGAGGATGAGGTAGTTGCGCATGCAGCCCGCGGCCGACGCCCACACCCCGTCGAGGTCCTCGGTGCGCGGCGGCTTGAAGTCGAAGTGGCGCGGGCCCTCGTAACCGGCGCTCTCCAGGAGGTCGACCAGCCAGAACGCGGCGCGCAGGTCGCCCGCGCCGAAGCGCAGGTCCTGGTCGTACTTGATGCCGGACTGGCCGTTGAGGTCGATGTGGAAGAGCTTGCCCGCCCACAGGGCCTGCGCGATGCCGTGCGGGAAGTTCAGCCCGGCCATCTGCTCGTGGCCGACCTCCGGGTTGACGCCGTACATCTCCGGGCGCTCCAGGCGCTCGATGAAGGCGAGCGCGTGGCCGACGGTGGGCAGCAGGATGTCGCCTCGGGGCTCGTTCGGCTTGGGCTCGATCGCGAACTTCAGGTCGTAGCCCTGGGAGACCACGTACTCGCCGAGCAGGTCGAAGGCCTCCTTCATGCGGTCGAGGGCGACGCGCACGTCCTTGGCGGCGCCGGACTCGGCGCCCTCGCGGCCGCCCCAGGCGACGTAGGTCCTCGCGCCGAGCTCGACCGCGAGGTCGATGTTGCGGATCGTCTTGCGCAGGGCGTAACGACGCACCTCACGGTCGTTCGCGGTGAACGCGCCGTCCTTGAAGACCGGGTGCGTGAAGAGGTTGGTGGTGGCCATCGGCACGGTCATGCCGGTCGTGTCGAGAGCCTGGCGGAATCGCTTGATGTGCGACTCGCGCTCGGCGTCGGAGGACCCGAAGGGGATCAGGTCGTCGTCGTGGAAGGTCACACCGTAGGCGCCCAGCTCGCTCAGGCGCTGCACCGTCTCGACCGGGTCCAGGGCACGCCGCGTGGCGTCGCCGAACGGGTCCCTTCCCTGCCAGCCGACGGTCCACAGGCCGAAGGTGAACCTGTCCTCGGGGGTGGGCTGGTAGTTCATGCCGCGGCTCCTTGCTTGCTCCGACTATTTCGTCATGGCAGTTTACAAATTAGTATGCGGACGCACCTCTGGGAAGAGACAAGATGTCTTTGTTCCCGCAGAGCCGCGCAAAAAGGGAGAGCCCGATGTCAGCAGCCGAGGGTCCGCTCGTCGTCGGCGTGGACACGTCCACCCAGTCCACCAAGGCGCTCGTCGTCGACGCGGCCACCGGTCAGGTCGTCGCGAGCGGCCAGGCGCCGCACACCGTGTCCTCCGGGGCCGGCCGCGAGAGCGACCCGCGCCAGTGGTGGGACGCCCTGTGCGAGGCGCTGCACCAGTGCGGCGACGCCGCGCACGAGGCCGCCGCGGTGTCGATCGGCGGGCAGCAGCACGGTCTCGTCACACTGGACGGGCGGGGCGAGCCGGTGCGCCCGGCGCTGCTGTGGAACGACGTGCGCTCCGCGCCGCAGGCTCGCAGGCTGGTCGAGGAGCTGGGCGGCGCGAAGGCCTGGGCGGAGCGCACCGGGAGCGTGCCCGGCGCGTCCTTCACGGTCACGAAGTGGGCCTGGCTGGCCGAGAGCGAGCCGGAGGCGGTGCGCGCGACCAGGGCGGTCCGGCTCCCGCACGACTACCTCACCGAGCGCCTGACCGGCCAGGGCACGACCGACCGCGGCGACGCCTCCGGCACGGGCTGGTGGGCGTCCGGGACGGAGTCGTACGACGAAGAGACCCTCGCGCACGTCGGCCTCGATCCCGCGCTGCTGCCCCGTGTGGTCCGGCCGGGTGAGATCGCGGGCACCGTGCGCGACAGTCACGACCTGCCGTTCTCGAAGGGCACGCTGGTCGCGCCGGGCACCGGTGACAACGCGGCCGCCGCGCTGGGGCTCGGGCTGCGTCCCGGTACGCCGGTGCTCAGCCTCGGCACATCGGGCACTGTGTACGCCGTCTCCAGGCGCCGCCCGGCCGACCCGACCGGCACGGTGGCCGGTTTCGCCGACGCGCACGGGGACTGGCTGCCGCTGGCCTGCACGCTCAACTGCACTCTTGCCGTCGACCGCGTCGCCGCCCTGCTGGGCCTGGACCGCGAGGCGGTGGAACCCACCGACGCCGTCACACTCCTCCCGTACCTGGACGGTGAGCGCACCCCGAACCTCCCGGCGGCCTCTGGCCTGCTGTACGGCCTGCGCCACGACACGACCGCCGGCCAACTGCTCCAGGCCGCCTACGACGGCGCCGTGCACTCGCTGCTGGGCGCCCTTGACCTGGTCCTCGACGAGGACGCCGACCGCTCCGCTCCCCTGCTGCTGATCGGCGGCGGCGCCCGCGGCACGGCCTGGCAGCAGACGGTACGGCGCCTGTCGGGCCGCCCGGTGCAAGTCCCGGAGGCCAAGGAGCTGGTCGCGCTCGGCGCCGCCGCACAGGCGGCCGGCCTGCTGACCGGCGAGGATCCGGCGGCGGTCGCCCGGCGCTGGAACACGGCCGCGGGGCCGGTGCTGGACGCGGTGGAGCGGGACGAGGCGACGCTGGCCAGGATCGCCGGGGTACTCTCCGACGCGGCCCCGCTGCTGGAGCGGAGCACGGACAGCCGTTGAGGACGGGGGCATGACCGCACCGCTGCACGAGGCCCACCCGGCCGGTCCCGGCCGGGCGCTGCCCGACACCCAGCAGGGCATGCGCCGCCGCAATCTCGCCCGGGTGATGCACGCCGTGAACGCCGAGGGACCGCTCTCCCGTGCCGCGGTCGCCTCGCGCATCGGCCTGACGCGTGCGGCGGTCTCGACCCTCGTCGACGAGCTCATACGCACGGGCCTGCTGGAGGAACTCGGCCCCGAGCGGCCCGGCCGGGTGGGCCGCCCCGGCTCGGCGCTCGCCGTGAGTGGGCACGGTCCCGCCGGGATCGGCGCCGAGATCGGCGTCGATCACCTCGCCGTCTGCGCCGTCGACCTGCGCGGGCAGGTACGCGCGCGTGCCGTGCGGCACGGTGCGAACCGCGGCCGCTCCCCAGGACCCGTCGTCGCGGAGCTCACCGAGCTGGTGCGCCGGGTCGTCGCCGAGGCGGAGGGCGAGGGACTGTGGCCCGCGGGGCTCGCGGTGGCCGTGCCGGGCCTGGTGGCCCGCGACGCCCGTACCGTCGTACGCGCCCCGAACCTGGACTGGCACGACACGGACCTCGGTGCCCTGCTGCCCGACGACATCCCGCTCGCCGTCGACAACGAAGCCAACTTCGGCGCGCTCGCCGAACTCTGGCTCGGCGAGGGCACCCCGCTGGACTTCCTCCACGTGTCCGCGGAGATCGGCATCGGCGCCGCGGTCGTCGTGGCCGGCGGGCTGCTGCGCGGGACGCGCGGTTTCGCGGGCGAGCTGGGGCATGTGCCGGTGCGGCCGGACGGGCCCGCCTGCCCCTGCGGCGGGCTCGGATGTCTGGAGCAGTACGCCGGCGAGGAGGCCGTACTGCGGGCGGCGGGCCTTGAGCCGGGCGAGGACCGGGTCGGACTGCTCGCGGGCCGCGCCGCCGAGGGCGACGCGGACGTACGGCGTGCGCTGCGGGACGCCGGTGAGGCACTCGGCATCGCGCTGACCGGGGCGGTCAATCTGCTGGATCCCGAGAGCGTGGTCCTGGGCGGCGCGCTGGCCGGGCTGGCGCCCTGGCTACTGCCTTCGCTGGAGGCCGAGCTGGACCGGCGCACCGCGGGCCCCGCCTGCCCGGTGTCGGTGTCCCGGCTGGGTCCAGAGGGCCCGCTGCTGGGTGCGGCACATTCGGTGGTGCGGGCGGTACTGGACGATCCTGCTGTGGTGGGCGAGCGGGGCTGAGGCGGGCGCCGGGTCGGCTTCCCTCACTCCGCGACCCGCCTGTGCCGCGCCTGCCCCTGACCCTCGCGCCGCCGCTATCCCTTGCGCCGCAGCGTCGCCGACAGATGGTGCTGCAACGGCCGCCCGACCGCCGCGAGGTCGTGGACGAACGTCAGTGTGTCGCCGTCGGTCAGGGTGTAGCGGCGGCGGGTCGCGTTGACCTCCTTGGCGGTGGGGGTCAGCGCCACCTCGTGGGTCGAGAGGTCGACCGTGCCCTCCGCGACGTGACCGACCATGATCTCCGCGATGCCGGTGGGCTGGGTGATCAGCGCCTCCACCCGGCCGTCGGGCTGAAGCCGCCACCAGCCGCTCTCCCGTGCCGCCGGACGCAACGGCGTGCCGTCGGCGTCGAGCAGCCACGCCCGGGCCTCGTAGCGGAGGAAGGGACGGCCGTCGTGGCTGAAGCCGACCTCCTGCGCATAGGCGAAGTCGCCGTCGAGCGTGGGATATCCGCCCTGGCCCCGGCCGTGCCACGTGCCCAGCAGACCGAGCACCGGCGCGAGCAGCGGGTGCGGTGCGGGCGTCTCGTCCGGCCGGTGGCCGTCGGGGTACGGGAGTTCCGCTGCGGGGTCGAACACGTCTGCGCTCCAGGGGTTGGGCCGGTGCCGGGAGAGAGCCTAGGGGGCCCGTCCCGTCGGCGGCGCGCAAGCCTCGCCGGGATCGGCCTCACGCCGTCTCACGGCCCCGCTTCACCCGATCGAGTGGCCGGGTTTTCCACAATGCCGCCGCCGTCCACGGAACCACGCCGCGCCCTTCTGCCCAACCCGCAAGCGCCGTACCGTGATTCACGCGAGGCCCACCCGTCGGGACCTGGGAGGCCTCGCAAGTCGGCGTGATTTGAGGGGGATTCGCATGGCGGGGGAAGAAGCGGCGGCAGGGCTGAGGCGGGACGCGATCGGGCTGCGCGAGGTCCTGTTCCAGAGCATCACGGCCATGGCCCCGGCCGCCGCGGTGGCCGCGTCGATCCCGTCCGGTGCCGCCTTCGCCGGCGGAAGCCTGCCGCTCGCGGTACTGGTCGCGCTGGTGGCCTGTCTGTTCACCGCGTCCTGCGTGGCGGAGCTGGCACGCGAACTCCCGGCCGCGGGCTCGGTGTCCACGTACGCCGCGCAGGGGCTGCACCCCACAGTCGGCTTCCTCGTCGGCTGGGGCTATGTGTTCGTGGAGGCTCTCGTCCCTCCGCTGCTGCTCCTGCAACTGGGCTTCACGACCGCGGGCACGCTGCACGACGAGTGGTCCTCCTACCCGGCGGACCTGTGGTGGCCGTGGGCGCTCGCGGGCGCGGCCGTCATCGCGGCCGCCGGATACTTCGGCGTGCGCGCCTCCGCCCGGCTCGGCACGGTCCTCGGGGTCTTCGAGATCCTCGTCTTCCTGGTGTTCGCCGTCTGGCTGATCATCAAGGCCGGAGGGGACAACACCCTCTCGGTGTTCGGGACTTCGCACACAGCCGAGGGTTACGAGGGTGTCAGCGGCGTCTTCGCCGGCTCGGTGTACACGGTGCTGGCCTTCGCCGGATTCGAGGCCGCCGCACCGCTCGCCGAGGAGACCCGCGACCCACGCCGCACGATGCACCGCGCGGTTCTCGGCGCGGCCCTGTCGATCGGCCTCTTCTACGTCGTCACCACCTACGCCATGACCGTGTACTTCGGCCCGGACCGCTTCGCGAAGTTCGGGGCCTCCGGCGAGGCGTCCTGGGAGGGCGTGGCCCGGGCGTCGTTCGGACTGTTCTGGGTGCTGGTGTTCCTGGCCGTGGTGAACTCGACCATCGCCAACGCCAACGCGTGCGCCAACGTCTCGACGCGGACGGCCTTCGCCCTGGCCCGCATCAGGGTGCTGCCCGGCCTCTTCGCCTCACTGCATCCCCGGTACCGCTCCCCCGTCGCCGGTATCGCCGTGCAGACGGTCGTGGCGGTCGGCGCGGTGCTCGGGTTGGGCCTGGGCTACGACCCGGTGACGGCGTTCCTGCTGCTCGCGACGGTGATCGTGACGGTGGTGATCGGCGTGTACATCGTGGTGAACCTCGCGTGCGCCGGCTATTTCCTGCGCCGCAGGCGGGAGTTGCTCAAGCCGGTACGGCACCTGCTGCTGCCCGTCCTCGGGATCGTCGCGTTCGTGCCCGCGCTGCTGACCGCGGCCGGCCTGCCCGTCTTCGACTTCGTCACCGAACTGACCGCACCCGTGTCATACGCCGGACCCATCGTCGGGATATGGATGGCCCTGGGACTCGTGGTGCTGGTCGTGCTGATGCGGCGGCATCCCGAGCGCATAGCCGAGACCGCCCGTGTCCACCTCGACGAACCCGCCCTCACCGGCCCCGCGCAGAACGGAGCAGCGCAGCAATGAGCGACCCGCGGATCCTGACCGTCCGGCCCGAACCTGGCGAGTACGCCTGGACGTTCGGCGGCGCACCGCCCGTGGCGCGCATCGCGCCCGGCACGGTTCTCGACCTGTACACGGAGGACTGCTTCGCCGGGCGGGTGCGGTCGGAGAAGGACCTGGTGTCCGAGGTGTGCGAGTTCCCGTTCCTCAACCCGCAGACCGGCCCCTTCTACGTGGAGGGTGCGGAGCCGGGTGACACGGTCGCCGTGCACTTCGTGTCCATCGAGCCTGCCCGCGACTGGGCCGCGTCCACCACCGTCCCCCTCTTCGGCGCGCTCACCTCGACGCACACCACGGCCACCCTGCAGCCGCCGCTGCCGGAGACGGTGTGGATCTGGCAGCTGGACCGGACCCGGCGCACGGCGCTGTTCCGGGCGCACGACAGCGACATCGAGGCCGAGTTGCCCATCGACCCGATGCACGGCACCGTCGGCGTGGCCCCCGCCAATCTGGAGGTCCGCTCGGCCCTGGTGCCGGACGCGCACGGCGGCAACATGGACACGCCCGAGATGCGGGCCGGCGTCACCTGCTACCTCGGGGTGAACGTGGAGGGCGCGCTGCTCAGCCTCGGCGACGGGCACGCCCGGCAGGGTGAGGGCGAGACCTGCGGGGTCGCCGTGGAGTGCGCGATGAACACCGTGGTGATCGTGGAGCTGCTCAAGGGCGTCGCCACGCCGTGGCCGCGCATCGAGTCGGACACGCACATCATCTCGACGGGGTCGGCCCGCCCGCTGGAGGACGCCTTCCGGATATCCCAGCTGGACCTGGTCCAGTGGCTGGTGCGCGACTACGGGTTCAGCGAGCTGGACGCCTACCAGTTCGCCACCCAGGCCGTCGAGTCGCCGCTGGCCAACGTCTGCGACACCAACTACACGTGCGTGGCGAAGATCCGCAAACAGTGGCTCCCCGCGCGGGAGACTCACCGCGGTGTGCACGCGCAGCTGCGCGAGACCGCGGTGATGCTGCGGAGCTGAGTGATCGACAGAAGGGCGACGTTTCCATGGAGCGGGCAAGACCCGGCACCACCCGGCGGCGGTTCCTCAAGGGCGCCGCACTCGCCGCCGTCCCCTACGCGCTGCTGCCCGACGCGCGGGCCGGTGCGGTGGCCCAGTCCGACGACTACCCGACCGCCGAATGGCAGCCGGCGAGCACGTCGAACTACACGGTGTCGAGCCGCCCCTCGGCCTATCCGATCGACTACGTGATCATCCACGTCACGCAGGAGACGTACTCCGACACACTGGCGATCTTCCAGAACTCGAAGAAGAAGGTGTCCGCGCACTATGTGGTGCGCTCGGCGGACGGTTACATCGCGCAGTGCGTCCGGGAGGCCAATATCGCCTGGCACGCGGGGAACTGGGACTACAACACCCGCAGCATCGGCATCGAGCACGAGGGCTGGGTGGACAAGCCCGCCTACTTCACGAACGCCATGTACGAGCAGTCGGCGAGACTCACCGCGGCGATCTGCGCCAAGTACGGCATCCCCAAGGACCGGGAGCACATCATCGGGCACTACGAGGTGCCGGGCACGGACCACACCGACCCCGGGCCCTACTGGGACTGGACGCGCTACATCAGACTGGTCAACTTCGCCTGACGGGGCGGCGGGGGCCCCGTTCGGGTGAGCGTGGTCGAAACGGTTGTCGGAGCGCGTACCCGGAGTGACGATGTCCCCAGCCGCATCACCGTTCGGGGAGGCCCAGTTGACCGATCCGTGGGTGGCCCTGGAGCCGGGGGCCGACCCTGCCGAGCACGCGCGGATGCTGCGTCGCGCGCACGAGACGTTCACCGAGGGGGGCACGGTGCCCCGGCCGGTGCGTTCGGTGGTGGCCGAGTCGTGGCGGCGTTCCGCGCGGGCAGGCGTGGGGCCCGACGGCACGGCGGACGTGGAGCTCATGGACGGTGACCTGGGCTCCTACCGGGCCGAGCATCCGCTGGCGCGGGTGATGCCGCTGTTCCGGGAGCTGATGGGGACCTTCGCCGCCGACGGGGAGCATCTGCTCGCGGTCTGCGACGCGCACGGCAGGCTGCTGTGGGTCGAGGGCCATCCGACGACCCGGCGGGACGCGGGGCGGATGAACTTCGTGCCGGGTGCCCGCTGGGCGGAGACCGCGATGGGGACGAACGCGCCGGGGACGGCGGTCGCCGTGGACCGGCCCGTGCAGGTCTTCGCGGCCGAGCACTTCATCCGGCGGGTGCAGCCCTGGACCTGCGCGGCGGCTCCGGTGCACGATCCGCGGACCGGGCGGGTACTCGGTGCCGTGGACATCACGGGCGGGGACGGGCTCGCGCATCCGCACAGCCTGGGCTTCGTGCAGGCGGTGGCGCGCGCCGCCGAGTCGCAGCTGGCGCTGCTCGTCCCCGAGCTGCCCGCCGTCGACGCACCCGAGCTGACGGCGCTGGGCCGCGACGAGGCGCACCTGCTGCTCGGCGGCCGCAGGATCAGGCTCAGCCGCCGGCACAGCGAGATCCTGGTGCTGCTGGCCCGGCATCCGGAGGGGCTGACCGGCGACGAGCTGCTGTGCGCACTGTACGAGGACGAGTCGGTGACGCCGGTGACCCTGCGTGCCGAACTGGCCCGGCTGCGCCGGGTGCTGGGGCCGGGGCTGCTGGAGTCACGGCCGTACCGGCTGACCGTGCCCGTCGAGTCGGACGTGGACGTGGTCGAGCGGCGGCTGGAGACCGGTGCGGTGACGGCGGCCGCCACCGGTTACGCCGGGCCGCTGCTGCCGGGCTCGCAGGCGCCGGCGGTGGTACGGCTCAGGCAGCGTCTCGCCGACGGGCTGCGCACGGCGCTGATCGCCCGCCGCGATCCCGACCTGCTCGCGGACTGGGCGCACGCGCCGTGGGGCGAGGACGACCTGGACGTGTGGCGGGCGCTCGCCGCGGTACGCCCGACGGCGGCGGTCCGTTCGCGGCTCGCGGCGCTGGAGTCGGAGCTGCGGGTACCGGCCGAATGGCGGGGGCGAGCGGCAACGTAGTTGCAACGTCCGCGTCCCTAGCCTCGCGTCGAGAGCTGCCCAACGGCGGGCAGCGCTGCGAAGGAGGCAGAGCAGTATGACCCGTTACGCGGCGCCCGGTACCGAGGGCGCGGTCGTCTCCTACCAGGCGCGCTACGACCACTTCATCGGCGGCGAATACGTGCCGCCGGCCCGTGGGCAGTACTTCGAGAACCCCTCGCCCGTGAACGGGCAGCCCTTCACCGAGATCGCGCGCGGCACGGCGGAGGACGTCGAGCGGGCGCTGGACGCTGCGCACGCGGCCGCCCCTGGGTGGGGCCGTACGTCGGTGACCGAGCGCTCCGACATCCTGCTGAAGATCGCCGACCGGATGGAGGCGAACCTCGAGTCGCTCGCGGTCGCCGAGAGCTGGGAGAACGGCAAGCCGGTCCGCGAGACGCTCGCCGCCGACATCCCCCTGGCCATCGACCACTTCCGGTACTTCGCGGGCGCGATCCGCGCGCAGGAGGGTTCGCTCGGCGAGGTCGACGACGACACGGTGGCGTACCACTTCCACGAGCCGCTCGGTGTGGTCGCGCAGATCATCCCGTGGAACTTTCCCATCCTGATGGCGACTTGGAAGCTGGCGCCGGCACTCGCGGCGGGCAACGCGGTCGTCATCAAGCCCGCCGAACAGACGCCGGCCTCCATCCACTACTGGATGAGCCTCATCGCCGACCTGCTCCCGCCGGGCGTCGTGAACATCGTCAACGGTTTCGGCGTGGAGGCGGGCAAGCCGCTCGCGTCGTCGCCGCGGGTGGCGAAGGTGGCGTTCACCGGAGAGACCACAACCGGGCGGCTGATCATGCAGTACGCCTCCGAGAACATCAAGCCGGTCACGCTGGAGCTCGGCGGCAAGTCGCCCAACATCTTCTTCGACGACGTCTGGGCGCACAACGACGACTTCCGCGACAAGGCCCTCGAAGGCTTCACCATGTTCGCGCTCAACCAGGGCGAGGTGTGCACCTGCCCGTCCCGGGCGCTCGTGCAGCGCGGCAACTACGCCGAGTTCGTCGAGGCGGCCGTCGCCCGCACCGAGCTGATCAGGCCGGGCCACCCGCTGGACACCGACACGATGATCGGCGCCCAGGCCTCCAACGACCAGCTGGAGAAGATCCTCTCCTACCTGGACATCGGCCGGCAGGAGGGCGCGAAGGTCCTCACGGGCGGTGAACGCATCGAGTACGACGGCGAGTTGAAGGGCGGCTACTACGTCCAGCCGACCATCTTCGAGGGCGACAACCGCATGCGGATCTTCCAGGAGGAGATCTTCGGCCCGGTCGTCTCGGTGACCTCCTTCGACGACTTCGACGACGCGATCAAGGTCGCCAACGACACGTTGTACGGGCTCGGCGCGGGCGTGTGGACGCGAGACATCAACACGGCGTACCGCGCGGGCCGCGCGATCCAGGCGGGCCGCGTCTGGACCAACTGCTACCACGCGTACCCGGCGCATGCCGCCTTCGGCGGCTACAAGCAGTCGGGCATCGGCCGCGAGACGCACAAGATGATGCTGGAGCACTACCAGCAGACGAAGAACCTGCTGGTGTCGTACGCGCCGAAGAAGCTGGGCTTCTTCTAGAGCCTGAAGCCGGTTGCCTGGAGGCCTGGTCGGGCTCCAGGCAACTCGACAGGTCTGGCCCGTCAGGCCGCGACGGGTGTCAGACGGTCGGTACGGTGCAGCCCGTACAGGGATCCGGCGCAGGCCAGCCCGAGGACGAGCAGTGCCAGCCAGGGCAGCGCGGACATGCCGGCCGCCCTGGCGGTGTCCAGGGCCGCTCCGGTGAGCAGGTTGCCCAGCGTGATCCCGATGCCGCAGACGGTGTTGTAGAGCCCGTAGTGGGTGGCGACGAGACGACCGCCGGAGAGCTGGACGATGGTGTCCATCTCGAAGGGGTACGCGACCATCGTGCCGAGCGCCAGCAGCAGTGCGGCCAGTGTGGGCGGTACAACGGCGAGCAGCCGGCGCCCGATTCCCGCGTCCGGAACGGGTACGGCCGTGGCCGCGAGCAACGGAACGAAGGCCAGCCCCATGCTCAACAGCCCCCAGGCCAGGGCCTGTCCGGGCGCGAGCCGCTGCTTGCACCACCCTGTCACCCGGGTCTGGCCGAAGATCGTGGCGAGCCCGGACACGGCGAACAACAGCGCCACAGCCGCCGTACCGAACTCCCCCTGACCGCCGAGCCGTCGCACCTCCAACGGCAGGGCCAGGTAGACCTGGAAGGACAGGACGTACGAACCGATCATGGCCGTGGCGAAGAGCAGGAACGGGCGGTTGCGCACCATCCCCCGCCACTGCGCCGGCACACCCTCCTGGTTCTCGGCGCCCACGCGCGCGACCTGGTCCGGGCGTCGAGCAGGAAGCGACCTGATCTGTACGGCGCTCAGCAACGCGAAGATGGCCGCCGAGACGAGACAGGTGAGCCGGAAGGAGAAGCCGGTCAGCAGCATCCCCACCAGTGGGCCGAGCAGGATGCCCGCCTGGTAGAAGACGTTGAACAGGGCGAAGGCTTCGACGCGGCGCTCCCCCGCGTCGGCCGCCAGGTAGGCCCGGACGGCAGGGTTGAACAACGCACCCGCGAAACCGGTGGCCGCCGAGGCTGCCAGCAGCGCCGGGAGCGAGTCCGCCAGACCGAGCGCGGCGAAGCCGAGGGTCCGCAGGACGCAGCCCGCCACAATCAGCGGTTTGTAGCCGAGCCGGTCGGCGAGCGTGCCGCCGACCAGGAACATGCCCTGCTGGCTGAGGTTCCGTACGCCCAGGACGAGTCCGACCAGCCAGCCGGCCAGGCCCAGGGATCCGGACAGGTGCTGCGCCAGATACGGCATCAGCATGTAGAAGCCGAGGTTGATGGTGAACTGGTTCAGCAGAAGCAGCTGAACGCTCCGTTCGTGGGAGCGGATCTGCGCGAGCGACGTCTTCACTTCTCGCCGCCCTCCGCGTCGCTCGCCCCGGCCATCGGGGAGAGCGGGTCGTGCACCGCCGTGCAGCGGGTCCAGCGGGCGACCTCCTTCTCGTCAAGACGGCCGACGACCTCGGGTTCGGCTGCCGGAGTCACGTCCAACAGCCCGTGCTCGGCGCAGAACTGGTCGTCGTAGACGCTCTCCAGATATCGCTGGGGCCCGTCGGGGAAGACGGCCACGATACGAGTGCCCGAGGGGTTCGTCCGGGCGAGCCACCCGGCCACCAGCGCGACGGCGCCCACGCTCCAGCCACCCGTGGCGTAGTGCGAGGCGGCCAACTGCCGGCAGGCCCACACCGATTCGCCGGGAGCCACCCAGTGCACCTCGCTGAAGTGCTCGTAGGAGACGTTGCGGGGGTAGATGCTGGAGCCGAGTCCGCGCATGAGGCGGGGCCGGGCGGGCTGGCCGAAGATGGTCGATCCAACCGCGTCGACACCCACCAGCCGCACTGCGGGGTAGAGCTGACGCAGCACCCGCGAAATGCCCGCAGAATGACCGCCCGTGCCGACGCTGCACACGAGGACGTCGATGTGGCCCAGCTGCGAGGCGAGTTCGAGGGCCAGCGGGGTGTAGGAGGCCACGTTGTCGGGGTTGTTGTACTGGTCGGGGCACCAGGATCCGGGGTGCTCCGCGAGCAGTTCGGCGACGCGGTCGCAGCGCGCCTGCTGCCAGCCGCCGGTGGTGTGCGGCTCGGGCACCACGTCGACCGAGGCCCCGTAGGCCGCGAGCAAGCGGTTCATCGAGGGTTCGAGCCCGGGGTCGGTGACGAGGGTGACGGGGTGTCCGTAGACCATTCCGGCCAGGGCGAGGCCGAGGCCGAGGGTGCCGCTGGTGGACTCGATGATCGGGCGTCCGCGCTCCAACTCGCCTCGGGCGCAGGCCCGTTCGACCATGTGCAGGGCCGGGCGGTCCTTGATGCCGCCGGGGTTGAAGCCCTCCAGCTTGGCCCAGAAGCCGCGGTCGGACGGGGTGAAGGGCTGGGAGACACGCAGAACGGGTGTGTTGCCGACGAGCCCTTGGAGAGTGGAGTGGGCGGGGACGGAGTCGCCCGTGGCCAGGGAGTGCATTTCGTTGGCTCTCGTTCGTCATGGACGCATGCGGATGCTCGTCTCGTGCGGCGGCCGGGGCACGCCGCGCGGCAGGTCGAGCAGCGCCGACCTGCTGGGAGGCATCCAGATGGGCCACCGGCCGATGGCGTTGAAAGCGGACCGTCCGCCGCTGGGCAGGAGGCCGGACGTCATGAACCGGCAGGGCAGTCCGAGAAGTCCGGCCTAGATACGAAGAACCGCAGAGTCCGCCGCGTGCGCTATGGGAGCCGCTGCGTCCCGCGCTGTCGAGTGACCGAAGCACGCCGGCGGGGGCGCGTCGGCTCCGTCGCCGCTCCCGGGACTCAGCGGCGACAGGCCGGGCACAACCACAGCGGGCCCCTGCGAGGGTTGGCCCAACGCACAGTGCTCGCCGGTGTGTTGCCGGTCGTGGCCGCCGTGATGACCCGCCGCTTGATCGTCGGCGAGCAGATCCGAGCCGGCACTCGCAACGTTTCTGCCATCGTCGACAGAGGCGGTGAGGTGACTCACCGTCTCCTCGGGGCTGACGGCGTGCGTGTAGAGGAGACCGAGGAGCAACAGGCCCAGTCCGAGTACGCGCCACAGAACCGCTGATGAGCGGCCCCACTGCGCGACGGAAGGAGACCAGGCCTTGATCACGCCGTGATCCTAACCTGCTTCGTAAGTGAACAAGTCACCTGCGCGACACGGGACCACCCATTGAGGCGAGTCCCCGGGGAAGCGAGGGGACGGTGCAGCTCTTGCCGAGCATCCGGACATCGTCCTGATCTCCGGGTCCTGCGCCCCCCTTGATCTTCATGGCGAGGTCCTTGACTCCGAGCGCAAGTGCGGGCGGTCGCGGATGCGGCTGGCCGAGGCGGTCGCGGAAAGGCTGGAGCCGGAGTTCATCGACCCCATGTCGTGACCGTCCGCTGCCGTCGCCACAGGCGGCCAGCACGAGAGCGTCCGCGCCGGCGGTGACGGCGAGGGCGGTACGACGGATGCGTTTGAACACGCAGCGACGCGCGGGCCGCTCCAGATCCGCAGGAGTTGGAGTTCGGCGCAGGATGCCGGGTCGGACAGCAGGACCGGTGCCACCCCGGGCGTCCCGGGAACGGACGCCGAGGCACACGTCGGAGCGGCAAGGTTCGCGTGGCCGGTGCAGCCGCCGTCGCCGTGATCGCACCCGCCCGGCATCGACGCCGTCACAGCCGTATGCGCGCGCGACGTCATCCGATCGTGCCCGGACGAACCGGCGGCGGCTCCGGGAACCGGCCCGAGGCCGTGCATGGCGAGCAGGCCCAAGAGCAGCGCGCAGACGAGCAGCCCGCGGGACCGCAACGTCGGTTGCGGTTGCCGGCGCTGTCCGAGGCGGGTCACTGCCTCATCCTGGGCATGGATCATCAGCCACTTCCGCCGTCGCCCCGCAAGCCCGGGAGGGCAGGCGTCTACTATGGCCTTGCGTATTGGGTGGCGAGGAGGAGTCAGGGCGATGCGGCGGCTGGGGGATCTTGAGGCGGAGATCATGGATCGTCTCTGGACGTGGAACCGTCCGGCGACGGTGCGTGAGGTGGTCGACGACATCAACAGGACGCGCCCCGTCGCATACACCACGGTCATGACCGTCACCAACATCCTCTACACCAAAGGGTGGCTGCTGCGCGGCAAGCAGGGCCGAGCCTGGCTGTACGCACCGGTGCGCAGCCGCGAGGCCTACGCCGCCGCGCTCATGGAGGACGGCCTCGGCGAGAGCAAGGACCGTTCCACCGCACTGGTCCACTTCGTGGAGAACATGTCCGAGGACGAGGTCGCAGCCCTGCGCAGGGCCCTGCGGAACGTGAGTCGGCAGGCGAAGGCGGAGTCGTGAACGCGGCCCCGGCACTCGTCGGCTACACGGCAGCGGTGGGCGTCGTCGCTCCCCGTCTGCTGCTGCGCAGCCGCTGGCCGCACCGGGCCCCGGCACTGGCGGCTGCCGTATGGCACGCCCTCGCGGTCTCCTTCTCGATCTCGGCCGCCCTCACCGCGGCCAGCCTGGCCTTGCCCACCGAGCATCTGCACGCGGGGCTGGTGGGCCTCCTGCACAACTGCGGGCTGAGCACGGACGGGGCCGAGCCCGATCCCGTCCTGGCGGACCGGCTGGCCGCCGGGATTCCCGCCGCCATCGGGCTCGCCCTCGTGGCGACCTTCTCCTTCCACGTCGTACGAGCCCATCGGCAGCGCAGTCAGCACCGTGAAGCCCTCGACCTGGTGGGCCGCCACTCGGCCCGCCTGTGCGCCACGGTCCTGCCGTACGACACCCCCGCGGCCTACTGCCTGCCCGGCCGCCGCCCGCGGATCGTGATCAGCGACGCGGCCGTACGTCACCTGACGTCCGAGCAGCTCGACGCCGTACTGGAACACGAGCAGGCCCATATCGCCGGCCGGCACCACCTGGTCCTCGCCGCCGTCGAGGCCTTCCACTCCTTGTTCCGCTGGGTGCCGCTGGCACGCCACGCCCGGGAGCAGACCGCGCTGCTGCTGGAGATGATCGCCGACGACCGGGCGCTGCGCAGTCACTCCCAGGAGGTGCTGGCCACCGCGATGTACGAGATGGCGGCAGCTCGCACCCCGAAGGGCGCGCTGGCGGCGGGCGGTCCGAACGCCCTGATCCGCCTCAAGCGCATCCTGGGCCCACGCAAGGCGCCGCACCCTGTGCTGTGGGGCTCTGTCGCCCTCTCGGCCATGACGGTCCCGCTGCTGCCACTCCTGGTCGCCTGCCCACCCGGCCTCGGCTGAACGCATCTGAAGCAGAACCGCGAACTCGGGTACCGCAGTGCCGTGTTGCGACGCCCCCGGCCGTACGCCCGATGGTCAAGACTCCGCCATGTGGCACCAGTGGCTGAGCAGCATGGAGTTGCCCAACGTACTAAGGAGGTAAGTAGACGCGACAACCTCCTGGCGAAGGGAAACCCGTGATCCGCCAACGCACCGCCCTCGCAGCAGCCGCAGGTCTCGCCTCCATGCTCCTGCTGGCGGCATGCGGCTCCTCGTCGGACAACGCCTCCAGCACGAGCCCCGGCAATGCCACCTCGGTCGCCACGACCGGCGCCGCTCCCGCGACGTCCGCGCCGGCCGACAGCGGCGATTCCGGCAGCGGAGACATGGCCACGACCACCATGCTGATGGCCAGGACGATGAAGGGCATGGGCAGCGTGGTCACCGACGACAAGGGGATGACCCTCTACCGCTCGGACATGGACCAGGCGACCCCGTCGATGTCGATGTGCACGGGCACCTGCGCGAAGACGTGGATGCCGGTCATGGCGCAGGACTCCGTGCAGACGATGGGCGTGGAGAAGAGCCTCCTCGGCAGCGTCGACCGCTCGGACGGCATGAAGCAGCTCACCCTCGGCGGCTGGCCGCTGTACCGGTACATGGGCGACACGAAGGCCGGACAGATGAACGGCCAGGGCAAGGACAAGATGTGGTTCGCCGTCACTCCAGCCGGCGAGAAGGCCGCCTGACGGGTTGAGTGAGTTCGCGCTTGCGGCAATCACAACCACCCTGCGGGACAGCCTCGGTTCGCCGGCCGGCGTCCCGTACCGGTCCGGTGCCGTCGACCCGTCGGTCCAGCTCTTCCTCGACTCCGGCCCGGACGACTACCTCGACAAGGCGTCCACGCTCGACCAGCTGAGCGCCCAGCGGGTCGAGCAGGTCCAGGCCAGGCTCGGAGAGGCGCAGAGGCTCATCAGGATCCTGACCGCCAAGGAGAAGGCGGCCCTGGCCGCGAAGGAGGAGCGAGCGAGCCGCGACAGCGCCCGCAGCGCTCTCGGCCTCGAAGAGCGATCTCCAAGTGGGCGACCTGGTGTTCTTCTTCGTAGATCTGCATCATGTCGGTCTGTACGCGGGCAACGGGCAGATCCTGCACGCGCCTCGGACCGGCACGGTCGTCCGGTACGAGTCGATGAGCACGATCGGCGGCCCGTTCGAGTTCGGCGTCCGGGTCTGATCATCCCCGGCAGGTCACCACCATGGACCGACGCCGCCGTTACGTAGACTGATCCGGTGCCGAAGCTATGGAACGAGACGATCGACGCGCACCGTCGCGCGGTGCACGACGCGATCCTCGACACCACGGCGGATCTGGCCGCAGAGCGCGGCGTGCGGTCGGTGACCATGTCCCAGATCGCCGAGCAGGTCGGCATCGGCCGGGCCACGCTGTACAAGTACTTCCCGGACGTCGAGGCGATCCTGCTCGCCTGGCACGACCGCCAGGTCACCGAGCATCTGGAACAGCTGGCGGAGGTGCGCGACCAGGTCGACGGCGCCGCCTCGAAACTCGAAGCGGTCCTCAGGGCCTTCGCCCGCATCTCGCGCCATTCCCGCGGGCACAGTGCCACCGATCTCTCGGCCCTTCTCCACCGGGACGAACGGGTCGTCGAGGCGCAACAGCAGCTCCACCACATGCTCCGGGACCTGCTGGCGGAGGGTGCGCGGGCCGGCGAACTCCGCGGCGACGTCCCACCCGACGAACTCGCGACCTACTGCCTCCATGCCCTCACGGCGGCCGCCGAGCTGCCCTCTGACGCGGCGGCCGACCGTCTGGTCACGGTCACCCTTTCCGGGCTCCGTGATCTGCGCGGTGCGTCGGGCAACCGGAGCTCGACGCCTGGACACCGGGGCCACGGCGACCACCCAGGACGCTCAACGCACTGAGCTCTCCCACCTCGCTCTTCCCCCATGTGAAGGGCGCCTCCACCGGTCGCGGCGAGAAGGAGTCGGGGCGATGGTGGAAGGGACCGCAAGAGGAACCTCGGGAGGTGCCCGCCATGGTTCTGGGAGACGGAGTCCGCCGCGATGTCGCAAGAGTGAGCGAGGACGAACGCGTACGGCTGCGTGAGGCCTTTCAGCAGCTGGACACCAGCAAGTACACGTTCCCCGACGGGGTCACGTACTGGGACAAGCAGGAAGAGGTCCACAAGGGCGCGCACGCCGCCGGCCAGGACGTGCACGGCGGGCCGGCGTTTCTGCCGTGGCACCGTGAATTGGTCGATCGGCTGGAGGGTCTGCTGCGCAGGGTCGACCCCGATCTCTCCCTGCACTACTGGGACTGGACCACCGACCCCCGGGTGAGCGGTGTCGGCCGTGCCGCACTGTTCACCACCACGTTCATGGGCAGCGCCTCCGGCGACATCGGCGAGCCGTTCCCCGACTTCGAGACCACCGAACCCGGTTCCCACACCAAGGTCTGGCGGAATCTCGCCGCAGGACCACCGGTGGTCGCGGACCTGGACAATGTAGCCTTCGGCCTCGGTATCGCCCTGGACGACACGATCCTGACGGTCGCCGATCAACTGCCCCGAGAACAGCAGTACACGGCCATGGACGCGGTCCTGCAGGGCTCGCACAACTACATCCACAGCCGCTACATCCGCGGCACGATCGCGAACCCGCACTTCTCGTTCCACGATCCCTTCGTCTTCCTCCTCCACTCCAACGTCGACCGGTTGTGGGCCCGTTGGCAAAAGGCACCCGGCCACGCCTGGCGTCTCGACCCGGACCAGGTATACGGCACTCCGGGCACCCAGCCGGCCTCGTCGGTCAACGCCCCGCTCCAGCCCTGGGCGGGCGGAGCCGACGGCCACGTCCGGCCTTGGTCCAACGGCGAGGATCCGATGGATCCACCGCTGGCCAAGACGGCCAAGGACCCGACGATCGTGGAGCCACCGCAGTACGACCGGTAAGCCGGCCAGAATCCAGAATCCAAACTCCAAGAACCAAGACACGAAGGCCAGTTGCCCGTACCGGTGCCACAGTGCGTCTGTCAACGGGCCTCGTGTTGTGCTGGGACTCGCATCGTCGCGCTACGGGGTGCGCCGTCGGCGGCGATGGGCGACGTATCCAACCATCCCGATGACCTTTGCCAGAATGATCGCGACGACGACCGCGCCGGCGCCCCAGCCCCACCACCGGGTCGCCGCCAGGAGCGAGCCACCCAGCACCAGATGCGCGGCGACCATCAGCACGACCACTCCGAGGACCGTCCCGAGGGTCCATCGGCGGGTCGCACCACCGAAGTGACCGCGCCTCTTGGGATGCGAGGCGTCCGCCCTGCCGCTCGTGTCCGGGATCGTGCCGGGTGATTCGGTCGGTTGCCAGGCCACCGTCAGCCGGTCACGCCTGCCTATCTTCTCGACGCGGGCGGTGATGAGATCCCGCATCTGTTGCAGGTCCGCCTGATTCGCGGCTTCGATGCGCAGTACGAGTGCGTCCGGGGTGGCCTGCAAGGTCCACTGGCCCAGACTCATCCGGACCGTCCCGTGGGTGTCGGACCAGTCGGCGTCGTGCACTTGAGGAAATCTGTGGCTGCCACCGCCCTGTCCATAGTGGGGGTGGCGTCCCATCTGCTGGGTGTGTCGGCAGAGTTGGCCGAGGTAACGGCTCGCGCGCTCGGTCTCCACGCGGGCTTCCGCGGTCGGCATCGCATTCCCTTCTGGGCTTCTCAAGTGGTCAGGTCCGGGTGAGGGCGACGAGCCAGGCCCGGATGCCGTCCGGGTCGGTGGTGATGTCGATGGTGCTGGGGTCCATGGAGTCGACTCGCCATCCCTCGGCGAACGAGGTCTCGATCTCGGACTTCGTCAGCTTGTGCACCCGCCCCCACTCACCGGGCTGCCGGTCGCTGAAGCACAGCACGAAGTAGCGACTGCCCGGCCGGGTCACAGCCCGCAGGCCGTCGACGTAGGCCGCACGGTCGTCGGCGGCGAAGACGTGGAGGAGTCCGCAGTCGAGAACGGTGTCGAAGGTTTCCCCCAGGTCGGCCAGCTTCAGGGCGTCCCAGTGCAGGAACCGCGCCGCGCGGTCTCGCCTGCGCCGCTTGTCCTCGGCGGTGCGCAGGGCCCGGGTGGCGAGGTCGATGCCGGTGACGTCGAGGCCGAGGTCCGCGCACATGAGCGCCTGCTCGCCCGTCCCGCAACCGACATCGAGCACCCTTCCCCGGATGGCCCCCGCCTCAGCGAGGCCGAGGAAGGCCGGTTGCGGCCGGCCGATGTCCCAGGGAGGCGGGTCGGCATAGAGGTCCTCGGGTCCCGGTGGCTCCGTGGAAGCGGAGTGGGGGTGATGGGGACAACGGTCCGAGCGGGCCATTCCGGAGTCCTTCCGCCGTGTCTCGTGGTCCGGATCAGCACCCGGGCTTCACATCACCAGCTTTATCGAGACACAGTGTCTCTGTCAATACATGCTGTCTCGATAGTGGCTCGCGGAGGACAGTGGCGGAGTCACGGCACTCGGACGGCAGTGCGCACTTCGACTTCCTCATCGACGGCCGTACCACGCGGACACTCACCCCATGACCTGCATCACAGTCCCCGGGATCCCAAGAGGCCGGGACTGGCCATCAGCCTTGACCGGTGGTATCGCCATGGGCGAATCGGACGTAAAAACGAAGCTACTTAGTTGACGGCCTGCACTCGCAGCCCACGATGTCCGCATGTCCCACACCGCTCACATACGAAGCCGCCGCAAGCCCCGCCCCAGCGTGTCGACCATCGCGAGACGAGCCGGAGTCGCCGGCGGCGTCCTCGGCAGCCTGGCAGTCGCCGGGGCCTCCGGTTCCGCGAACGCCGCCGAGACGGTGACACAGACGATCGAACTGCCCGCCCTCACGGCCGATCTGGCCGCTCAGGTCGCGCAGTCCGCCGACGCCACCCAGCAGGCCGCGGCCAACTACGAACTGCAGGCCGAGCGTGACGCCGCCGCCGCGAAGGCCGCCGAACAGGCCAAGTCGGACCTCGCCGAGGCGAAGAAGAAGGCCGAAGCCGCGCGGAAGGCCGAGGCCGCGCGCAAGAAGGCCGCTGCCTCGCGCTCCGCGGAGCGGACCACACTTGCGGCCTCCTCCAGCACCGCCTCCGCCCCGAGCGCCTCCTCGTCCAATGTCAGCGGTTCGGCCGCCGCGGTCATCGCCTTCGCCCGGGCGCAGATCGGCGACGCCTACGTCCTCGGCGCCACCGGCCCCGACTCCTGGGACTGCTCCAGCCTCATGCAGGCCGCGTTCAAGCAGGCCGGCATCAGCCTGCCGCGCGTCTCACAGGACCAGTCGACCGTCGGCACTCCGGTCTTGCTGAGCAACCTCCAGCCTGGCGACATCCTCCACTGGGGCAGCGCGGGCAGCGCGTACCACACGGCGCTCTACGTCGGTGACGGCAAGTTCGTCGGAGCCGAGAATCCCTCCACGGGCATCGTCGAGAAGCCCCTCTCCTGGGACCCGCCGACCGGGGCGGTACGCGTGCTCTGACGCGTCAGGCGTCGTAAGCGAGGTGGGTCAAGAATTCCGCCGCGCGGCTCTGACCCCCTGAACAACCCTCACCCTCTGAACGTACTAAGGATAATAGGAGTTGATGACCAGGAGGGTGATGATGGGAACTCTGGCGCTCAGTTGGGCCGTGGCGGTGGTTGCCGTCCTGGTGGCCGGCGTCAGTGCGATCCGGGTGGCGACGACGAGCGGCGAGACCCGTTTCGCGGCGGGCGGCGACCTGCTGATGGGCCTGTGCATGGGCGCCATGGCCTTGCCCGCCACGGTCGGTTGGTACGCGGGCCACGGCATGTGGTGGGCGGCGGCGTTCGGCATCCTCGGGCTCGGCGGCGTGGCGATGGCGGTCAAACACACGCGGTCGTGCGGGTGGAAGCACGGTCGACACTGGGTGCACCTCATCGTCGGCAGTGCCGGCATGGCGATCATGACGCTTGCCATGACGAGTACGTCGTCCGGACCGGTGCTCGCCCTGGGTGGCTCCGCCATGGCGAACATGCCGGGCATGGAGAACATGGCGAGCACGACGAGCACGCATGAGCAGATGGCCGGCATGGGTTCGATGGAGGGCATGGAGTCCATGCAGGGTATGGGATCCGTGCACGGGATGAACATGTCGGGCGCGACCACCGCTGCCGCCGACGCCAGCACCTTCGGACTCTCCGCCTCCGCCTGGCGCGTCATGTTCGCGGCGCTCGCGGTGTACTTCCTCCTGTCGATCGGCGCCTCCGTGTGGGCCAGGATCCGCGGCACCGACCGGCGAGCGGGCGGAGGGGCCGCTTGGAGCCGCTGGCTGCTCGCCATGCCGGACACGGTGGTGGTCTTCCTGGCATCGCTGACGCTCTCGGTCTGGGACAGGAGCAGCACGGCCAAGCGGTCCGGTCGGGGACGCCGGCGCAAGGTCGGAGCCACCCCGGATGCGGCGCTCGCGGCCCATATCGGCATGGGCGGGACCATGTCCGCGATGCTGCTGATGATGGTCGCATGACCCCGCAGGCACTCTCCCGAAGAACGGCCGCCACGAGCCGCCATCTGACTGAAGGTGTCGTCGCAGGTCGCGAGGGCTACTAAGTAAATTAGCGGGCTGAGCACCCTTCAAGCAGCCCCGCGCGGGCAGCAATCCAGGTGGTCTAATACCCCTAGGGGGTATAGTGTGGGGCCATCGGCCGGTAGGGGTGAACCGTCATCCCCTCCACCGGCGAGCGACGCCACGCACCTCACACCGGAGGAAGAAGCCATGACCACCGAGACGAACACCAGCACGAGCTCCTGCTGCGGCGGCTCCGGTTCCTGCGGCTCCGGCACCACGTCCGACGTCCAGATCGTGGGCACGGGTGCCACCACCACGGTCTACCGCGTGTCCGGCATGACCTGCGGCCATTGCGAGGGCGCGGTCTCCAAGGAGATCTCCGCGCTGGACGGCGTCAGCGCGGTCACGGCCGTCGCCAAGACCGGCGAGGTGACCGTCACCTCCACCGCCGCGCTCGACGAGGAGGCCGTCCGCGCCGCCGTCGAGGAGGCCGGCTACGAGCTCGTCGGCCGCGCCTGACAGCTCCCCGGGCCACAAATCTGCCCCGGGAACTCGCCGAGGCCAAAGCCACTGCCGAGGCCGAGGGACATACGGCGGTCGCCGTCGCCTGGGACGGCGAGGCATGCGGTGTCCTCACCGTCGCCGACGCGGTCAAGGACACCAGCGCCGAAGCGGTGGCCGAGCTGCGACGACTGGGCCTTCGGCATGCGCGACCCGGTGATCGCGGGAGCGGCGATGGCGTTCTCGTCGGTCTTCGTGGTCACCAACAGCCTGCGGCTGCGGTCCTTCGAGTAGGAACGTTCGTCGCCGTGCTGAGGCAACCGGGTCTGGGGCTGGAATGCCGGGGTCCAGCCGCCGCGACGATGACTCAGAGCAGCTACGGAGTCCCGGGGAATCTGGAGGTCATCGCCCGCGTCGGCGACCAACTCCCGTTCTTCTGGCTCGACTCCGGCCAAGGCTTCGTCGTCGACCAGCCCTACAGCAACGTGGATCGCCTCGCCGGCACCGGTCCCGTCACCCACCCGGTGGACACTGGCACCACGGGTGATCGGCCGGACCTCGCGCACTTCGCATCGGCGCAGGGCAGTCCCCGGACGAACCGCCGTTGCTACTAAATCAGTTAGCGGAATACGATGACGGTCAAGTCGTCGGCCAACAGGCCAAGCTCCTGCCCCTCCCGCTCGACCAGCGCGAGAAATGACCACCGATCACGGTGTCACGCATGCCGCCGGCGGTACTCGGTTGGCATGATGCGTCACGGCGGCGACCTGGTGGGGAGCCCGTCACGGGAAGGGACCCTGTGGAGAAATCCGACTGGCAACCAGTGCTCGTTCTCTTGGGGCTCGTCGTCGCGGCGGTCGTTCTCCTGCACGCCGCGTCGATCGCGCTGCGAGCGATGCGGGAACCGCTCCGGACCGGCCCCTTCAGCGGAGGCCTCGAACCGGAGGAGCACGCGCTGTCCCGGTTCCATGTGCGCTGGTATCCGGTCACGATGATCTTCCTCGCCTTCGACATGGAGATGCTGTTCATGTATCCGTGGACGAGGGTCGTTTCGGCGGTCGGTACGAGCGCGGTCGTCGAGATGTTCCTCTTCCTCGGCATCCTGCTGGCAGGTGTCGGCTACGCCTGGCGTGAGGGAGCCTTCAGGTGGAGTTGAGACGCGCGCTCGTACGGATGGCGATGTCCCGACCCGGAGTTCTGCCGGCGGTCTGTCCAGGAGCAACGCGCGAACGTCTCGCGATCGAGGCGGAGTTGGCACGGCGGGGATGGCGGTGCGTGGCCGCGCCGGCGGACGCGGATCTGCTCGTGGTCGCCGGCGATCCGGGTGTCAACGGAAGCGACTGGGTGGCGAACGTGTGGGGCGGTGTTCCGGCGCCCAGGGCGTTGGTCCGGATCACGGACACGGAGCAGGTCCCCGCGGCACTCGATCGCGGAATGGTCGAGCTTGGGCTTGGGGCACCGCCGGATGCGGCGGCCGGCGACCACGGCGGTCACCGTCAACAGCCGGACGCCGCACACCCAGAAGCCGCTCACCACACCACGCACGAGGCGCACAGCGGTCACAGCGGTCATGCGGCGCACGACGACCACACCGGCCATGACATGCACGGAGGGCAACACGACCACGCGGGACACGCCATGGGGGGCGTGGTGGACGGACTGCCCATGGCGGACCGGGCCGATGACCGTGACGGTCTGCGCCTGGACCGTCTGCATGTGTCGCTCGGTCCAGTGCTCGCCGACTGGCCCCCGGGACTGGTTCTCCGGGTCGCTCTGCAGGGCGACGTCGTCCAAGAGGCCACCGTTCAGCCGCTGACCACTCCCCCGTCCGCCCGACCGCCCTTCTGGAACGAGCCGTTCCTGCGAGCCGGAGCAGGCGAAAGGGTTGCCCGCGGTGACGGGGCACGTCGGCTGTGTGCGGCGCACCTGGACAGCCTGGGCAGGTTCTTCGCGGTGACCGGCTGGGGCGACATGGCGTCGCGCGCCCGATACGTGCGGGATCGCGCCCTCACCGGCGCTACGGCCGCCGAACTCTCCTCTCTGGTGCGGCCTTTGATCCGTCGGGCCGAGCGTTCGCGGGCCCTGCGCCGGCTGACAGCCGGACTGGGACCACTGCCCGCCGACCAGGCACGGCACCACGGCGTCACCGGCCCGGCGCTGGCCGCCGACGGGGACGCGCACGACCGTATGCTCGCGTGGCTGGAGGCAGCCGGGCGAAGCGCGGCAATGGCCGACGACGTTGAGGTCCTGGACAGGGATCAGGCCATCGGGCCCCGCGGGGGGGGTCTTCGGCGCGGTGCCTTCCTCGCGGGCGCTGCTGGACGTCCTGCCGGGCCTGCTGCGGGGAGCCGAGTTCGCGTGCGCGCGCATCGTCGTCGCGAGCCTCGACCCGGATCTCGACGAACTCCATCACGTGTCAGCAGCGGGGACGGTCCATGGCTGAGCGTGCTCCCCTGTGGGCGGCCTTCGTCCTGCCTGCCCTCCTGGTCCTGGTGGCCACGGTGGCGGCCGGATTCGACGCCGTGCTGTCAGCGGGCGCCCGGAACGGAGGGTCCGCGTCACTGCGCGAGACGGCTGCCCGTGCCTCGCGCCCCGGCCGCGAGGCACTGCGACACCTCGTACAGCAGCCACGGCGGACGCGGGCGTCCGACCTGCCGCTGACCCGGATCGGAGCCGCGCTTCTTCCCGCTGCCGCGATCCTCGCCGCCGTCGTACTGCCCCTGGGCTTCCGGTCGGTGAGCGATCTGCCGGAGGGCATCGTCTGGTTCAACGCGATGGAGTCGCTGGCCTGGGCGGCGGTGTGGCTGGCGGGGTGGGGCCCGAACTCGGCCCTGTCGCTCATCGGCGGCTACCGGTTCCTCGCACAGGGGCTGGCGTACGAATTGCCGCACATGCTCGCGATCACCACGGCCGCGCTCGGTGCGGAGTCGTTGCGGGTGGGCGAAGTGGTGGAACGCCAGGCGGGGTTGTGGTTCGCGGTGTGGATGCCCGCGGCCTTCGGGATCTATCTGCTCAGCGCCATGGCCATGGCGTTCTGGGGACCCTTCGATCAGCCCGTGGGGCGTGATGTGGCCGGTGGCGCGGCCGCCGAGTTGTCCGGCGCGGATCGCGTGCTGTTCCTCGGCGGCCGGTGGCTGCTGCTGGTCGTGGCCGCGGCGTTCAGTGTGCCGCTCTTCCTCGGCGGCGGGCATGGGCCGCTGCTGCCGGGCTGGGCGTGGACAGTGGTGAAGACCGGGGCCGTGCTCATCGTCCTGATCTGGGGCCGGCGCAGGCTTCCGACGTTGCGCATGGAGCGCTATGTGGAGCTCGCCTGGGTGGTCTTGACGCCGGCGGCGATCCTGCAGGCCCTGGTCGTGGCCGTCGTGGTCCTGAATCGATGACGAGAGCGAGGTGTCGTACGTACATGGATGTCGCGATCTTCTGGGCGCTGGCCGTACCGGCGGTCGTCAGCGGTGCGATGGTGTTCCGCTTCGACTCCATGGCCCGCGCGACCTTCTCCCTGCTGGCCTCGCTGCTGTGCGTCGGCGGGCTCGTCGTGCTGCTGGGGCTCGACTACCTCGGCATTGTCATCGTGCTGATGATGACGATCGAGATGGCCATCATGGCGGTCTTCATGGTGATGTACATGATGAACCCGGCCGGGCTCATGCCGATGACGATGATGCACAACAAGAAGGGCGCGGCCGTCGTGTGCGGCCTGGTGTTCGCGCTCCTGGCGGCCGGAATTCTGCTCGCGCCCTGGCCCGCCCGGAAGGGCAGGGCACCCGCCGATCCGACCATGGATCTCGGCATGTCGCTCATGGGACCCCAGATGCTCACCATGATGACCCTGGGCATGGCGCTGTTCTCGACGATCGTGGCCACCGTCGTGCTGGCCACCCGCCGAGGACGGTACGACCGCCTCGGCGACGATCTGCGGGCCCGGCACGCGGACGACCCCGTACGAGGCGGTGTCGGCCGGTGACGTTGGAACTGTTCCTGCTGACGGCGGCGGCGCTCTTCTGCATCGGGCTCTTCGGAGCACTCACCCAGCAGTCGATCGTGATGCTGATGATGGGCCTGGAGTTGATGCTCGGCGGTGTGATCCTGGCCGCCGCGACCGTGTGGCACCACATCGCCCCGGCGGCCGCGGACGGCCAGGTCCTGATCGTCGTGGCTGTCACGGCGATGGCGCTGGAGATGGCGATCGGGTTCGCCGTCGTCACCGCCCTGTTCCGGTCACGGGAAATCGACCTCACCGACATGGCGGCGGAGTTGAAGGAGTGAGCGTTCTGCTGTGGGCGCTCGTCGCCGCACCCCTCGGGTCCGGTGTCCTGCTGCTGGTGACAGGGCGCCGGGCCGATCGTGCGGCACCGGGCGTGGCGCTCGCTGTCTCCGTCACGGCCCTGGGTCTCGCCGTCACGGCGGCCTTCCGGCACCCGGCGGCGCAGGCTCCGCTCCTCGACGGTCTGCCGCTACGGCTCGCCGTGGACGGTCTGTCCGGGTTCCTGGTCGTCACCGTCACCGCGGTCACCCTCGCCGTACTCCTGTTCAGCGCCGCCGAGTTCGGTGCGGGCGAGGCGCGGGCGCGCTTCTTCGGCCTGATGCTGCTGTTCGCCGGGAGCATGCTCGTGACGGTGACAGCCGCCACGCTGCCCGTCCTGCTGATGGCGTGGGAGGTCATGGGCGCCACCTCGTGGGCACTGATCGGCTTCTGGTGGCGCGATCCGCAGCGCACGAGCGCGGCCGACACCGCGTTCCTCACCACCCGCACCGCCGACCTCGGCCTCTACCTGGCGGCGGGCGCGGCCCTGGCGAGCGGCCGGGATGCGACGCTCTCCCTCGGCGGGCTGGCCCACGCCGACGATCCGTGGTTGTCGTTCATCACCGCGGGCGTCATCGCCGCCGCGCCCGGCAAGTCCGCCCAACTCCCCTTCAGTTTCTGGCTGTCGAAGGCCATGCAGGGCCCCAGCCCGGTCTCCGCGCTGCTGCACTCGGCGACGATGGTGGTCGCCGGGGCCTATCTGCTGCTGCGGACCGGACCACTGCTGGACGCCTCCGGCTGGGGCGACGACGTCGTCGCCTGGACGGGCGCCGCCACCGCGCTCTGCCTCGGGCTGGTCGCGGTGGCGCAGACCGACCTCAAGCAGCTGCTCGCCGCGTCGAGTTGCGCGCAGATCGGCTTCATGGTGCTCGCGGCCGGGGCCGACGCGACGACCGGCGGCACCCTGCAGCTCATCGCACACGCGGCGGCGAAGAGCCTGCTCTTCCTGACGGCCGGGGCCTGGCTGACCGCGCTGGGCACCCAACGGCTGCCCGAGTTGCTCGGCGCCGGGCGTCACCACCGGACGGCCGGAACGGCATTCACCGTCGGCGCACTCTCGTTGGCCGGGATTCCGCCGCTCGCGCTGTGGGCCGGAAAGGACGTCCTGCTCGCCGGGGCTCTGGAGACCAGTCCCTGGTTGTACGCCGCCGGGCTGACCGCCGCTCTGCTGTCCGCGGTCTACAGCGCCAAGGCCCTGTGGTTCGTGTGGCGGCCGGCGGTCCCACGACCAGCTGCCCGCCGTGTCCAGAACGGGGCCGTGACGCCCTTGGTCCTGCTGGCCCTGGCCTGCCTCGCACTGACACCGTTGGCCTTTCCCCCATTGCGCGACAGCGTCGGGCGCGTCCTGGGGAACCCAGGTCAACCCGAGCCGCACGTCTGGGAGTTCGTGCTCTCCGGAACTCTCGCCCTGTCAGCGGCCGCGGTCACCTGGGCCTGGGGCACTCGCCGACTGCCTCTGCCGCGACGGGCGAAGGCGGGCCTCGCCGAATGGCTGCTCCTCGAGCGCGCCGCCCATGTCCTGCTGGTCACTCCCACGATGCGGCTCGCCCGCGCCGCCGCGGCGTTCGACGACCGGGCGCTGGACCGTGCCGTCGACGCTGCCGCCTCGGGCACCGTGCGGCTGGCCCGCTGGACGAACGACATCGTGGAGCGCTCCGTGGACGGCGCGGTGACCGCCGTCGCGTCCGGCACCCGCGCCCTCGGCCGCTGGGCCCGTCGCCCGCAGACCGGCCAACTGCACCAATACCTCGCCCAGGCCGTCGCGGCCTTCACCGTCCTCGCCGTCGTGCTCGTCCTCGTGAGGTGACCGCTTGCTGACCGCCCTCGTCTTCGCACCCACGGCCGTCGCACTGCTGTTGTTCGCCTTGCCCCGGCGTACGGCGGCGACGGTCTTCCGCACCGTGTGGGTCCTGGCCTCCGCGCTCGAACTCGCTCTGATCATCGTGATGTGGGCCGGATACGAGGCCGACGGCGGGATGCAGTACGAGCAGCGGGCCCGCTGGATTCCGAGCGCGGGCGTCGGCTACCACGTCGGCGTCGACGGGCTGTCGCTGCCGCTGCTCGCTCTCACCTGCCTGCTGTTCCTCGCCTGCGCGCTGTACTCACTGCGCGAGAACCGCCGTGTCCGCGAGTTCGCCGCGCTGTTCCTCTTCCTCCAGACGACGTGTCTGGGGCTGTTCGCCGCCCTGGACCTGATCCTCTTCTTCGTCTTCTTCGACCTGTCCATCGTGGCGATGTACTTCATCATCGCCGGATGGGGACACCAGCAGGCCGGCCGCGCCGCCCTGAAGTTCTTCCTCTACACCTTCATCGGTTCGCTCGCCCTGCTGCTCGGCTTCATCGGCCTGTACCTCGCCGCGTCGCCGCACACCTTCGACATGGTCGAGCTGACCCGCCAGAACCCGCTCGCCGGGCGCTCCGTCTACGGCGGCCTGGTGCTGTTCGCCGTGGTCGTCGGCCTGGCGGTGAAGACCCCGACCGTGCCCTTCCACACATGGCTGCCGCTCGCCCACGTCGAGGCGCCGGCGGCGGGTTCGGCGATCCTGGCCGGGGTGCTGCTGAAGATGGGCACGTACGGATTCGTACGTATCGCCATGCCGATGCTCCCGCAGGCCTGGACGCGTTACGCCCTTGTTCTCGTCGTCGTCGGCGTCCTCTCGGTCCTCCACGGCGCCCTGGTCGCCCTCGCGCAGACCGACTTCAAGCGGATGGTCGCCTACACCTCGGTGAACCACATGGGCTACATCGTGCTCGCCGTCGGCGCGGCCGCGGCGACCGCCGACAGCTCCGCGCAGGCCCGCTCCCTCGCCGTCACCGGCGCGGTGACCCAGATGGTCAGCCACGGCCTGCTCACCGGCGCGCTGTTCCTGCTCGCCGGGGCGCTCTACGAACGCGGCCGTACCTACGACATGACCTCCTACTCCGGAGTCGCCGCCGTAGCCCCAGCGTTCGCTGCCATGACCGGCATCGCGGCCTTCGCCTCCCTCGGGCTTCCCGGCTTCTCCGGCTTCATCGCCGAGTTCCAGATCTTCACCGGAAGCCTCGGGCCGCGGCCTGTCGCCACCGCGCTCGCGGTGCTCGGCATCCTCCTCACGGCCGGGCTGTTCCTGCGCGCCCTGCGGCAGGTGTTCACGGGACCTCTGCGCCTGCCCGACGCGCCGGGCACACCGCGCGCCTTCCCCGACATCCGCGTGCACGAGGGCCTCGCCGTCGTACCGCTGCTCGTCCTGGCCGTCGTCCTGGGTGTGGCACCCCGCTTCCTGCTCGACGTCATCGAGCCCGCCTCCCGGACCGTACTGGAGCTTGTGGCCCGATGACCGAGATGAACGAGAACCCCCTCGACCTCCTCCCCGAGGTGCTGCTTGCCGCCTCGGCGGTGCTCGGGCTGCTGCTCGGCTCCTGGCTGCCCCGAGCCCGGCAGTGGATCGTGGGGCTGCTGGCGTCCGTCGCGTGCGTGACCGGGATCGTCGCCGCCTCGGTGGCCGCCGCACAGCCCGCCACGACCGCCTTCGGCGAGGCCTTCGCCGTCGACCCGGTGACCAACACGTCCCGGATCGTGGTCCTCGGCGGCACACTCCTCGTCCTCGGCGTCTCCTTCCGCCCTCTGCGACGAGACCCGAGGGAGGCCGAGTTCTACGTCCTGGTCCAACTCGCCGCCCTCGGCGCGCTGATGATGGCCGGCGCACAGGACCTGCTCCTGCTCGCCGCCGCGTACTTGCTGGCGAGCATCCCCGCCTACACCCTGGCCGGGTTCCGCAAGGACGGGCCCGGAACCGAGGCCGCCCTCAAGTACTACGTGATCGGCGCCCTGTTGGGCGTACTCATGCTCACCGGCATCACTGTCCTGTACGCGGCGGGGCGCGGAACCGGATATCCGCTGCTGGGGGAAGCGTTCCGCGACGCGCCCGAGGCACTGGTCGCCGCCGGTGCGATCGGGCTTCTCGCGGGCGTCCTGTTCAAGGCCGGGGGTGTGCCCGCGCACTTCTGGGTTCCCGACGCCGTACAGGGCAGCAGCGCGCCGGTGGCGGCACTGCTCACCACCCTCCCGAAGGTCGGGGCGCTCGCCGCGTTCTTCCGCCTGGGTGACGTCGTCTTCGCGGACAGCGCGCTGCCATGGCCCGCGCTCGTCGCGGTACTGGCTGCCGCCTCCATGACCCTCGGAAACCTCGGCGCGTTCTTCCAACAGGACGTCAAACGGCTGCTCGCCTACTCGACCATCAGCCAGGTCGGCTACCTGCTCATGCCCGTGGCCGTCGCGGGCCGCTCCGACCTGGCCCAACAGGCGCTGCTGTACTACCTCGCGGCGTACACGGTCACCAACCTCGGCGCCTTCGCGGTCGTCTGCGCCCTCCCCGGAGCGCACACCCTGGACGACTACCGGGGACTCGCGAAGCAGCGTCCGTTGCTCGCCGCGAGCCTCGTCGTCTGTCTGCTGGGACTCGTCGGGACCCCGCCGACCTCGGTCTTTCTCGGCAAACTCGAAGTGTTCAGCGCCGCGTTCGACGGCGGCTACGCCTGGCTCGCCGTGCTCGCCGCGGCCAACACCGTGGCTTCCCTCTTCTACTACCTGCGCTGGATCGTGCCCACCGTCTCCCGGACCGGAGCACAAGCGCAGACGGGGGGTGGCCGCGCGGCCCGCCTTCTCGCGTACGCCGCGGCGGCGGTCTCGCTCGGGCTCGGCCTGGCCGGGGGGCCGGTGCTCGACGTCCTGAGCGGACCGATCAGCCACTGACGACCACGGCTCGTTCAGTTCTCGGCGGCGTTCACGTCGACGACCTTGCCCTTCGTGTCGGTCCTCAGGTACCCCACCCGGTCGTACTTGTCGGAGAGGTAGACGCCCAGGCCGAACTCCGGGTAGAAGGCGTTGGGCATCATCACCAGGACGTACCGGTACTTCGGGTCCTTGACGTTGAGCTTCTTGTCCGCCTCTTTCATGAGCGCGGGAATCTTGTCCCAGTCGAAGCGTTCGGGGGTGAAGGGCTTGTCGAGGCTGGTCAGGGTGCCGTCGATGATGTCCTTCTCCACGCCTTGGCCCGGGCGGTAGGAGTAGCTCTCGTACGCGACGTTGCTGCCGTTGACCATCACCTTCGCCGACAGGTAGTCCGAGTAGACGGTGAGGCCGCCGAACCGTTTGCGGCCGGTCTCCTTCTCGATCGCGTTGATGGCCGTGCGGATGTTGTCCGGAGTGAGCAGGTTCGTGTTCGCGGACTGCGTCTCGGGGGCCTGCGACGTCCGGGAGGCGGGAGTGGCACTCGGCGAGCCGGTCGCGGTGAAGGTCGAACCGCCCGCGCCCCCGGAGTCGTTGCCGCCCAGGGGCAGCACCCACCACAGCACGGCGAGAACCCCGACGAGCGAGGTTCCCGAGAGGCTGAGCAGGACGGGCCGGGCGGGCCCGCGCCTGCGGGGTGCGGCCGCCGGGGCGGTGGGCACACCGGCCGGAGCGCCGCCGTAGGGGACGAAGGTGGGCGGGGACGGGGGCGTCGGCGGGCTCAGCTGGTACGAGGTCGGTTCGTCCCGCATGCTCGCCTGCCCGGTCGGCTCCGCCTCGATCCCGGCCAGGCGGCGGTCGAGCTCGGCGGCGGTCGGGCGGGCCGCAGGGTCCCGTACGAGGACGTCCATCAGGACAGGGCCCAGCGGGCCGGCCTGCGTCGGTGGCGGGACGTCCTCGTGGAGGACCGCGGCGAGGGTGGCCAGGGTGGTGCCGCGGCGCAGGGGGTGGCGGCCCTCGACGGCGGTGTACAGCATCATCGCGAGGGACCAGAGGTCGGAGGCGGCTCCGCCCTCGTTGCCGGTTATGCGCTCGGGTGCCATGAAGTCGGCCGTGCCGATGATGGAGCCGGTGGCGGTGAGGTTGGTCGTCTCGCGGATCGCGGCGATGCCGAAGTCGGTGAGGACGGGGCGCCCGTCGGGCCGGAGCAGGACGTTGGCGGGTTTGACGTCCCGGTGCTGGATGCCGGCGTCGTGCGCCGCGGTCAGCGCCGCGAGGACCCCGCGGCCGATCCGTGCGGCCTCAGCCGGGTGCATGGCTCCACGGGCCAGGCGGTCGGCCAGGGAGCCGCCGGCGACCAGCTCCATCACCAGCCACGGGTACGTGCCTTGGCCGCCGTCGACGATGTGGTGGATGGTGACGACGTTCGGGTGGTCGATCCGGGCCAGGGCGCGAGCCTCGCGCAGGACGCGTTCGCGCAGCATCCGTGCGCCGTCGGGGTCGTACTCGGCGAGGTCCCGGTCGGGCGGGCGGACCTCCTTGACCGCCACGAACCGGTGCAGAGCCAGGTCCCTGGCCCGCCAGACCGTGCCCATCCCACCCCCGCCCAGACGGGCCTCCAACTCGAAGCGCCCGTCGACGACCCGTCTGGCGGGACCTCTGTCTGCCTCACTCATGGCCGGGAGCTTAGTTGGCACCGGTGACATCGCTCGCCCGCGTGTCGTGAGGCCCCGACGTCGATCTCCAGGGCAAGAAACATCAAAGCGCCCTTCAAGGCCGGTCCGTCTGCGATGTGCCGTGACCGGATTGTTGGTTAGGGTCACCTCAAGGGGCTGAGTCGAACTCCAGGGGGGCTTGGGTTGGAGCGCCTGGCGGAAGCGGAGCCGGAGGTCGGCCGGGCGCGGTTGGGCGTCGTCGGCCCGTGGCTCTGGCCGGTCTCGGTGCTCGCCGCGCTGGTCGTCGCTCTCATCGGGGTCATGTACGCCGGTCATACCCAGCCGGGCCGGGTGGACCGGTGGTTCGTCAAGCCGACGGAGGACAGCGTGCGCGGCCCCTGGAGGCGTGTCGCGCTGTCCCTGGACTTCCTCGGGGAGCCCGCCGGTTCGGCGATCGTGATCGGGGCCGCCGTGACGGCATGCCTGCTGCTACGGCGGCCCCGCGCGGCCGTGCTCGTGGTGGTCGGCGTCGCCCTCGCCGTGGGAACGGCGACGCTGCTCAAGCACGTGGTGGGCCGCACCATCCACGGCCCCGGCAACCTCTCCTATCCCAGCGGGCACACCGCTTTCTTCACCGCACTCGCCCTCATCGGGGCACTGTTCGCGACCGGTCGGCTCGGCCTCGGCCGGACGGCCGGCACGTCACTCGTACTCGCCGCGGCGCTCGTGGCCGGCGCCGCCATGGGGTGGGCGCAGGTCGCGCTGGGCGCGCACTATCCGACCGACGTCCTCGGCGGCTGGTGCACCGCGCTGGCGGTGGTCCCGGCGACCGCATGGCTGGTCGACCGGACGGCCGATGCCCGTCGGCAGGGGCGTCCCTGATGTCACCTCACGGTGCGTTACACCAGGCGGCGGAAGACCGGTTTCACGGGTCGTCCGCCCAGCCAGGGGGTCGGGTCGCCGGCGTCCAGCGCCTTGCGGTAGACCGCGCAGGCCTGCGCCACCGCGTCGACGGTCTGGTCGATGTCGGCGTCGCTGAGCGCGCTGCTCACCACGAACGACGGTGCCAGCACCCCGCCCGCCAGGAGCCGGCGCAGGAACAAGGTGCGGTACTCCTGCGAAGGCTGCCCGCTCCCGTCGAGGGTCGCGAAGACGAGGTTGCTCGCCCGGCCCCGGACGACGACGTGTTCGCCGACGCCCATGCCGGCCGCGGCGTCGCGGACACCGGCGGCCAGCCGCTCGCCGAGGGCGTGCAGCCGTGCCGTGACCCCTTCCTCGGAGTAGACGGTCTGCACGGCCATCGCGGCCGCCAGCGAGTGCGTCTCCGCACCGTGCGTGGTGGACAGCAGGAACACCCGCTCGCCGGAGTGCCGCAGCCCGCCGTGCTCCATCAGCTCGCGGCGCCCGGCCAGCGCGGAGACGGCGAACCCGTTGCCGAGCGCCTTGCCGAAGGTGGAGAGGTCGGGGACGACGCCGTACAGGCCCTGGGCGCCCGCCTCGGACCAGCGGAAGCCGGTGATCATCTCGTCGAAGACCAGGACGCAGCCGTGCCGGTCGGCGAGTTCGCGCAGGCCGGCGAGGTAGCCGGGCGGCGGCTCGGAGTGGGTGGCGGGTTCGAGGATCACACAGGCGATCTCGCCCTCGTGGCGGGTGAGCAGTTCCTCCGTGGCGACCAGGTCGCCGTACGGGAAGGTCACGGTGAGGTCGTTGGTCTCCGCCGGAATGCCGGCCGACATGGGCGTGGTGCCGATGAACCAGTCGTCGACGGAGAAGAAGGGGTGGTCGGCGCAGATGGCCACCCGCGGGCGGCCGGTGGCGGCGCGGGCGAGGCGGACCGCGGCGGTGGTGGCGTCGGAGCCGTTCTTCGCGAACTTCACCATGTCGGCGGTCGGCACCGTGGCCAGGAAGCGCTCCGCGGCCTCGACCTCCAGGACGGACGGCCGGACGAAGTTGCTGCCGCGGTCGATCTCGCGCCGTACCGCCTCGGTCACGCGCGGGTGGGCGTGACCGAGGCTGACCGAACGCAGACCGGAGCCGTACTCGATGTAGCGGTTTCCGTCGACGTCCCACACATGGGCGCCGCGGCCGTGACTGATGACCGGGGCCAGGTCCTCGGGGTACTGGTCGTCACCCTTGGCGTAGGTGTGCGCGCCGCCGGGGATCAGGGCATGCAGCCGCTCGTTCGCCTCCCGCGAGCGGGGCAGGAGGAGTTCTGCGGTGTCTTGGGTGTGCAAGCCGGCCTCAACTTTCTAGGTGCTTCAGGACCTCGGCGAGGCTCGGTGCCTCGCGGTCCCGTTGGGACATCGAAGTGACCGGCAGCGGCCAGTCGATGGCGAGCTCCGGGTCGTCGAACGCGATCGTCACGTCCTCGGACGGGTCGTGCGGGCGGTCGATGCGGTAGGAGGTGTCGGCGGTCTCGGTCAGCGCCTGGAAGCCGTGCGCGCACCCCGCCGGGATGTACAGGGTCGTCTGGGTCTCGCCGGACAGGTCGAACGAGGTCCAGTTGCGGTAGGTCGGCGAGTCCGGACGCAGGTCGACGACGACATCGAAGATCCGCCCGTACGAGCAGCGCACCAGCTTGGCCTCGCCCGAGCCGGAGCGCAGGTGCAGGCCGCGCAGCACGCCCCGGACCGAACGGGAGACGCTGTCCTGGACGAAAGCGTACGGGTCGAGGCCCACCGAGCGGAGCACTTCGACGTCGAAAGTGCGGCAGAAGAAGCCACGTTCGTCGGCGTACGGCGTCGGCTCGAACAGGTACGCGCCGGCGATCTCGGGGACTTCGGTGGCTTTCATCGGGCCTTCCGTGGGGAGTTGGCGTTCGCCGGGAACAGGGTCGCGGTCAAGGCGGTGAACTGCTCGGTGAGTTGCTCTGCGGCGACCCGGTTGCGCTCGGCGAGGGTCTGCCGCAGCTCCGCCGAGTGCTTCTCCAGGTCCCGGAACTGTTCGAGGAGCCGGTCGGCGTCGACCTCTCGGGCCGGGTGGCAGTAGGCGCCGAGGCCCATCCGGTCCATGAGCGCGTCGCTCTTCGCCGCGTAGCAGAGGGCGAGCACGGGCGTTCCGGTCTTCAGCGCGCAGATCAGGTTGTGGTAGCGGACGGCCACCACGGTGTCGGCGGCCGCCATCTCGTTCATGAGGTCGGCCAGCGAGCCCGGTTCGGCCGCGGTGACGAGCGGGGAGTCGACCGCGTCGAGGATGGCGGCGACCACCGACAGGTCGCACTGGTCGCCGGTGAGGAGCCGGATGGGCCGGCCTTCCTCGACGAGCGTGCGGACGAACTTGATCGTCCCGTCGAGGTATCGCTCGTAGATCTCCTCGGACCGGGCGCGGTCGTCGTTGCCGCCGTGGAAGTCCATGACGCCGAGGCAGACGGTGCCGGGCGTGCCGGTGGGCGCGCTCGACCTCGGTGTCGGCAGGGAGAACGCGAGGTCGGGATAGACCTCGTCGCGCGAGGTGTTCACGCCCATCGCCCGCATCGCGTCACGGGACTGGCCGTCCCGGTACGACCGGTACGCGGCCAGCCGTGCCGACCAGCGCACCAGGGCCCGGGTCGGGCGGCTCTTGATCTCGGCGGCGCCGACGCTGACCAGCGCGACCCGCGTGCCCACCAGCCGTCCGCTCGCGCAGAGCAGGAACAGCGAGTACGGGAAGCCCCAGGGGCGCAGCGGCAGGGTGGCCTCCAGGACGCCCATGCCGGGCACGATCACCACGTCGTGCCTGCGCACCCAGGCGGCGGTGCGGAAGACGTCGACGAGCTTGCCGAGTCCCTTCGAGGCGATCGAGCCCACGCGGGAGGCGGTGCGGTACTCGGCGCGGTTCCAGTGCAGCCGCGTCGCGGGGATCCCGAACCTGGCCGTCACCGCCTCGGGTCCGCCGCACAGGGCGTCCACCTCCGCGTCCGGGTGCTCGGCGCGGAGGTATCCGAGGACGGCTTCCAGCGATCCGTCGTTGCCGAGGTTGCCGGAGCCGAGCAGCCCGAACACCCCGACGCGCACCGGAGTTTCGTGCGTGGACGTCATGCCTGCCTCCCTTCACGGCCTTCGCGGCCGGCGACGAGCGCGTCGACGGAGACGGTGAGCTGGGCCGGGTCGACCGGGGCGCGGTCCTCGACCCGCTCACCGGCGCCCGGCCGGGCCCGGCTGGTCATCCAGGCGGCCATGTGGCGGTAGCAGGCGCGCCGGTCGGCCGGGGAGATCGGCGCCCGCCGGATCGCCGAGGCGAAGCCCCAGACGTACTCGGCGAGCAGCCGGGGCGTCGGGTGCAGCAGGCCGGCCCGGCGCGGGTCCAGGTTGACGCACCGGGAGCGCTTGGACGGGTTGGCCCGCTCGGCGCGGGTGGGGTGGTCGCGGCGGAAGTACAGGAGTTCCGGCACCTGGTGGAAGCGGCCGTGCAGGGCGATCTCGGCGACGAAGGTGCGGTCGGCGTGGTGGTAGCTGTCCATCGGCTTCACCCGGCGCAGGGCGGCGGCCCGGATCACGCCGTAGAAGTCGTCGCCGCCGGGCTCGAAGAGCATGCTGCGGAAGCGCTCCGGGGCGTGCGGCGAACCGGTCGCGAGGGTGTACTCGTAGGGGACCTTCACCTTGCCGTCGCCGTCGATGACCGCCTGGTCGGCGTGGGCGAGGATCACGTCCGGCCGCTCGTCCAGCGCCTCGACGCAGCGCCGGATCAGGTCGCGGGCGTAGAGGTCGTCGTGCGAGGCCCACTTGAAGAGTTCGCCGCGGCACTCGTCGAAGACCCGGTTGTGGTTCGGGGTGGCGCCGATGTTGCGGGGCAGCCGGAGGTAGCGGATGCGCGAGTCCTGCGCCGCGTACTTGCGGCAGATGGCCTCGGTCCCGTCGGTGGAGGCGTTGTCGGAGATGACCAGCTCGAAGTCCTCGTAGGTCTGGCCGAGCAGGGCGTCGAGCGACTCGGCCAGGTACTCCTCGCCGTTGTAGACGGGCAGGCCGATGGTCAGCCTGGGCTGGGAGGTCATGAAGTCCTCACTTCGGGAACGGAGTTGGTGTGGCGCTCGCGCAGGGCGGACCGCAGTTGCAGCCACCACACGGCCGAGCCGCTGAGGGTCGCGGCCGCGACACCCCAGGCTGAGCCGGCCGTACCGGCGAGGGCCGCACCGCCGAGTCCGCCGCCGACGTAGCAGGCGGAGGCGAACAGTTGGCAGCGCAGGCTGCGCCGGGCCGCGCCGAGGGCGCGCAGTCCGGCGGCCGCGCCGGTGCCGAGGCCGGCGCCCGCGACGCTGAGGGTGATCTGGACGATGAGGTGCGAGGAGGAGTTCCAGACGTCGCCGAGCACGAGCTCGCCGAGCCGGCCCGGCATCAACAGCAGCGCCGATCCCCAGACCAGCGCCGCGACGGCCTGCCCGCCGCCCAACAGGAGGCAGAACCTGCCCAGTTGGTGGGGGGCCTGCCGCAGCACCCGGGCCGCCTCCGGGACGGTCACCAGCGAAAGACCCATCAGTACGGCGAGGAACGGGCCCATCAGGAGCTCGGCGCCGCGTACCGCGCCGACCGCGCTCACTCCGACGATCGCGCCGAGCCCGTACGCCCGCAGCTGGCTCGCGCCGCTGAGGCTGACGTTCTCGACCAGGTACCGGTAGCCGAGATCACGCTGCTCGCGCAGCCAGCCGCGCGCCTCGGTCAGCCGGGGCCGGATGCCGGACTGGAAGTAGCCGTACCCCGCGGCCACCGTGGCGGAGGCGCCCCAGGCGAGCACGAAGGCGGCCACGGTGTCCACGTGGGCCGCGACGACCATGGCCGGGACGAGCGCGATGCCCCACACGACGTCGTTGAGGAACGCCTTCCGCCCGGCGCCGGCGGCGAAGAACGCGAACCGCCAGGCGTCCTGGAGGAGCAGCCCCGGCAGCATGACGGCGAGGGCGACGAACGCGGGCCCCACCCGGCCGCCGAGCCCGAGCCCGGCCACCAGGCACAGCACGCCGATGGCCGAGCCGACCCCGAGTGCCGTACCCGTCGAGCGGGCCACCGCCCCGCGCCAGGACGCTTCCGGCACACCGCTGAAGCGCACGGTGAGCGGGTCGGTGGCAAGGCCGCGGGAGACGTTGAGGACCACGCCGTACGTCACCCAGGCCAGGCTGAACACGCCGAACGCGGTCACCCCCAGCGAGCGGGCCACGTAGATGCCCACCGCGAAGTTGGAGATGCTGGAGGCCGCCTGGTCGGCCAGTCCCCAGGACAGCCGGCCGACCAGCGCCCGCTTGGCGGATGGGGCCGGTGGCGCCGTGGTCTGCGGGTTCTCCCCCTCGACGGGCAGCGACGTCATGTCTTGATCAGCCCTGCCTCGTGCAGGGCACCGGCCGCGCCGGCGACGGTGTCGAACGGCAGCCCGGACCGCTCGGCGACATCGAGCAGGTCGTGCTCGCCGTCGGAGAGGTTGAGCACCCAGAGCATGGCCATCTGGGCCTGCTTGGTGTCGCTGCGCCCGCCGAGCGCGTCGTACAGCCCACGCCGCCCCAGCTGGGGTTCGCCGTACGGGCTGAGGTTGACGTACTGACGGTTGCGGTCCAGGACGGCGAACGCCTCGCGGCAGACGGCCAGGGTGTCCGCCATCGCCTCCGGGGAGACGAAGTCCAGGTTGTCCGCCGACGTGTGGTACTCCGGGTAGCCCGCGTACGGGGTCCGGGTGAGCGAGCCGACGCCGAGGTTGAAGCCGGGCGAGCAGTACTGCCGCTCGTCGTAGCCGTACGGGGTGAACTCGTTGACCCGGTGCGGGCGTTCGGAGGCGGTCAGCACGTACCGCAGCACACGGTCGATCTCGGCGTCGCCGCGCCGGCTCTGCTTGTACGTCAGCTGCCCCGGGTCCCCGGCGCAGGCCAGCACGAGCCCGTGCTTGACCCGCTCCACCCGCTCGGCGTTGCGGGCCAGCCAGGTGATCGCGCCGATGGTGCCGGGCGCGAAGATGAACCGGTAGGTGTAGTACGGGTTTTCCTCGGCCAGCGCCCGGGCCAGGAAGACCGCCACCGCGACGCCGGCCATGTTGTCGTTGGCCAGCGCCGGGTGGCAGACGTGGCAGGAGACGATCACCTCGTCGGCCACCTGCCCGGGGACGACGTGCTCGGCGTAGGTGAGGTGTCCGTCGGCGAGGGTGGAGTCGATGCGGACCTCGTACTCGCCGTCCGGCATCGCGTCCAGCGTGTCCTGGGCCAGGCAGAAGCCCCACTCCGGCTTGTAGTAGCTGGTGCGGTACGGCACCCAGGACGGCTGGTCCGGCAGGGTGTGCAGGTGCGGGCGCAGCTCGGCGAGCGGCATGGTCGCCGACACCGGGACGCTGTAGCCGAGCACGTGCAGGCTGGACGCGGCGAAGTCGACGACCCGGTGGCCGGCCGCGTCGGCGATGTACGCGTCCCGGATGTTCCACTCCTGCGGCACCGTCCAGTCGAGCACCTGCGTCCCGGTCGGTACCTCGTGCACCTGCAGCGGGATGTACTCGCCGACGATGTCCAGGGTGGCGCGCACACCGTCGCCGGTGATGCTCCGGCAGAGCGGGCACAGCCGCTCCACCAGGGCGTACATCTCGTCGCCTTGCATGGTCACCGGCTCCACCGCAGGGTGTCGTCGACGGTGCCGGCCTCGGACGCCGCGCGCAGCACGGCGAGGCGGGTGAAGCGCTGGTCGAAGGCCTCCTTGGTCAGCCCGAACTTCCGGTAGGCGTCGGCGAGTTCGAGCGCGCCGCGCTTGACCGACCACTCGATGTCGAAGCCGGGGATCGCGGCGCGGAACCGGGAGAAGTCCACCCGGTAGGAGCGCGGGTCGGCGCCGTTCTCCCCGGTGATGTTCACCTTGGAGCCGGGCACCGCCTCGGCGACCTGCTCGGCGATCTCGGCGACCGTGACGTTGTTGGTCTCGCTGCCGATGTTGAACGCCCGGTCGTGCACGGCTTCCCGCGGCGCGCCCAGCGCGGCCGTGAAGGCGCGGGCGATGTCGACGGCGTGCACCAGCGGACGCCAGGGGGTGCCGTCGGAGAGGACGAGGACCTCGCCGGACAGCAGGGCGTGGCCCACGAGGTTGTTCAGCACGATGTCCGCGCGCAGCCGGGGCGAGTAGCCGAAGGCGGTGGCGTTGCGCATGTAGACCGGGGTGAAGTCGTCGTCGGCCAGCTCGTGCAGGTCGTCCTCGACGCGCACCTTGGACTCCGCGTACGGCGTCACCGGGCGCAGCGGGGCGTCCTCGGCCACCAGCTCGTCACCGCCTGCCGCGCCGTAGACGGAGCAGGTGGACGCGTACAGGAAGCGCCGCACCCCGGCGTCGCGGGCGAGCTCGGCGAGTCGTACGGACGCGTGGTGGTTGATGTCGTAGGTGAGCTCGGGCGCCAGCGAGCCCAGCGGGTCGTTGGAGAGCGCGGCCAGGTGGATCACGGCGTCGACGCCGGCCACGTGCTCGGCCGTGACGTCACGCAGGTCGACCCGGTGCCCCTGCGGGTCGGCGGGGGTCTCGCCGAGGACGCAGTCGGCGAAGAGGCCGGAGTCGAGGCCCACGACCTCGTGTCCGGCGGCGGCGAGGACCGGGGCCATGACGGTGCCCAGGTATCCCTGGTGACCGGTCAGCAGTACGCGCATGGTTCAACCCCCAAGGTTGAGCTTGAGTTTGGTGACGGCGAACGCTTCGGCGTATCGCTCGTGGCATTCGATGCCGCGGATCCGCGCGAGGCCGAGGAAGGCCTCCCGGTCGTACCAGGGGCGGTGGCGCTGCGAGGCGTAGTGCTCCTGCAGCAGCCGTACCTTCTCTTCGGCGATCTCCGACGACAGCGGCTGGTAGGCCGCCATGCGGCCGAGGTCGCCGTCCCACTTGACGATCTCGTAGCCGAGCACGAGGTGGTCGCGGAAGGCCGTGGGTATGAGCTGCGCCAGGCCGCGGTGGTCCTGGTGGGCGTCGTCGGTGCGCGGGGCGAGGATCAGGTCCGGGTCGGTCTGGGCACGCAGTTCCTCGACCGCGGCCTTGGCCTCGTCCCAGTGCACGGGCATCCGGCCGTCCGGCAGTTTGAGCACGGTCAGCCGCAGGTCGGCGCCCGGGCAGAAGGCGGCGAGCGCGGCCCGCTCCTCCTGCTCGCGTTCGGTGCCGCCGCCGGAGAGCACCAGCGCGTCGACCCGGAGGCCGGGCCGCGCGAGGCACAGGGCGAGCAGCGTGCCGCCGGCGCCGATCGCGATGTCGTCGCAGTGGGCGCCCACGGCGACGATCGCGTCCGGGGACCCGGCCCCGAGTCGGATCACGCGCGCACTCCCTGCTCCCACACGGCCCACGGACGGTCGCCCTGGGCATAGGCGGCGTCGAGCGCGGCGCGCTCCTTCACGGTGTCGGTCGGCTTCCAGAAGCCGCGGTGCTGGTGCGCCACCAGCCGCCCCCGCTTGGCGAGTTGGGCGCAGCCGTCGGCGACCAGGTCACCGTTCTCCGGGATGTGGTCGAAGACCTCCTGGCGGAGCACGAAGTAGCCGCCGTTCTCCCACAGCGGCAGTTCGCTCACCGCGGTGATGCCGCCGACCAGGTTGTCCTCGCCCAACTCCACGCAGTGGAAGGAGGACTGGGGCGGAACCACCATCATCGACGCGCCGGCGTCGCGCTGGGAGAACTTCTCGATCATCTCGGGCAGCGGGGCGTCGGTGAGGACGTCGGCGTAGTTGGCGAGGAACATCTCGTCGCCGTCCAGGTGGTGGCGCACCCGGCGCAGCCGCTCACCGATCGGCGACTCGATGCCGGTCTGCGCGAACGTGATCGTCCAGTCGGCGATGTCGGTGGACAGCAGCTCGGTCTGCCCCTTGCGGAGCACGAAGTCGTTGGACGTCGTCTCCTCGTAGTTGAGGAAGAAGTCCTTGATGTGGTGGGCGCCGTAGCCGAGGCACAGGATGAACTCCTTGTGCCCGAAGTGCGCGTAGTAGCGCATGACGTGCCAGATCAGCGGGCGCGGGCCGACCATCGCCATCGGCTTGGGCACGTCGTCGGATGTGCCGTTGCGCATCCGCATCCCGTAACCGCCGCAGAACAGAACGACCTTCATGCTGTGACCTCTTCCGACGCGGCCTCGACAACGCTCAGTTCCGGGATGGGGAAGACGAGCCGGCCGCCCCATTCGTGCACGAAGGACAGCTGCTCGGTCAGTTCGGCCCGCAGGTTCCACGGGAGGACGAGCACGTAGTCCGGCTTGTCGGTGGCGATCTGCTCGGGCGGCAGGATCGGGATGCGGGTGCCCGGGGTGAACCGGCCGTGCTTGTACGGGTTGCGGTCGACCGTGTAGGCGAGCAGGTCGGGCCGGATGCCGCAGTGGTTGAGCAGGGTGTTGCCCTTGCCGGGGGCGCCGTAGCCGACGACCGTCTCGCCGCGCTCGGCCGCCTCGATGAGGAACTTGAGGAGGTCCCGGCGCACCTTGGCCACCCGGTCGGAGAACTCGGTGTACCCGGACAGCTCCTGCAGCCCGGCCGCCTTCTCGCGGGCCAGTACGTCGGCCACCCGCGAGGTCGGCTCTCCGGCCACCTCGGCCGGCCGCGCCCACAGCCGGATGGAGCCGCCGTGCGTGGGCAGCAACTCGACGTCCACGAGGGCGAGTCCGCCGCTCGCGAGGGCGCGGATCGCCGAGGCGACCGTGTAGTACTGGAAGTGCTCGTGGTAGATCGTGTCGTACTGGTTCTCCTCGATGAGGGTCAGCAGGTGCTGCACCTCGATGGAGACCCAGCCGTCGTCGGCGACCAGGGCGCGCAGGCCCTGGGTGAAGCCGACCACGTCGGGGATGTGCGCGTACACGTTGTTGGCCACGACCAGGTTCGCCGGGCCGTGCTCGGCGCGGACCTTCGCGCCGGTCTCCGGGCTCAGGAACTCGGTGAGCGTGGGCACGCCCTTGTCGCGCGCCGCCGCGCCGACGTTCACCGACGGCTCGATGCCGAGGCAGCGGATCCCCCGGTCCACCACGTGCCCCAGCAGGTAGCCGTCGTTGCTCGCGACCTCGACCACGAAGGCGTCGGAGCCTTCGGCGCCGAGCCCCACGCGCTCCACGGCGTCGGCGACGAACGTGCGGGCGTGCTCCACCCAGGAGGTCGAGAAGGACGAGAAGTAGGCGTACTCGCTGAACGTCTCCTCCGGCGTGATCAGCGGAGGGATCTGCGCGAGCCAGCAGTCGGTGCAGACCCGCAGGTGCAGCGGGTACGCCGGTTCGGGCCGGTCCAGTTGGTCCGCGGCGAGGAAGCTCTCGCACGGCGGGGTCGCCCCGAGATCGACGACGCTGGCCAGCGTCGCCGAGCCGCAGAGTCGGCATCGTGTCATGTGCTGTTCCCATCCCCCCTGCTCGCGCGGGTGTCCCCGCCGCGAGTCCGTTCCGACCGGACCGCGATCGCGGTGCGGTACTCCTCAACCAGGCGCTCCAGCCCGACCGCCGGGCTGAAGCCCTGTTCGTAACGGAGCCGGGCCGCTCGGCCCATCTCCCGGTTGGTGCTCGGTTCGGCCGTGATCCGGCGCAGGCAGGACGCGAGCGACGCGGACTCCCCCGGCCGGTGCAGCAGTCCGGTCACGCCGTCCTCGACGAGTTCGACGAAGGCGCCGTGGCCGGCGGCGACGACCGGGACCCCGGCCGCCATCGCCTCCACGACCACCAGGCCGAACGCCTCCAGCCAGGTCGAGGGGGCCACCACGGCGACCGACCGCGCGATGGCCTTCTGGCACTCCGCCGTGTCGTACAGGCCGACGTACCGCACGTCGTCCCGGCCCGCCGCCCAGGCGCTGACCTCCGCCTCCAGCGGTCCGGTGCCGGCGATCACGAGCGGTACGCCCGCGCCGCCGCCCGCCGCCAGCTCGTCCCACGCGGCCATGAGCAGCCGTACGCCCTTGGCCTCGGCGAGCCGGCCCAGATAGAGCAGGTGCTCGCCGTCGTCCGACCGGCGCGCGTCCGGGTCCGGCACGAAGTTGTGCTTCACCGCCAGCCGCTGGGCGGGCATACCGGCCCGTACGAGGATGTCGCGCTGTGCCGCGGAGATGCACAGGAACCGCTCGACGCCGGTCCACCACCGCCGCCGGTTCGCCGACATGCTGACCGCGAGCGGCACGGTCGCGAGGCGGGAGTTGCGGTAGCAGCCGTGCCGGACCGCGGGCAGCGGCACCGACGAGCCGACGCACTCGGTGCACGGCTTTCCGTCCCGCTGGAGTGTGCCGGGCGGGCAGACCTGGGTGTAGTTGTGCAGCGTCGCGACGGCGGGCACGCCGGCGTCGGCGCAGGCGGCGAGCACCGCGGGCGACAGGAGCGGGAAGACGTTGTGGACGTGCACCACGTCCGGCCGCTCGGCGCGCAGCCGCGCCGCGAGCTCCGTACGGACCGCCGGGTTCCACGGGACCTGCAGGGGTACGGCGACCTTGCCGAGGAGGGACATGGCGCCGATGTCGTCGCTGCGCCGCTCGAACAGCTCGACCCGGTGGCCGCCGGCGCGCAGCAGCTCCACCTCCTGGTCGACGACCTTGTTCTCGCCGCTCGGCTGGGCCGAGGCGTAGCGGTTGTGCACCACGAGGACGTGCATGCTCAGGTCACCTCCGATCCACGGGCCCAGCGCGGCACGCGCGGTCGGGGAACGGCAGGCGCCGGACGGGCTTCGAGCGTCTTGGGGGCCTCGGGAATCCCGAGCGGGGCAGTGACGGGTGCCGCCAGCAGCGAGGCGGCCAGGGCCAGATGGAGCAGGTACGGCGAGGCGTCGCCCAGGCCGGCCTCGGTGTACGAGGCGATCGCGCAGTAGCTGATCAGGAAGATCGCGCAGGCCCGCTGCAGGGACGGCGGCCGCAGCAGCGCGACTCCGCCCAGGACGACGATGATGACGGCGACCAGGGTGACGCCGATCAGGCCCTGCTCGTTGTAGACGGCCAGCCAGCTGTTGTCGATCGGCAGTCCGCCGAAGGACTTGTCGCCGAGGCCGACGCCGAACAGCTTCTCCCCCGTCGTCCGGGGTGCGGCCAGCAGCGCGTCCCAGACCTTGGCCCGGCCGGTGAGGCTGGAGAAGTTCTCCTTGCTCTGTCCGCGCAGGAACCACGACTGGAGCATGGAGGCGAACCCCACTGCGGCCACCGTGGCGCACACCACCGCCCAGGTGAAGAAGCGGCGCGCGGCGGCGCTGGTGAGCAGGAGCGAGCCGATCGCCAGCAGCAGCCCGAGCAGCAGACCGAGCGTGGCCGTGCGGGTGTGGGTCAGCGCGAGCAGGACGAGGGACGGCACGATGACCACGGCCGCGCTCTTCCCGTCGGTCCGGTGGCCCAGCAGGAGCAGCACGGTGAGCCCGACGATCACCGCGGCGTACTGTCCGATCTGCGGCGGGGTGAGCGGCCACAGGTCGCCGACGAGCCGTCCGCCGTAGAGGTCGGGCAGGGCCATGCCCGGGGAGACGACCAGGCCGAGCGCCACCAGCCCGAGCACCGCGAAGTACATCCGGATGTGGTGCCGGACGAACGTCAGGCCGCCGTCCCACCAGCGGGTGAGCAGCCACAGCGTGCACACGAACAGGGCCAGCCGGAAGCAGCGGAACAGCGCGCCGAAGCCGGACTCCAGGTGCGCGCTGGAGATCACACTGGACACCAGGAGCACGGTGAGCAGGAACACGTAGGCGGTGGGCCGGATGCGCAGCTGGACGTTGATGGCGAGCGCCAGCGCGAACGCGGCGACCAGCGCACCCATGGTGACCATCTGGATCAGGGAGCGGGGCAGCGGGACGATGGTCTTCGCTCCGGCGGAGCCCAGGGTGTTGAGGATCAGCAGCCCCCAGACCGTCCCGACGATCTTCGGCGTGCGGTTCGCCGTCATCTCAACCACCGTCCCCTGCGCGCAGGGTGCTGCCCGCGTCCTGCCGGTACGGCAGGCCCTGCCACTGCGCGAAGTCGAGCACCTTGCTCGGGTCGTGGGCGACGAACTTCCACGCTCCGACGTACACGTTGTCGTGCCAGCGGTTGTGCTGCGTCTGGGTGATCGCGTCGGCCACCTTCTCGCCCTTGTACGGCGACCAGTCCGGGTAGGTGCCGTAGTTGGACAGCACGGCCATGCGGTCGCACTTCGCCGTGCACTTGAGGACGGACTTGTCCAGCACGAAGCGGTTGTCGTGGATGTCCACCCGCTGGGTCTTCCACCGGCAGTCGGAGTAGAGCGGTGCCTTGGCGATCGCCGGCCGGGCGCAGCTGGAGGTCTTCTTCACCAGCAGGGTGCAGTCCCCGGAGGAGGTGTTGGCCGGGCTGTTGCAGAACCGGTCGGCGTTCTCCCACAGGGTGATCCCGGACCAGTTGTTCTCCAACACGTTCCGGTAGACGTCGATCTTGGAGGTGCGGGCCTTGATCCGTGGTTCGCCGCCCGACTCGGACAGGTAGAGGGTCGCGAACGGGAAGCTGTCGCCGCTGTCGGCCGCCTTGCGGCCCTCGACCCAGTTGTTCCGCCGGATGGTGTTGTTCCGGATGATCGCGTTGTAGCTGATCTCGTAGATCAGCGCGGCCCCGTCGTTGGCCTCCAGGACGTTGTTCTCGATGAGGAAGTCGTTGTTGTTGGTGTCCGCCCACAACCCCGTTCCGCGGTTGCCGTGCACCCAGTTGCCGCGCACGTCGGCGCCGTCGACGGCCCAGAACTTGACGCCCCCGGTGCAGCCGCAGCCCGGCCTGCGCCGCTCCCAGTCGCCGGTGTTGTTGCCGACGATCTCGTTGCCCTCGACCACCAGGCCGGTGATACGGCCCTTGCCCTTGTAGGCGTTCATGCCGTACTGGCCGTTGTCGCGCAGGCAGTTGGCGCGGACCTGCTGGCGGGCGCCGGCCATCAGCCCGGCACCGGCGTTGTCCTGGATCGTCGAGTCCTCGACCACCCAGCCGTCGGCCGAGTCGTGGTTGACGACGCCCTCGTCCATCGGGGCCACGAAGTTCTGCACGGTCAGATAGCGGATGGTGACGTCACGGGCGCCGCCGCTGAACGCGTACTGGTTCTTCTTCCCGCCGTCGAGCACCGCGCCCGGCGCACCGATGTAGCGGTCGCCCTTCTTGGGCACGACCTGGGCGTAGCGGTCCGGGTCGAGCCGGTGCTTGCCCGGCTTGAGCCAGAACGTGGTGTTCGCGGGGCTGTTCTTGGTCTTCGCCGCCAGGTCGCCGACCTTCGCGGGGTCGACGGTGACCGCACCCGCCGGCGCCTTCGTCGGCCCGGCCACGGGGTTGGCGCAGACCCGGGCGACGGACGTGGACCGCGCCCCGGACGTGGTCGGCGCGGCACTGGCGGTCGGGTTCGTGCGGGCGTCCGACGTGCTCTCGCAGCCGGTCGCCGTCACCAGGGCCAGCGCCAGCGGTGCCGCCGCCAGCGTCCAGGGCCACCTCTTGATCCTCACGTGCCCTCCTGGCCGCGGAACCTGAGCACGGTGGTGAAGCCCTCCGCGCCGTCCGTGGAGCCGGTGCCGACCAGGGTGGTGGCGGGTTCCTTCCGTCCGAAGCCCGCGGAGTACCAGCCCAGCGGCGGCTCGGTCTCCCCGCGATGTGCCTGCCACGACAGCTGTCCGGGCAGGTCGAGCACCGCCGAGCGGTCCTCGCCGTCCCGGGTCCAGGTGAGCCGGGCCTGATGGCCCACCAGTTCCGCGGTGATCGCCGGGCCGAGGTGGAACGCCAGGCGTGCCTCCCGGCGGGGGCCGCGCACCTCGTCGACGATCTTCAACTCCTGGCTCTCGGCGGTCAGTTCCACCTGCCGCCGGTGAACGGAGCCCTGGTAGCCGTCGTGCTCGGCACTCCAGCGGGCCGCGTCCGCGGTCAGCACCCGGCTCTGTGCGTGCCGGGTCCACAGGAACGGGCCGCCGGAGACGGACTGGTCGGCGCCGTCCAGCTGCAGGGTGTTGTGGCCGAGGGTGGAGCGGAAGTACTGCCGCCACTCGGGCTGCCCGTGGTAGCAGTACGTCCCCGGGTCGGCGAGCACGTCGACCCCGTCGTGCCGGACCTCCACGGACAGCGCGTCCGCGTGGGCGTGCGCGGCGATGGACAGGAAGCCGTGCGGGCCGCCGTCGCAGCGGCACCAGATCTCCTCCGGGCCGCGCAGGATCGTCATGCCCGCGTCGGCGAAGTGACCGGGCCGGGCCGCCGGGCGGGCCACGGACGGTTCGCCGGGTTTGACGAGCGCGGCCAGCAGCGGGGTGCGTACGTCGGTGCCGGTCGCCTCCGGCCACCAGTCGAGCCGGCCGAACACCGCGTCGCCGGTGGCCAGCAGCGAGCCCCAGCGGTCGGTGCCCGCGCCGTCGAGGACCAGACCGTGTCCGTCGTCCGCGTCCCCCTGACGCGGCGGCCGGAGCCGGTTGTCCACGACGGCCGCGAGCGCGTCGGTCATGCGCAGCAGCACCAGCCGGACCGTCGCGGGGACCGGCACTCCGGCGGCGTCCGCCTCGGCCACCGCGGCCAGGCCGAGCTCAAGGACCAGTCCGTGGTACTCGGTGGCCAGCTCGCGGTTGAGGCCGGAGAGGAAGGTGTTGCCGCGCAGCTGACGCTCCAGCGACCGCAGCGCACCGGCCCGCCAGCGCGCCGAGGAGGGGAACCAGTCGAACGCGCAGGCCGCGGCGAGCTGCCCGGCGTCCTCGGCGATGACGTGGTTGTTCGCCGAGGAGCCCCGGCTCGGGAAGGCGGCCAGCCAGCGCTGGTGGTGCCAGATCTGGTTCACCGCCACCGGGTTGTCCTCGAACAGCTCGGCCGCGCCCGCCCAGCCGTCCAGCAGCCGGCGGACCCACACCCAGGACAGCAGCCGGATGCCCAGCTCGATGCCGCTGATCCAGTGGACGCCCTGCAGCGGCGGGTTGGCCGCCCACCACGACCGCAGATGCTCGGCGACGCGCTCGGCGTACCGCTCGTTCCCGGTGATCGCGTAGGCGGCGGCGAGCTGGGTGAGGTACTGGTGCCGGGACGGCTCCCAGATCTGCTTGATGTCCCCGACCGCGTCCTCGCTGCGGTACGGGACGTCGAAGGCGTACCCCGAGGGGGCCCGGCGCCCGGTCTTCGGGTCGAGCCACCAGTCCGGGTCGGCCAGGTCGTCGCGGACCACGCCGAAGAACTCGGCGTGCCCGTCCATGAGCCGGTCCGCCTCGGCGACGAGCCGCTTCGCGGCGTCCGGGGGTACGGCGGCGACGGTCCCGGCGGGCAGCACCGCGGTGAACCGGGCGCCGGTCACGCCCGGGCAGCCGGGCGGCGTCGCCCGCCACCGCCGTCTGCGCAGCGTGTCGCCCACCCGGCCCGCGACCTCCTGCGGCCCCATCCGGGACAGCCGCCGGAGGTACCAGCCCGCGCTCATGGTCATCGGGACCTCGCCAACGTCACCGGCGCACCGCCGGCCAGACCGGCCTGCACGGCGAGGGTGGCCGCCGTGGTGGCGACCAGCGACTGGAGCGGCACCGGCATCGGCTCGCCGGTGCGAACCGCCTTGACGAACGCGGCCAGTTCGGCGTTCTGCCCCTTGTCCCGGGCCTTGGGCAGCCGCGAACTGACCCACTTCTTACGGCCGTACACCGAGGCCCGCACGAAGTCGTCGAGCCGCAGCGCGCGGCCGTCCGCGACCAGGTCCAGCGTCTCCTTCGGGAAGCCGGAGGGGCCGCTGGTGACGTAGCTGATGGTGGCGGTGGAGCCGTCGGGGTAGCGCAGGACGACCTGGAGGTCCTCGTTGCCGGACGTTGCGGTCGCGTACACCGAGACCGGGTCGGCGTCGAGCAGCCAGCTCGCCGTGTCGATGAAGTGCCCGCCCTCGCCCACGAACCGCGAGCCCTCGGAGCCCTGCTGGAGGTACCAGCTGCCGTGGTCGAGGCGTCCCGCGTTGACCAGGTAGCGCAGGTGCGCCGGACCGCTCCGGGCGCCGAACCGTGTCTTGGCCTCCTGGAGCAGCGGCGCGAACCGGCGGTTGAAGCCCACCTGCAGCCGGTCGTTCCCGGACTCCTCCACCGCCGCGAGCACACCGGCCAGCTCGTCCTCGCTGAGGGCGAGGGGCTTCTCGACGAACACGGTCTTGCCGGCGAGGAGGGCTTGTCGGGTCAGTTCGGCGTGCGAGCTGTGCCGGGTGACGACGAAGACGGCGTCGACGGACTTGTCGCCGAGGACGGCGTCGAGGTCGGTGGTCGCCTCCTTGAAGCCGAACTTGCGCTGCGCGTTGGCCCCGGACAGCGCCGTCGTGGTGACGACGGTCGACAGCTCGACGCCTTCGCGCTGGGCGAGGTGGGGCAGCAGCATCGAGGTGGCGTAGTTGCCGGCGCCGACGAACGCGAGACGTACCGGCGTCTTGGCCGCCCGGGCCGGGCTCGGCTTCGCCTTCACCTCGGGGACTGCCACCGACGGGGCTTCCGTCGCTGCTTCCGGCTGTTCGGGGTAACGGAACAGCACGGCCACGGCCTTCAGCTCGCCGTCCTTCAGACGCTGGTACGTCTCCACGGCGTCGTCGAAGTCGGCGACGTGGGAGATGAGGGGCTCCACGTCGACCTTTCCGCGGGCCATGAGGTCGAGGAAGCAGGCCAGGTTGCGGCGCTCGGTCCAGCGGACGTAGCCGATCGGGTAGTCGCGGCCCTGGAGCTCGTACTCGGGGTCGTAGCGCCCGGGGCCGTAGCTGCGGGAGAAGCGGACGTCGAGTTCCTTCTCGTAGTACGCGTTCCACGGCAGGTCGAGGCGGCACTTGCCGATGTCGACGACCCGGCCGCGGTCCCGGCACAGGCGGGCGGCGAGCTCGACGGGCTGGTTGCTGCCGCCGCCGGCCGCCAGGTACACCTGGTCGACGCCGTGGCCGTCGGTGAGTTCGGCGACGGCGGTCTCCACGGCCGTGGACCCGGGGTCGCCGGCGGCCGCGGCACCCAGGCCCTCGGCGAGTTCGCAGCGCGCCGGGTCGGGGTCGGCGCCGACGACGCGGACTCCCGCGGCGGCCAGGAGCTGCACCACTAGCTGCCCGATCAGCCCGAGGCCGATGACCAGCGCGACCTCGCCGAGCTGCGGCTCGCCCTGGCGGACGCCCTGCATCGCGATCGACCCGACGGTGCCGAAGGCCGCGTGCCGCGGGGCGAGGCCGTCCGGCACCGGAGCGTAGAGGTTCTTCGGCACCCAGTTCAGTTCGGCGTGCAGGGCGTGCTCGTTGCCGGCGCAGGCCACCAGGTCGCCGACCTTGACGTCGTCGATGCCGGCGCCGACCTGCTCGACCACTCCGCACAGCGAGTAGCCGAGCGGTGTGTAGGAGTCCAGCTTGCCCATCACCTTGCGGTACGTGGCGGGCACTCCGTTGGTCGCCACGCTCTGCATGACCTTGGCCACCTGGTCGGGGCGGGAACGGGCCTTGCCCAGCATCGACATGCCGGCCTCGGACACCTTCATCATCTCGGTGCCGGTGGAGATCAGCGAGAAGGCGCTGCGCACCAGCACACCGCCCGGCTTGCACCCCGGCACCGGCACGTCGAGCACCGCCAGCTCGCCGCTCTTGTAGTTCTGTACGACCTGTTTCACCGAAGTCCCCTGATTTCTAAGCCGTTTGCCGAGTGCTCTGGCCGGACCCGGAGGTCGCGTCGCGATACCAGTACTCGAGGGTCAGCACATGCCACAGATGCTTGGAGAAGTCCTGCTGCCCGGCGGCGTCCTCGGCGACCATCCGGGCCAGCGCGTCGCGGCGCAGGAACCCGGAGCGGACGAGCTCGCCGTCGTTGACGACCTCGCGCACCAGCGGTGCCAGGTCCCGGCTCATCCAGGCCCGCAGCGGGGCGCTGAACAGGCCCTTGGGCCGGTACACGATCTCCCGGGGCAGGATCGAGGTGGCCGCTTCCTTGAGGACCGCCTTGCCCTGCCGCCCGGCTATCTTGCGGTCGCCGGGCACCGCGAACGCGGCCTTGACCACCTCGACGTCCACGTACGGCACCCGCACCTCGGTCGACGCGGCCATGCTGGAGCGGTCCGTGTAGGTGAGGTTGAGGCCGGGCAGGAACATCCGGGCGTCGGCCAGGCACATGCGGCTGACGAAGTCGTCGAGCTCGTTGTCCTGGTAGACGTCCGCGTGTTCGGTCAGCACGTCGTCGACCGTCCCGGCCAGGTCGGGATCGACCAGGGCGAGCAGCTCCTCCTGGTCGTACATGGTGTAGCTGCGCCGGAACGCGGTCTCCTCCGGCAGGTCGGCGAAGGAGAGGAACCGCTTGGCGAAGCGCACCGACCTCAGGCCCCGGCGGGAGGTGGCGACCGGCAGCCGGTCCACCACCGCGGACGCCCCGCGCCGCAGCGGCCGCGGGACCCGCTGGTAGCGCAGCGCGAGCAGGTTGGCCAGGTGCTTGCGGTAGCCGGCGAACAGCTCGTCGGCGCCCATCCCGGAGAGCATCACCTTGACCCCGGCCTCCCGGGCGGCGGTGCAGATCAGGAAGGTGTTGATCGCGGCGGGGTCGCCGATCGGCTCGTCCAGGGAGTACGTCATCTGCGGCAGCAGGTCGAGCACGTTCGGGGCGATCTCGATCTCGTGCAGGTCGACGCCGAACTGCTCGGCGACCTGCCGGGCGTAGCGCAGGTCGTCCGGCATCGCCTCGAACTTGGCGTCCTCGGCGCGGAATCCGATCGTGTAGGCGGAGATCCCGGGGTGCTCGCGGGCCGCCAGCGCGGTGAGGTAGCTGGAGTCGAGGCCACCGGAGAGGAAGGTCGCCACGGGCACGTCGGAGAGCAGGTGGCTGCGGGTCGACTCCTCGACGACGGCGGCGATGTCCGGCAGGTCGCCGCTGCGGGCCCGCTCCCGGCCCTCGGCGGCGACGTCCTTCAGGTTCCAGAACCGGCCGCGCTCCACCCGGCCGTCGGGACGGCAGCGCAGCCAGCTGCCCGGGGGCAGCTTCTCCGCCTCGCGGAACGCGCAGCGCGAGTCCGGCACCCAGTAGTAGAGGAGCGAGGCCACCAGCGCCGCGTGGTCCACCTCCAGTTTGCCGCCGGTCGCGAGGGCGAGGGCCTTCAGCTCGGAGGCGAAGACCAGGCCCTCGCCGCGCCGCAGCAGGAACAGCGGCTTGATGCCCAACTGGTCGCGGACCAGCACCAGTTCACCGGTGCGCTCGTCGAAGACGCCGAACGCGAACATGCCGCGCAGCCGGGGCAGGCAGTCCGTGCCCCAGCGCCGCCAGGCCTCCAGGAGCACCTCCGTGTCGGAGGTACCGCGGAAGCGCACCCCGGCGGCCTCCAGCTCGGCCCGCAGCTCGGGAGCGTTGTACAGCTCGCCGTTGTACGTCAGGGCGAGTCCGTCCTTGACCATCGGCTGGGCGCCGGTCTCGGACAGGTCGATGATGGACAGCCGGCGGTGTCCGAGCTGCACTTCGCCGTCACCGACGGGGTGGCCGTACCGGCCCGCCCCGTCGGGGCCGCGGTGGGCGAGGGATTCGGTGAGCCGGTCGGTGACGAGCTTGCCGTCCGGCCACCGGTACGTTCCCGCGATGCCACACATGTCCTACCGCACCTCCTGGTCGCTGTCCGGGATTCGTGCGGCCCACATCGGCATGCGCTCCGTCTTCGCCTGGCCAGTCCCGTTCTGCCGGGCCGTCCGCTCGCTGTGTCCCCGCAGCGCGATGTGCAGCCCGTCCCACAGGGTGCCGTCGGTGCGGTCCCGTGGATCGGGGTCGATCAGCACCACGCCGACCACCGTGATGCGCTGGTCCGCGAGTTGCCGTGCCACCGTGTGCAGCCAGGCGGCGCTGCCGTGCCCGGCTCGCGCGACGAGCACGGTCTGGGTGCCGAGGTACTGGAGGTCCGTCCACGCGGTGCCGGGGGCGACCGAGCCGACGCCGATCAGGCGCCCCTGGTCCGGCAGGTTCGCGGCCTGTGCGCCGCTGACGACGGTGGGGTCCCCCGGCTTCTGGTTACGGCTGGAGAGCTGCCCGCCGGGCAGGCCGTCGACGACGACCACGGGCCCGTCGGCCGCCAGTGCCCTGGCGACGTTCAGGGCGATCGCGCTCGTGCTGCGCGCGCAGCCCAGTTCGAGCAGCGACAGCGGTTCCGCGGAGCCGCGGGCGGTGCGGGCCAGGGACGTGGTGAGCCGTTCGCGGGCCAGCCGGGTCCGGCGGCGCTGCCACGGCCGGCCCGACCGGCGGGGCAGTTCCGCGATGACCGAGGCGCCGAGGTTCGCCGCGATGTCCCGGCGCAGTACGGGACGGTCGGCGACGACCACGCCGACGGCGGCGAGCGCGAGCCCGAGGAACAGGCCGAGGATCAGCCCGATCGCGGCGTCGGTGGCGGCGGCCTTGGGCAGGGAGTGCCGTACCGCGCTCGGGTCGTCCACGATCTGCGTGCCGGCGATGACCGCGGGCGTGCCGGTGCGGGCGTCGGCGGCGCGCTGGTCGAAGTCGGAGATGCGGGAGTTGAGTTCGGCCCGGCGGGCGTAGAGCGATTCGAGGCTCGCCGCCCCCGTCGTGTCGCCGGCCGTGGACCGGTCGCTGATCTGCTTGTTGACCGCGGCGAGTTCGTCCCGGGTGCGGTTGCGCTGGTCGAGCAGGGCCTTGGACTCGGCCTGCGCGGTCGCCTTCATCCGCTGTATGTGGTCCGCGACGAACGCGTCGGCCAGCGCCTTGGCCCGGGCCACCGCCTGTGCGTCGGTGTCGCCGGTCACGTCGATCTGCAGCAGGTTGTTGGTCAGGCCGGTGCCCCGGTAGTCCTTCATGAAGTCCTCGGGCTTCTCCGGGGACTTGAGGGCCTTCAGGGCCGCGTCGGCGATCCGCGTGGTCTGCAGCAGCGCGACGTCGGTGCGGATCAGTGTGCCGGTGTCGTTCGGCTGGTCCTCCGCGTGGGCGACCAGCACCTTGGTCATCGCGCTCGGCGGCGGTGGCATCAGGACCGCCACGGCCGCACCGGCCAGGAAGCCCAGGACCGCCATGGCGCACCACAGGCGGCGGCGCCTGCGCACCGCCACGACCAGCGCCTGAAGGTCCACGAGCGGAGTGGCCGTCGATTCCGTCGAAGTCGTGTTCGTGCTCACGCCGAACCTCCCGTCGCGCGGCCGGGAACGGCGAACGTCAGAGTGGCGTCGTCCGGCAGCTCGGCGGCGGGACGCGTGGGGCGGGCCTGGACGGTCCCGGCGACGACGACGCCGAGGACCTCGTGCCTGCCGTCCGCGCACGCGTCGGCGATGCCGGCGAGTTCCTCCGCGGTCCAGGTGCCCGCGCCGAGCACCACCAGGGCGCCGGCCTCGGTCTCGCGGTCCGGCACCGTCGGCCGCTCGACCGACACCTCCACGACCCGCAGCAGCGGGTCGGCCTTGGCCTCGGTGACGAGCAGCCCGGCGGCCCGGCGGGCGATCTCGTCGCCTTCGGGTACGACGACCAGCAGCCGCCGGGGAGCCGGCAGCTGTTCCCGGAGGCGGGCGCACACCCGCCGGTAGCGCAGCCGTCTGCCGGCCTCGTCGCCGGACTTCAGCGGAGCCGGTACGTCCCACCGGACGTCCATGCCGAGGAGCCGGCGGACCCTGGTCCCCCGCTCCCCGCTCTGCGGCCGGTGCGCGGGCCATTCGCCGGCCACGTCGACGGTGCCCAGCGACGCGGCGCCCAGTGCGGCGGCGATCTCGGGTTCGCTGCGCAGTCGGCGGTTCATCCGGGCGGCGACGAGATGGCCGACGACCGTGACCAGGAGGAACAGCAGAGCGCCGCCGGCGATGAGCTGAATCCGCGTCGGCGGTGCCTCGCCGGTCGGCCGGGGAGCCGGCCCCATGACGACCATGCCCGCCTTGCTGGTCGACGGGTCGGCCTCTTCCAGCTTCTTCATGGCCGCCTCCAGCGAGGTGCGCAGGTTCTCGAGCGCCGTGCGGGACTGCACGCTCTCCACGGTCTGTCCCGGATCGGCGGCCTTGGCCAGGTCGGAGATACGGCGGTTGGTCTCCGCGACCTGCTTGCGCAGCGCCTCGGTCTGCGCGGCCACGCCGGCGTCGGCTCCGCTGCCCGCGACCTGGGCGGCGAACTGCACGAACTGCTGCGCCACCCCGTCGGCGAGCCGCTGCGCGCGCTCCGGGGTGTCGGCCGTACCCGAGATCGTGATGATGTTCCCGTCGGCGGCCGAGGCGGCGACATGGCTGCGCAGTTCGGTGCGGCTGACGTCGGTCCAGTGGATGGCGTCGGCCGCGCGGTCGACGACGGTCAGACTGGTGGCGATGTCGACCTGGGTGAGCAGCTCCCGCTCCTCCCACACCCCTGGCAGCAGTACCGGTGCCTGCGCGGTGTACCGCGGCGGGAACACCAGCACCGAGGCGCCGTATCCGACGAGTGCGCCCAAGACGGCGAGGGCGGCAAGGAGCCGCCACCGCCGACGGAGTATCCGCCCGATCGTGACCAGGCGGATGGTGTCTTCGTTCAACTGCGCTGCCTCTTCTTCCTTGTGCGCACCGCGCCGCCCGCGGGGGCCGCGTCGCGGTCCCGGCAGGCGGCGGCGTAGGCGGCGAGCAGCGATGCCTGCGAGTTGCTCCAGGACAGCTGCCCGCCGATTCGCTCCTGGCCGATCTTGCCCATGCGGGCCCGCTTGTCGGGGTCGTCCAGCAGCACCGTGATGAGCTCGGCGAACCGGGCCTCGTCGTTGGCGGGAGCGTAGACGGCGGCGTCACCGGCGGAGACGCGCGCCTCCTTCAGGTCGAAGGAGACGATGGGCCGGCCCATCGCCATGTACTCCAGGACCTTGTTCATGGTCGACACGTCGTTCAGCGGGTTGCGCGGGTCCGGGGAGAGGCACACGTCCGCGGTGGACAGGTAGCGCACCAGGTCGGCGTCCGGAATGCGCCCGGTGAACTGCACCTGGTCGCTGAGCCCGAGCTGCCGGGACAGCTCCACCATCGCGTCGAAGGCGTCGCCGGAGCCGACGAACACCGCGTGCCAGTCGGTCCGCCCGAGCTCGTCGCGCAGCTTGGCGAGGGCGCGCAGGGCGTAGTCGACGCCGTCCTGCGGGCCCATGACGCCCAGGTAGCACAGCAGATGGGGCTTGCCGCGCTTCAACTCCGGCTCGGCCGGCACCGGTTGGAACCGCTCGATCTGGGGCGCGCTGCGCACCACGTAGACGTCCTCGGGCCGCTTGCCGCCACGGCTCACCGCGACGTCCCGGTAGCTCTCGTTCGTGGCGAGTACGACGTCCGCGGCCCGGTAGGTCCGCCGCTCCAGCGCGCACACGGCGCGGTAGAGCAGGTCCTTGCCGCGGTCGAAGCGGGAGAGGTACAGCTCCGGCACCAGGTCGTGCTGGTCGAAGACGAACCGTGCGCCGCGCCGTCTGAGCCACCGGGCCGCCAGGAACAGCAGGTCGGGCGGGTTGCAGGCGTGGACCACGTGGACGGGGCCGACCTTGCGGGCCAGCCGGGCGGTGTGCCACAGGGCCGATCCGTACTCCTGCAGGTAGCCGGCCGGTCCTCCGGTGGCCGCGCGCAGCGGATAGCGGTGGATCCGCACCCCGTCGATCAGGGCCTCGGGCTCGGTGTCCCGCTTCTCGCCGCGGGGGCAGATGACGTGCACCTCCCAGCCCGCGTCGCGCAGTGTCGTGCACTCCTGCCACACCCGCCGGTCGAAGGGCACCGACAGGTTCTCCACCAGGATCAGCGCGCGGCGGCCCGCGCCGTCGCCGCTGACTTCGTTACCAAGCAAGGCCCACGTATCCCGGTTCGGTCCGGCGCGTCTCGGCGTCGGGAAGGCGGATGAGGTCGACGATCGTCTGGCTGCCGCCGTGGGGCAGCGCCGAGAGGACGGCCGGGTCTTTGGTTCCGACGAGGCACACCTCGGCGTGCTCGAGCACTTCGTCGACGGAGTCCGCGAGGAGCTGCGCGAGGTGCGGCAGCCTGGTCTCGATGTACTCGCGGTTCGCGCCCATCAGCCGGGAGAGGCTCACGTTGGCGTCGTGGATCTTCAGGTCGTACCCCTTGCCGAAGAGCCGTTCCGCCAGCTCGACGAGCGGGCTCTCGCGCAGGTCGTCGGTGCCGGGCTTGAAGGACAGCCCGAACATTCCCACCCGGCGCCTGCCGGTCCGCTCGACCAGCTCCACCGCGCGCTGCAGATGGTCGGCGTTGGAGGGCAGGACGTGGGAGAGGATGGGCACCGACACGTCGGCCCGCTGCGCCGCGTGCACCAGGCTGCGCAGGTCCTTGGGCAGGCAGGAGCCGCCGAAGGCGAAGCCGGGGCGCAGATAGGCGGGGCTGATGTTCAGCTTGCGGTCGGCCAGGAACACGTCCATCACCTGGTGCGAGTCCACCCCCAACGCCTGGCACACCGCGCCCAGTTCGTTGGCGAAGCCGATCTTGAGGCCGTGGAACGCGTTGTCCGCGTACTTGATGGCCTCGGCCGTCGGGACCGGCACCCGGAACACCTCGCCGGGCAGGCCCTCGTACAGCGCCGCGACCGCGTCGCCGCTCACCTGGTCGAGCTCGCCGATGACGGTCTTCGGCGGGTCGAAGAAGTCCCGGACGCTGGTGCCCTCGCGCAGGAACTCCGGGTTGACGGCGACTCCGACGTCCACTCCGGCCGTGCCGCCGATGTTCTTCTCCAGGATCGGCACGAGCAGGTTGAGGCAGGTGCCGGGGAGCATGGTGCTGCGGAACACGACGGTGTGCCGTCCGCCCCGCTCGGCGAGCGCGGCGCCGATCTCCTCGGTGACCCGCTCCAAGTACGTGGTGCACAGGCTGCCGTTGGGCTCCGACGGCGTGCCGACACAGACCAGCGAGATCTCGCTGTCCATGATCGCCTCGCGCACGTCGGTGGTGGCGCGCAGTGCTCCGGTCCGTACGACCTCGGCGGTGAGCTCGCCGATGCGCTCCTCGACCACGGGCGCCTTGCCGTCGTTGACCAGGTCGACCTTCACCTGGTTGACGTCCACCCCGATGACCTCGTGGCCCATGCTGGCCAGGCACGCGGCCGACACGCAGCCCACGTAGCCGAGCCCGAAAACGCTGATTCTCATGACCCGTTCCTCCCCCCAGGCCCCTGTGGCCTGCGATCCCCGCACATCAGTAGGCCCCCTGGCCGTAGAGCACCGCACGCAGCGTCTTCCACAAGATCACCGTGTCCAGGGCGAGAGACCAGTCCTCCACGTACCGCAGGTCGAGGCGGACGGCCTCCTCCCACGGCAGGTCGCTGCGTCCGCTGATCTGCCACAGGCCGGTGAGGCCGGGCTTGACCAGCAGCCGCCGCCGGATGTCCGGGCCGTACTCGGCGGACTCCTCCGGCAGCGGGGGCCGGGGACCGACCAGCGACATCGATCCGGTAAGTACGTTGAAGAGCTGCGGGAGTTCGTCGATCGAGTAGCGGCGCAGCGCGGTGCCCACCCGGGTCACCCGCGGGTCCCGGCGCATCTTGAACAGCAGCCCCGCGCCCTCGTTCTGGTCGGCCAGTTCGGCTCGTGCCCGGTCGGCGTCCGCGACCATCGTGCGGAACTTGAGGATGGTGAACTCGCGGCCGTCCTTGCCGACCCGGCGCTGGCGGTAGAACGCGCCGCCCCGGCTGTCCATCACCACGAGCAGTCCGACGCACACCATCAGCGGTGCGAACAGCAGCAGGAGGATCGCGGAGCCCAGCCGGTCGACGACCGCCTTGATGGCCCGGCGGCCGCCGGTGAAGGTCGGCATGCTGACCCGCAGCAGCGGTATGCCGAGCACGGCGTCGACGTGCAAGCGCGGGCCGGCCACCTCCATCAGCACGGGGGCCACGACCATCTCGGCGTCGCTGCCTTCGAGGTTCCAGGCCAGGCGCTGCAGCCGTTCCGGTGTCCAGTGCGGGTCCGGGGTGACCGCGACGACGCGGTAGCCGTCGTGCTCGACGTACTTGGCGACGTCCGTCAGCCGGCCGACGACCGGTACCCCGTCGAGTTCGTCGCCGTCGATCCCGTCGGTCGTGCACACCCCGTCCACCCGCCATCCGAGGTGGGGGAACTTGCGGGTCCGGGCTATCAAGTCCCGTACGGTGTCAGGGCTTCCGGCGGCGAGCACCGGTCTCAGGCACCGCCCTTCGTTCCGCCGCTTGTGCAGCGAAAGCCGGAGTACGTACCGGGCCGTCATGGTGACGAGCGCGATCGCGGGGATCGCGACGAATATCCAGAGCTTGATGTTGCGCGATGTGAGGGCGATCCCGCCGAGCGCGAGGACGACGGTCGCCGTGAACAGTGAGCGTCCGAGTCTTCGGAACTCCTCCGCGCCCTGGCCGAGTACGGCGGGCGCCCACGACCGGCTCACCGCGAGCGATCCCAGCACCAGCAGCTCGGTGCCGAAGGCCAGGATCCCCCATTTCTCATGCCAGTTGGCCGCGTCACGGGCCCCGAAGAACTCACCTATCGCCGCCACCACGATGAAGGTGACCACCGTGTCGCTGGTGATGACGGTACGTCTGTACCGCTGCTCCCAACTGCTCACGGGCCGGCTCATCGCCTCGTCCGCCAGGCGTCTGTGCGCCGACGAAAAAGGGTCGACTAGTCCCCCCTGCGCCACAGAACCCCCCCGGTTCCCAGTGGTACGACGTGCTCGCCCAACACTGTCCCTCCCCCCGGAAGGCCCCCGCCTCCCGCATGCTTCGGCTCCTCGGGAGGCCCCCCGCCCCCCGCGTCGCGCCGTTCCTCCCGGTGGGACACCCCCGCCCCACCGTGTGCACGACATCCCGGCTGCTTCAGGGCAGCCTCAACTACCGCCGTGGCGCAGCAAGTTCACACGTCCTGACGGACTCTCGAGGTGCTCGAGAATCCCTTGGAACCCCCCATGCTCCGCGCAACGCCGGAGCAATAGATCATCATTTGTCGCCTCGTGTCCCACCATGCGAAGCAAGGTCAATCTAGACCATCGAGCCCCTCCTGAAGAGGGGGATGTGTGGAATTTGTGCTCAACGTTTGAAGCTGCATCCATGGCCCGACGATCAACAACAGGATCGACCCTGGCGACGACATGCCTGGTGACCTGTGGTAACGGAAGTTACTCGTCCGGTCAACACCGGCAAAACCGATGGGCCCGGGCACCGGCAACCGAGCCGAACCCAGGGCGAGTTCGGCGGAATCTTGTCGGTGGGGCACGATGCGGCAATCACTCCGCCGAATGGGCTTTGCCCTGGAATTGCCTCCCCATGGCCTTTTGACTACAGATCCGTAGTCATGATGGTCGGCGTCTTGTTAGGTATGCCTACGCTTATGAGCACGGTCTGCGGAGCCGGGCCGGGGAGAACCACATGTGGGATGACGCGTTTCCGAGCCTTCTGATCGGACTGCGGGAGGGCCTGGAAGCCGGGCTCATCGTCTCCGTCCTCGTCGCCACCCTCGTGCGGGCCGACGCCCGTTCGCGACTGCCGCAGGTGTGGACGGGCGTCCTCGCGGCGATCGCGCTCGCCTTGAGCTTCGGCGCTGTCCTGACCTTCACCGCCGCGTCCCTGAGCGCGACCGCGCAGGAGAGCTTCGGGGGCACGCTGAGCGTGATCGCGGTCGCGTTCGTCACCGCCATGGTGTTCTGGATGCGCCGCTCGGCCCGCAACCTGTCCGGCGAGATCAAGGAGAAGGTGACGGGCGCGCTCGGCATGGGCGCCGGCGTACTGATCCTCACCTCCTTCCTCGCCGTGGGCCGGGAGGGCCTGGAGACCGCCCTGTTCCTGTGGACGACCGCCCAGGCCGCCGGCGAGTCCGCGGGCCCGCTCACCGGCGCCGCCATCGGACTCGTGCTGGCCACCGCACTGTGCTGGGGCCTGTACCGCCGGGTCCTGAGGATCAACCTGACGAGGTTCTTCACCGCCACCGGCGCGGTCCTGATCGTCATCGCGGCCGGCGTCCTCGGCTACGGCCTCCGCGACCTCCAGGAGGGCGGCCTGCTCCCCGGAAAGACGGCCTACGCCTTCGACCTGAGCGGCAGCGTCGACGCCGGTTCCTGGTACGGCACCCTGCTCCAGGGCGTGTTCAACCTGACGCCGGCCATGACCTGGCTGCAGATCATCGGGTACGGCGGCTATCTGGCCGTGGTCATGACCCTGTTCGTCCGCGGTGTGCGCGGTACGACGCCCGAGCCCGCCGCCGGGAAGCAGGCCTCCGCGCAGGACTCCCCCGCGTCCCCGCCGCGTCACCGCCCGGTCTGGGTGGTCCCCGTGGCCGTCGTCACCGTCCCGGCCGTGATCGCGGGCCTCGCCGTCGCCTTCGGGCGCCCCAAGCCGGCCTCCGCGCAGACGATCGCGGTCTCGGAGAAGGAGTGCGGCAAGGGATTCACCGCGCCCAGGACGGGCCGGCAGACCTTCCAGATGCACAACACCGGAAGCAGGACCTCCGAGGTGTACCTGATCGACCCGTCCACCGGCGCCGTCTACGGCGAGGTCGAGGGCCTGGCCCCGGGCACCACCCGCGCCCTGGTCGCCACCGTCGCCGGCGGCACCTACGCCTGGCGCTGCGTGCCCACCGGCGGCACCGCCGTCACCTCCAGGGCCGTCCGTGTCACGGGCGGCGGCAGCGCCAAGGCCGTCGTACCCGTCTCCGAGAAGGATCTCGCCGCCCCGCTCAAGCAGTACAAGGCGTACGTCGACCGCGGGTTGGCCACCCTCGTCGCCCAGACCCGCACGCTCGACGCCGACATCAAGGGCGGTCACCTGGGCAAGGCCCGGACCGACTGGCTCACGGCCCACCTCACCTACTCCTCCCTCGGCGCCGCCTACGGCACGTTCGAGGACTTCGACCAGCGGATCAACGGCAGGGCCGACGGTCTGCCGGGCGGTGTGCACGACAAGGACTTCACCGGCTTCCACCGCATCGAGTACGGCCTGTGGCACGGCGAGTCGGCCGGGAGTCTCAAGGCGCCTGCCGACCGGCTCGTCGCCGCGGTCACCGGACTCCAAAAGGCGTTCCCCGCCCAGGACTTCGACCCCTCCGACCTTCCGCTGCGCGCCCACGAGATCCTGGAGAACACTCTCCAGTTCGAGCTCACCGGCGACACGGACGAGGGCAGCGGCACGGGCCTCGCCACCGCCGACGCCAACCTGGCGGGCACCCGCGAGCTGCTCACCGTACTCAGGCCGCTGCTGACCAGCCGCGCGCCGAAGCTGCTGCCGACCGTCGACGCGGACATCGCCCGGCTGCAGAAGCTCCTCGACGCCGCCCATCACGGCGGCACCTGGACGCCCGTGGAACGGCTCGATGCCACCACGCGGGCCCAAGTCGACGGAGCGACTGGGCAGTTGCTGGAGGACCTCTCCCCCGTCCCGGACCTGCTGGAGATCAGGAAGTCCGCCTGATGACCGCCGAGCACCCCGTACCGACCGAAGGGAACCACCCCATGCCGTCCGCCGACACGCCCGCCCCGCACGGCGGTTGCCCCGCCGGTCACGGCCGCCGCTCCTTCGTGAGGACGACCCTCGGCGCCGGAGCGGCCGGGGCGGCCCTGGCCGGCGGTGCTTTCGCCCTCGCCGAGAGCGGCGGGGGTACGGCGCAGGCCGCCACGCAGACGGCGAACGCGGCCAAGGTCCCCTTCCACGGCGCCCACCAGGCCGGCATCGTCACGCCCGCCCCCGCGGCCGCCACCTTCGTGTCCCTCGACGTCATCGCCGACGACCGCGCGGGACTGGCCGAACTGCTCCGGACGATCACCTCCAGGGCCCGCTTCCTCACCTCCGGCGGCACCCCGGCCGACCTCGGCGTCGGCGCACCGCCCGCCGACAACGGCATCCTCGGCCCGACCGTCCCCGCCGACGGCCTCACCGTCACGGTCGGCGTGGGCGCCACCCTCTTCGACGACCGCTACGGCCTCGCCAAGGCGAAGCCGGTCCGGCTGACCCCGATGCGGACCTTCCCCAACGACAACCTCAAGGCCGCCGAGTGCCACGGCGACCTGTCCCTGCAGATCTGCGCGAACCGGCAGGACACCGTGCTGCACACGCTGCGCGACATCGCCAAGCACACCCGCGGCGCCATGCAGATCAGGTGGCGTGTCGACGGCTTCCAGAACGCCCCGCGCCCCACCGGCGCCCAGCGCAACCTGCTCGGCTTCAAGGACGGCATAGCCAACCCGGACGTCACCTCGGCCCGCGAGACGAACCGGCTCATCTGGGTCGGTGGCGGCGACGGCGAACCCGCCTGGGCCGAGGGCGGCAGCTACCAGGTGATCCGCATCATCCGCATGCTGGTGGAGTTCTGGGACCGGGTCTCGCTGAGCGAGCAGGAGCTGATGTTCGGCCGCCGCAAGGACACGGGCGCCCCGCTGGACGGCGCCAAGGAGACCGACACGCCCAACTACGCCAAGGACCCGAAGGGCAACGCGATCCCGCTGGACGCCCACATCCGGCTGGCCAACCCGCGCACCGCGAAGACCGACAACTCCCGTATCCTGCGCCGCGGTTACAACTACGACCGCGGCATCGACGACGTCGGCAACCTCGACATGGGCCTGGTCTTCTGCTGCTACCAGCAGGACGTCAAGCGCCAGTTCGAGGCCACCCAGACCCGCCTGATCGACGAGCCCCTCGTCGACTACATCTCCCCCACCGGCGGCGGCTACTTCTACGCCCTGCCGGGAGTACGCGACGAGAAGGACTGGCTGGGCCGCGCGCTGCTGGCAGGCTGATCCCACCAGGCGTCACAGGGAACGGAGTTCAGCCGTGCAGCTGCGCATCCTCGGTACCGCCGCCGGTGGCGGTCTCCCCCAGTGGAACTGCGCGTGTCCCGGATGCGCCGGGGCACGCCGGGACCCGGCCCGGCGCCGGCTGCACGACGGGCTGGCCGTCCACGGGCCGGATCCGGCCTCCTGGTTCCTCGCCAACGCCACCCCGGACATCGCCGAGCAGCTCGAAAGCCACCCGGGTCTGCGCCCGGAGGCCGGCCAGGCCCGCACTCCCGTGGTGCGTGTCGTCCTCACCGACGCCGAACTCGACCACGTCCTGGGCCTGTTACGGCTGCGGGAGGCGTCCCGTATCGAGGTCTGGGCGACGGAACCCGTACGCCGGGCGCTGCTCACCAGGCTGCACCTCGCGGACGTACTGGACCCCTACACCCGGCTGGCATGGCACGACCTGCCGTCGACCGGTGACGCCCCGCCCGCGGACATCGCCGGCCTCCAGGTCGAAGCCGTGCCCCTGTCGGCCAAGCGCCCGCGCTATGCCGCCGACGAACCGGCCCACCCCGCCTGGAGCGTGGCCCTGCGCGTGCACGACCCGAGCACCGGAGGAACCGCGCTGTACGCACCCGCCCTCGCCACCTGGAGCGACGCCTTCGACAAGGAGACGGCCCGGGCCGACTGCCTACTGCTCGACGGAACCTTCCTCGACGAGGACGAACCGCGCCGCACCGGCATCTCCGAGCGCACGGCCTCCGGCATGGGTCATCTGCCGATCGAGGGCCCGCAGGGCACCGCGCGCCGCCTGCACCGGGCGACGGCGGAGCACCGCTGCTACACCCACCTCAACAACACCAACCCGCTGACCGACCCCGCCGATCCGGCGCACGAGCGGCTCGCCGGGCTGGGGCTGCGCGTGGCCGCCGAGCGAATGCTGATCGCCCTGTGACGGCGGGGCGCGGCCGGCGGACCAGCCGCCACTCCTGCGAGCCGTCGTCGAGACTCCTTTGAGGAACGGCCGATTGACGGATGAACGGTCGTTCAGGAGGCGACGAGGACCCGCACGTCCCAGGCGCCGAGCTCCAGTTGGGCGCCCGCGGGGACTCCGCTGTCGTCCAGGACGTCGGTCAGCTCCAGGGGCGCGGTGACCCGCGCGGGCTCCCAGCTCCAGTTGTGGACGACGTGGACGCGGCGTCCGTCGGGCGAGGTGCCGGTCGTGGCGGTGACCGTGTCCGGGAGGTCGCGCCAGCCGTGGGCCGGCGAGGGCACCAGCCATTCCGACAGCCCCCGGGCGAGGGCGCGGTCCGGGACGGTGCCGACGTAGGTGACGCGGCCCGCGCCGTGGCGCCGGGTGGTGACGGCCGGCCAGCGGCCGAAGTGCCGGTGCCGGTAAGCGGCGAGCACCTCGGCGTCGCTGACGGTCAGACCGTCGGCCCAGTGCGTCGCCGTGGCCTCCTGCGGGAGGTGCAGGGGGCTGCCGGGCACGGCGTGGACCGGGATGCCGCCGGTGAGATTGCTGAATTCCTCGTACGAGACTCCGGCGGCCTCGGTGAGGCGGCCGGGCGCCGGTTCGAGCCGGGCCCGGGCCTCGTGGTCGGCGTAGCCGGTGCGGGGTCCGAGGACCAGGTGGCCGCCGGCGTGGGCGTAGGCGGCGAGCCAGTCGAGGGTGGTGTCGGCGGCGATGTAGAGCGCGGGGACGACGAGGACGGGGTGGCGGCGGGCGGCCTCGGACGGTGTCGTGCCCGTGCGTTCGCCCAGCGGGTCGTGGAGTTGTCGGGCGTGCACGATCCGCACCTGGCGGCCGGACTCGAAGGCGCCCCGGTAGAAGGGGTCGAAGATGCGGTCGTAGGCGGCGGGGTCGGGCTCGCCGTCGGCGGTCGCGAGCGGCGGATGCTTCTCCATCAGCCACTTGCTCGGCGTCGAGTAGACCATCGTGATGTCGGCGTCCGGTTCGAGCCCGGCGACGAGGGGGCCTGCCTTCTCGAAATCGGCGCCCAGCCGGGCGAGTTCGGCATAAACGCGCCCCGGCCGGCAGCTGTGCGGGAGGACTCCGCCCCAGTAGGTCTCGGCGCCGAAGTGCAGCGTCTGCCACTGCCAGTACTCGATCATCCGTGCGCCGCGCGCCACATGGGCCCATGCCGCCTGGCGCCACTGGCCGTCGTAGGCGGGCCTGTTGTCCCAGGCGTAGCCGATGGCGCCCGCGTTGGTCTCCGTCACCAGGAACGGCTCCTGGCGGGACGAGTACATCCAGTCGGCGGTCCGGTACATCGACCACAGGCCGGTGGTCTTCCAGATCTGCCGGTGGTCGTCGGGTGTGGGGTCCGGGAGCAGGAGGCCGTCCTGCATGTCGTAGTACGGGTTGCCCGAGGCGATGTCGAGGCGGGCGGAGAGCTCGTCGTCCTGAACTCCCTGACGGGTGTAGGAGATGCAGGTGGTGACGAACTGCCCCGGCTTGGCGTACTCGCGGACGATGTCGGCCTGCCAGCCGATGAACTCGGTGACCTGGCGGGCCTGGAACTCCCGCCAGGCGACGTCGTACTGCGGCTGCGCGTTGCCGTCCGGGGTCCACAGGTCGGACCAGTCGGAGAGGCGGTGGGACCAGTAGACCAGTCCCCACTCGCGGTTGAGGGTGCCGACATCGCCGTACCTGGCGCGCAGGTGGTCGACGAAGCGCTGGAAGACGCCGTGGTTGTGGAAGAGGTGCAGGCCCGGTTCGTTGTCGACCTGCCAGCCGATGACCGCGGGATGGTCGGCGTACCGGGCGGCGATCTTGCGGATGATCCGTTCGGCGTGGAAACGGAACGCCGGGTGCGTGAAGTCGACTTCCTGGCGGGCGCCCCAGCCGAGCCGCTGCCCGGTGGCGTGCTCGGCGGTGATCTCCGGGTACTGGCGGGCCAGCCACGGCGGTACGGCGTACGTCGGTGTCCCGAGGACGACGGAGATGCCGCGCTCGTGGGCGCCGTCGAGGACGGGTCGGAGCCAGTCGAGGTCGAAGCGGCCGTTGCCGGGTTCCCAGGTCGACCACACCGACTCGCCCACCCGGATCACGGTGAAGTGGGCTTCGGCCATGAGGTCGAGGTCGGTCTTCAGCCGTTCGTCGGGCCGCAGCCGGAGGTCGTACTCGGGGGTGTACTCGTGGTAATACGCGGCGCCGAACAGGACGCGGGCGGGCAGGACCGCCATGAACCAACCTCCAGGAGAGCAAGGGGAGTTACTGCTTGACGCAGCCGGCCGGTTGCGGCGAGGTCGCGTCGCGCGGGTAGGTGGCTAGCGGGTCGGCGGAGGGGCCGTGGAGGCGCGTACGACGAGGTCGACCGGTGGGTCGCCGGCCGGCGCCGGTTCCGCGTCGGGCTTCTCGATGGCCTGCACGAGCAGCCGCAGGCCCTCCCGTGCCACCGCGTCGAACGGCTGGCGCACCGTGGTCAGCGGAGGCGTGACATAGGCGGAGACGGGGATGTCGTCGAAGCCGACGACACTCACGTCCCGCGGCACCCGCAGGCCGGCGTCCGTCAGCCCGCGGATCAGGCCGATGGCCATGTCGTCGTTGGCGGCGAACACCGCGGTGACCTCACCGGCGGCGAGCTCCCGGCCCGCCGCGTAGCCGGACGCCGCGGACCAGTCGCCCTCGATGACGGGCGGCTGCCGCCGGTCGCGGGCCGCCAGTGCCGAGCGCCAGCCGGCCAGCCGGTCCCGGGCGGCGAACCACCGTTGCGGACCGGCGAGGTGATGGACCGTCACATGGCCGAGGTCCAGCAGGTGTTCGGTGGCGGCCCGGGCCAGTGACTCGGCGCCGACGCCCGCGGCCACCACCCGGGAGGCACCGAAGTCCGCGGGCGCGCCGAGCACCAGGACCGGTACGTGCACGCTGAGCGAGACCGTTCCCTCGTCGATCGGTTCGGAGACGATGATGCCGTCGACACCCTGGTCGAGGAGCGACTCGACGGCCCCAACGATGCCTCCGGGTTCGCCCTCCACGGTGTTGACCACGCGCAGCGCGTAGCCCGCGTCCCGGGTGGCCCGCTCGATGCCGATGAGCAGCGAGGCGGGTCCGTACAGGGCGGTGCCGAGGGTGACGACGCCGATGGAGCGGGTGCGTCCCGAGGCGAGGGCGCGGGCCGCGTTGTTCAGGCGGTAGCCGAGTTCCTCGGCGGCCCCGAGCACGCGCCGGCGGACGTCCTCCGACACGTACCGCTCGCCGTTGAAGACCCGGGAGACCGTCTTCTGCGAGACGCCGGCCAGCCGGGCCACGTCCACGGCGCGCGGCGCGGCCGCACCACCGCCCTGCAGTCCGACTCGCGTCATCTCTGGTCTCCCGATGTCCGGCGGCTCACATCCCAGCCAGCCACGGCGAGCGCTCCAGGGGTGCCGACCCGCGTATGACTGCGCTGTCATGTCTGCGCAGTCACATGTCTACGCAGTCATACAGGGGGTGTCAATACTTCGCACGACGCCGGCTCGCGGAGCAGCGGACCACCGGCGCCTGAGTGCCCTTACAGTGATCGTCATGGCAAGCATCACCGGTCGTACGGTCCTGATCGTCGGCGCGTCCTCGGGCATCGGCGCGGAGGTGGCGCGTCTGCTCGCCGCGGGCGGCAACCGGCTCGTCATCACCGCCCGGCGCGCTCCCGAACTGGCCGCCGTGGCCAAGGAGATCCGGTCCGGCGGCGGGAGCTGCCTGGACATCGCCGCCGACGCCCTCGACCCGGAGGCCGCCGCCCGGGTCGTGGCGGCCGCCGTCGCCGAGTACGGCTCCGTCGACATCGCGCTGCTGAACGCGGGCCAGGGCCCCGACATGTCGATGGACCAGGTGGGCGTCCCGGACGTGGCCCGCATCATGGCGCTCAACTACGACGTGGTCGTCAACTACCTCGTCCCACTGATCCAGCAGATGACCACCCAGCCGGAGGGCGGACTCATCGCCCACACCAACTCGCTCGCGGGGCTGATGGGCATCCCCCGCCAGGGCCCGTACTCCGCGGCGAAGGCGGCGGTCCGTACGCTCCTCGACGCCGCCCGCGTCGAACTGGCGCCCAGGGGCATCCGGTTCACCTCGATCCACCCGGGCTTCGTCGCCACCGAGCGCATCAGCGACGACGGCCTGCCCAAGCCGTTCCAGATCAGCCAGGAGCGTGCAGCCCGGCACGTCGTACGCGCCCTGGAGAAGGAACCGGCCAACGCGTACTTCCCCTGGCAGACGGCGGCCCTGGTCCGCACCCTGCGCACCCTGCCCACGCCGCTGGCCGCGCGCGTACTGCGAAAACTGGCCTCCCGCTAGCGGGTGGTGCGCGAGGTATTGACGGTTCCTGTGGGGCTCCTATCATCCTCCAATACCGCTTGTGGGAGCGCTCCCACCGCCTGAGGAGGATCATGAGACTGCTCCGCCGCACACGAGGCCACCGGGCCTCCGCCTCCGCGTTAGGCCTCGTCGCCGTCACCGCGCTGCTCGCCGCCGGGACCGCGGCCGCCGCACCCGACGGCGCCGCCGTCAAGGCGACCACGCTCGGCGCTCAAGCCGCCCAGTCCGGACGGTACTTCGGGACCGCCGTGGCCTCGGGCAAGCTCGGGGACGGGACGTACGCGACGATCCTGGACCGCGAGTTCAACATGGTCACGCCCGAGAACGAGATGAAGTGGGACACGACCGAACGCACCCGAGGCTCCTTCGACTTCGCCCCCGCCGACCAGATCGTCGCCCACGCCTCCGCCCACGGCCAGCGCATCCGCGGCCACACGCTCGTCTGGCACTCCCAACTGCCCAGCTGGGTCGGTTCGATCACCGACGCGAACACCCTGCGCAGTGTGATGAACAATCACATCACCACGGAGATGGCTCACTTCAAGGGCAAGGTCTACGCCTGGGACGTCGTCAACGAGGCCTTCGCCGACGGCAGCAGCGGCACCCACCGCTCCTCCGTGTTCCAGAACCTCCTCGGCGACGGCTTCATCGAGCAGGCCTTCCGCACCGCCCGCTCGGCCGACCCCGCGGCCAAGCTCTGCTACAACGACTACAACATCGAGGACTGGAACGCCGCGAAGACCCAGGGCGTCTACCGCATGGTCCGCGACTTCAAGTCCCGCGGTGTGCCCATCGACTGCGTCGGCTTCCAGGCCCACTTCGGCACCGGCGGTCCCCCGGCGAGCTTCCAGACCACGCTGTCGAACTTCGCGGCGCTCGGCGTCGACGTACAGATCACCGAGCTGGACATCGCGCAGGCGCCGACGACGGCGTACGCCAACACGATCCGGGCCTGCTGGAACGTAGCCCGCTGCAACGGCGTCACGGTCTGGGGCATCCGGGACAGCGACTCCTGGCGCAGCGGTGAGAACCCGCTCCTGTTCGACCGCAACGGCGCCAAGAAGGCGGCGTACAACTCGGTCCTGACGACCATGGGTGGTACGCCGACCGCCACCACGGAGTCCGTCAACGCGGCCGCGCTGCCCGGGAGTTACAGCTGGAGCTCCAGCGGGGTGCTGATGTCGCCGAAGCCCGACTCGACGCACGGCATCGCGGGGCTCAAGGACCCGTCGGTCGTGTACTACAACGGGAAGTACCACGTGTTCGCCAGTGCCGCGAGCGCCTCGGGGTACGGGCTGGTGTATCTCAGTTTCACGGACTGGTCGCAGGCGGGCTCGGCCACCCACTACTACCTCGACCGCACGCCGATCGGCAGTGGCTATCGGGCGGCACCCCAGGTCTTCTACTTCGCGCCGCAGAAGCTCTGGTATCTCGTCTACCAGACCGGCAACGCCTCGTACTCGACCAACGCCGACATCTCCAACCCGAACGGCTGGAGCGCGCCGCGCAACTTCTACGCCGCGATGCCGGACGTCATCAAGCAGAACATCGGCAACGGCTACTGGGTCGACATGTGGGTGATCTGCGACTCGGCCAACTGCTATCTGTTCTCGTCCGACGACAACGGCCACCTGTACCGCTCGCAGACGACCTTGGCGAGCTTCCCGAACGGGTTCACCAACACGGTCATCGCGGCCCAGGACTCCAACAGATACGCGCTGTTCGAGGCCAGCAACGTCTACAAGGTGCAGGGCGGCAACCAGTACCTGCTGCTGGTCGAGGCGATCGGCTCGGACGGGCGGCGCTACTTCCGTTCCTGGACGTCGAGCAGCCTCGCCGGCTCATGGACCGCGCTGGCCGCGACGGAGTCCAACCCGTTCGCGCGGGCGAGCAACGTGACCTTCCCCGGGGGCAGTTGGACGAAGGACATCAGCCATGGCGAGATGGTCCGCGCGGGCTACGACCAGACGCTGACGATCCCGTCCTGCCGCCTCCAGTACCTGTACCAGGGCAAGGACCCGAACGCGACCGGCGACTACAACACCCTCCCGTGGCGCCTCGGCCTGCTCACCCAGACCAACTCGGCCTGCTGATCACGCGTACCTCAGCTTGTCAGGAGGAGGCCGGGCGGAACTGCTCGCTCGGCCTGCCGGATCTCGATCTCGGCGACCTTGAATAGCGTGGACGCTGTGACCAGGGCGAACACCGAGCGCAAGAAGCGGGCGAACGGTTTACGAGGGCACGTCGATCGCCGCACGCCCCTGGAGCGGGCCACCGCCATGGCGGCCAACGTGGCCCGGTCACTCGTCGAAGCACCCGACTTCCTGCGCCTGGGACTGATGCTCGCCCTGGAGCGACGACCCGTCGAACCCCGCGGACGCACCGTCTTCCTCCAGGTCCGCGAGATCTCCAGCCGACGCATCGCCGAGGTCATCGCGGAGCTGTTCCCCGACCTCGACGAGACCGCCGTACACACCCTCACCACCTACGCCGTCGCAGGCGGCGAGGGTGTGACCACGTAACGGGGTATGCCCTTCGAGTGGGATACACCGAGCGTGACGAGTGGGACGCGCACTACGCGGGCGGCAAGGGCTTCAGCGGACTCCGCGACAGCGAGCGGGAGTTGCTCGCCGCGCTCGCTCCGGCCCCCGACGGCGGAGTGGCCCTGGACGTCGGCTGCGGGCTGGGCGAGCTCGCCCGCCATCTCGCCGCGAGCGGCTACCGCGTGGACGCCGTCGACTTCGCGCCCGCGGCACTCGCCCGCGCCGAAGCGGAAGGGGAGGCGGACGCGTCGCTGACGTACCGGCGGTTCGACATCGAGCAGGACGATCTCGCCGAACTTCCGCACCCCGCCTACGACTTGATCACCTTCCGCCTCGCCTGGGCCTTCGTCCGCGACCGCGCCCGCGTGCTGAACCGGCTACGCGAACGGCTACGACCCGGGGGCGCCCTGTGTGTCATCACCCCCGTCGCCGAGGGCGTGTCGGAGGGCAAGCGGGACATCGCCCTCGACGAGGCCGAGCTGGCCGTGCTGTGCGCGGGGTGGGCGGTCGTCGAGCGGCACGACGCCGACGGGCTTGCCTTCGTTCTGCTGCGCGAGCCCGTCCCTGCCGAGGTCGGGTGCGCCGGCAAGGGCCGGCCCTCGCCGCACGCGCTGACCGGTGCGGGCGTCGTCGTCTCCGATCCGGCCGGGCGGATCCTGCTGGGCTGGTCGGCGCACGGGGTGTGGGAGCTGCCGGGCGGCAAGAACGACCCGGACGAGGACTTCGTCGACGCGGCCGTGCGTGAGCTGGAGGAGGAGACGGGGCTGAAGGCCGACCGGGGCGAGGCGCGGCTGCTGGCCCTGCTGATGGACTCCGTGCGGGGCATGCCGCGGCTGACCGCCGCCGTCCACGTCACCGCGTACAGCGGGGAGCCGGTCGTCGCCGAGCCGCATCTGGTCCACCGCTGGGAGTGGCACGAGGTCGCCGACCTGCCGCTTCTCGCCCAGCCGCTCTTCACCCCGAGCGCTCACGTCATCGACGTCGTGCACCCCGGCGTGCTGACCGGTCTGCCGCCGGTCCATCGGTATCCGATCGCCTGACCCACCCGACCGGGCCTCCTTGAGCGGTCGATCACACCCCTGAAAATACCCCCCTGGGTATCTGTTACCGTGAAGGAGCAGATACCCCCGGGGGTAATTTCCCGCGAAGGAGAGTAGCCGTGTTCTTTGTCGAGGTGCTGGAGACCCAGGGGCTGGGCAACCGCAGCTACCTGGCGGGAGGTGGCCTGAGTGCCGTGGTGGTGGATCCGCCGCGGGACGTCGACCGGGTGCTCGCCGCGGCGGCCCGGCGCGGGGTGCGGATCGTGGCCGTCGCCGAGACGCACGTGCACAACGACTACGTGACCGGCGGCCTGGAACTGGCCCGGCTGACCGGGGCGCGCTACCTGGTGCCGGCCGGCGCCGAGGTGGCGTACGAGCGGGTCGCGGTGGCCGACGGGGACGTGGAGCCGCTCGACGAGGAGCTGACGCTGCGGGCGGTGGCCACCCCGGGTCACACCCCGCACCACACCTCGTACGTGCTGGAGGAGGCTGGGCGGGCGGTGGCCGCGTTCACGGGTGGTTCGCTGCTGATCGGCGGTGTGGGACGGCCCGACCTCGTCGAGCCGCGGCTGACCGAGCGGCTGGCCCGCGCCCAGCACGCCTCCGTGCACCGGCTCGCGGCGGAGCTGGACGACGAGGTGACCGTGCTGCCGACGCACGGCTTCGGCAGCTTCTGCTCCTCGAACCGGGCGGGCGGCGCGCAGAGCACGATGGGCGACGAGAAGGCCTCGAACCCGGTGCTGCTGCAGGATGCCGACACCTTCGTCAAGGAGCTGCTGGCCGGGCTCGACGACGTGCCCGCCTATTACGCGCACATGGGGCCGGCCAACGCGGCCGGTCCTGCGCCGGTGGACCTGACCGCGCCACGGCGCGCGGACGCCGCTGAACTCGCGCGGCGGCTCGCGGCCGGTGAGTGGGTGGTGGACCTGCGCAGCCGGGTGGCCTTCGCGGACGGGCATCTGGCCGGGGCGTTCAACTTCGAGGTCGACGGGCAGCTCGCGACCTATCTGGCCTGGATGATCCCGTGGGGCAGGCCGGTGACGCTGCTCGCGGAGAGCGCCGGGCAAGTCGCGCGGGCGCAGCGGGAGTTGGCGCGGGTGGGCGTCGACCGGCCGGCCGCGGCGGCCGTGGGGTCGCCGGAGAACTGGGTCGCCGGGGACGCTCGTCCCGTGTCCTTGCGGCGTGCCGTCTTCGCCGATCTGGCCGAGGCCCGGCGGCAGGGGCAGGAGCCGGTGGTGGTGGATGTGCGCCGGGACAGTGAGCGTGCGGACGGCTGGATCGAGGGCAGTGTGCACATTCCGGTGCACGAGATCCACCGGCGGCTGGACGAGGTGCCGCCGGGCACGGTGTGGGTGCACTGCGCGGGCGGGATGCGGGCCGCCATCGCCGCGTCGGTGCTCGATGCCGCCGAGCGTGAGGTCGTCGCCGTCGACGACGGTTACGCCGCCGCGGCCGAGGCCGGCCTCTCCCTCGTCTCCCCCGCCCGCTCCAACTGACCGCGCCACAGCGCCGGTTCGGACCGTTCGACGGTTCGGGTGACCGGCGCGGACCCGAGGAAGACCCCCCGATGCACTTCCCCCGACGCGGCCCCGACCGCATCACCGTGACCCGGGCCCACCGCCTGCTCCAGGACGGCACGGCCGTACTGATCGACGTCCGAGAGGCGGACGAGTTCAGGGCGGGCCATGCGCCCGGCGCGCTGCACCTGCCGCTGTCCCGGTGGGGAGACGGTACGGCGGACTCCCCCGTTCCGCCTCCGGATCCGTCCGCTGCCCACCTCGTCCTCATCTGCCGTTCCGGCAACCGCTCGCGGCAGGCCGCCGAGGTGCTCGCCGCGCAGGGGATCGCCGCCGTGGACGTGGTCGGCGGGATGCGGGACTGGGCCGCAGAAGGGCTTCCCGTCCAGGACGCGCGCGGTGCCGACGGGGTCGTCATATGACCGTGTTCGTCCTGGCCCTCCTCGCGGGCGCCCTGGTCGGGCTGGCGCTGGGGGCCCTCGGGGCCGGTGGCAGCATCCTGACCGTCCCGGCGCTCGTCTATCTGCTCGGCTTCAGCGCTGCCGAGGCCACCACCACGAGCCTGGTCATAGTGATCGTCACATCGCTCACCGCACTGGTGGCGCATGCCCGGACGGGTGCGGTGCGCTGGCGGGCCGGGCTGCTGTTCGCGGCGGCCGGTCTGGTGCCCGCGGCAGTGGCGGGTGCGCTGTCCGCACACATCCCCGGGACCGTGCTGACCCTGGCCTTCGCGGCACTCGCGGTGACGGCGGCCGGGAAGATGCTGCGCCGCCGTACGCCCCACCGCGGAGGGCGGGTGTCGGGCGTCCGGGCCGCCGGTGCGGGCGCCGGGCTGGGCACGGTCACCGGGTTCCTCGGGGTCGGCGGCGGCTTTCTCGCCGTACCGGCGCTGGTGACGGTGCTGGCCGTGCCGATGAGCGCGGCGGTGGGCACGAGTCTGCTGGTCATCGTGGCCAACGCGCTCGTCGCGCTCGCGGCCCGCGCCCACACCGCCGTACAACTCGACTGGGCGCCGATCATGCCCTTCCTCGCGACCGCGGTCCTGGGGGCGTGGGACGGACGGCGGCTGGCCGCGAAGGTCTCGGCGGCCGTGTTGCAGCGCGTGTTCGGCTGCGTGCTGCTGGCGGTCGCTCTGGCCATGGCCGTGTCGGTCGCTCTGTGAACCGGGCGCCCTCGGCGCTCAGGCCAGCGACAGGAAGAGCTTCTCCAGGCGGGCCCGCATCTGCGCGGAGTCCCGCACCTCCGGGTCCTCGCTGGTCATGCACTGTTCCAGGCCGGTCGCGATGATCGAGAACCCGGCCCGGTCCAGGGCCCGGGACACCGCCGCGAGCTGAGTGATCACGTCCTCGCAGTCACGCCCCTCCTCGATCATCCGGATGACACCCGCGAGCTGGCCCTGGGCCCGCCGCAGCCGGTTGAGCGCCGACTTCAGCTCCTCGGCCGACATGTCGAGTTGCACACTTCCTCCTCGTATATACCCCCATGGGTATCTTACCCGCTCGGGGAACACCCCAGAGAAAGGTTCTGTTCCGTGCCCACCTCCCCCACCTCGTTCACCCCCGGCCAGGCCGCCGCCCGCTTCGGCGAGTTCACCGTCGTCGACGTACGCACTCCCGGTGAGTACGCCGGCGGCCATCTCCCCGGCGCCCACAACATCCCGCTGGACCGCATCGCCGAGGCCGCGGACGCGCTCAGGACGGTCGCCGCCCGTGGCCCGCTGCTGATCGTCTGCGCCTCCGGGGCGCGCTCGGCCAAGGGCTGCGCCCAGCTGGCGGCGCTCGGGACAGCGGCGGCCACTCTGGAGGGCGGCACCGCCGCCTGGACCGCGGCCGGGCATCCGGTCGAGCGGGCCCTCGGCGCCCGTACGCCCTGGCCCCTGGACCGCCAAATCCGGCTCGCCGCCGGGTCGTTGGTCGTCGCCGGCTTCGGGGCGGGCCTGGCCTGGGCGCCCGCCCACTGGTTGTCGGGGCTGGTAGGCGCGGGGCTGGTCTTCTCCGGCGTCACCAACACGTGCGGGATGGCGGCCCTGTTGGCCCGGCTGCCGTACAACCGGCCGAGCAGGGACGCGGTGCCGTTCGAGGAGACGCTGCTGCGGCTGACGGCCTGACCACCGCTGTCAGTCGTCCGGGACGCCCGTGCCGCTCAGGGCCGGCACGGTGTCCTCCCGGCGGGTCAGGGAGCGGGCGGCCAGGCGGAACTGGTCGAGTCTGTCGACGATGGTCTGCCCGACCGGGGTGTGGCCCCAGACGCTGATGCCCTGGTGGGTCGTGGGCCGCCAGGTGGACTCGTCGATGACCACCGGGTTCCAGCCGACCTCCCACTCGAAGCCGGAGGGGGTGCGGGCGTAGTAGGAGAGCTCCTTGTCGTTGGTGTGTTGACCGACGGACAGGGCCATCTCGAAGCCGAGTTCGTGCACGCGCTGGTAGCTGCGGGCCACGTCGTCGAGGCTTGCGGCCTGGATGTTGAGGTGCTGGACGCGGGTGCGGACCGGGTTGATGGGCAGGCCACGGACGGCGGCGACGGCGATGGAGTGGTGGCGTTCGTTGACTCGCAGGAAGCGGATCTTCAGCTTGACGCCGCTGATCGTCTCGTCGATGTAGTCGGTGAGGCGGGCGTCGAAGACGGTGTCGAAGTAGCCGCGCAGCTGGGTCGGCCTGGCGGACGTGATCGCTATGTGGCCCATGCCCGAGGCGCCGGTGACCCAGCCCGAGGCGAGCATGCGCAGAGGGTCGGAGGATGTGAGGGGCGTGGTGTAGATCTCCTGGGCGATGCCCTTGGGGCCCGGGAAGCGGAGGAGGCGTTCGACTCCGCGCAGCGCCGCCTCCTCGGCGGAGCCCTGGACGGCGGGGACGCCGTGGGACCGCAGGCGCGCCTCGATCTCCTCGAAGGCGGTGTGGTCGTCGACGTGCCAGCCGGTGGCGACGACGTCCTCGGCCGGGCCGCGGCGCAGCAGGAAGCGGCACTGCTGGTCGTCGAGACGGAAGCGCATCAGGTCGCGGGAGACCGGGTCGTGGTGCATGCCGATGGCGTCGGTGCCGAAGCGGCGCCAGTCGGTGAGGCGTTCGGTCTCGATGACGACGTAACCGAGGTGGACGCGGCCGAAGACGGAGGTCGTCATCGGCGGGCCGCCAGGAAGTCGGCGCACAGGCGGTTGAAGAGTGCGGCGCGTTCGAACTGGACCCAGTGGCCGGTGTTGGCGACCAGATAGAGGTCGCAGTCGGGCAGGCGCTCGGCGAGCATGGCGCCGCCGGACGGCCGGTTGACCTTGTCCGCCGCGCCCCACAGCACCAGGGTCGGCACGGGCAGACGGCTGAGGCGGGGGTCCCGGGTGAAGTCCATCTTCCAGAGGGCGCGTAGGGACTTCGGACGCCTCAGCGGCGGGGCCGCGACGACTTCCGGGTCGATGCTGTCCCGGTAGCGGGCGTCGATCACGCTGTCCGGCACGTCGGCGGCGTTGAAGACCAGGTGGGTGCGGATGAACCTCTCCAGCTTCAGCCGCGAAGGCCCGTCCCCCGAGTAGTAGTTGAGGAGACTGTTGAGGCCAGGGGTCGGCAGGGCGCGGGTGGTGCCGATGCCGCCGGGGCCCATCAGGACCATGCGGTCGACGCGGTCCGGGGTGTCCAGGGCGAGCCGCAACGCGCAGGCGCCGCCGTAGGAGTTGCCGACGAGGTGGGCCCGGTCCAGGCCGAGCCGGTCCATCGACCCCCGTATGCCGTCGGCGAGATGACCGAAGGGGTCGGCGCCGTCGACGCCTTTAGAGCTGCGCCCGTAGCCCGGCAGGTCGGGCACGACGACCCGGTACTGCTTGGCCAACTCGGCGATGTTCCGGCTGTAGTTGGAGACCCCGGAGGCACCCGGGCCGCCGCCGTGCAGCAGCAGCACGGGCGGGCCCTCTCCCGTCTCCGCGACGAAGATCTTCTTGCCGTCGACGTCGAGGAGGAACTCCTGCATCTTCGGGATGTCGGTGTGCGGAGTCATCGGGTCCTCACTGGGATCGGGCGGGGCGTGGAGGTGAAACCGGCCGGGGGCGGCGGGAGTTGGGCGCCCGTGGGTGCGGCGGCGTAGACGTACGCGTCGGGGCGCAGGGCGAGGGTGGCCGCGCGGTGTCTGTGCATCCACGGCAGCAGGACGCCGTCGCTGTCGACGAGCGTGCCCTCGGCGGGGCGTGAGCCCGCGGGCGTGACGGTGATCGAGGGAACGTCCCACGAGGGCTGGGGCGTTGCGGTGCGTGCGTGCAGCAGCAGCCAGCGCCCGGCGAGCGCGTCGTCCAGCCGCACCCGCCCGCCGTCGGGGCCGGTCACCCACGGCTGCGGGATCTGGTGCCCGCTCGCCTTGGTGCGCGGGCGGGCCTGGAGGCCTTCGGCGTAATGGGCGACGGGTATCCAGTTGGAGTCCTGCAACCAGTTGCTCAGGCCCGGCACCCGGTTCAGCAACGGCAGTACGGAGTCGCGGACCCGTGTCACCGCCCGCCGCCGCTCGGTGATGATCCGGCCGACGAACACCGCCCGCCTGGTCACTTCCCTGACGTGCGGCTTGCGTTCGGCCTCGTACGAGTCGAGCACCGACTCGGGCAGCTCACCGCGCAGCACCGCGTCCAGCTTCCAGCACAGGTTCGCCGCGTCCCGCACGCCGGCCGCCATGCCCTGCCCGATCCAGGGTGGCATCGCATGGGCGGCGTCGCCCGCGAGGAAGACCCGGCCGACGCGGAAGCGGGCGGCGAAGCGGACGTGGTGGCTGTAGACGGTGGCGCGCAGGATCCTGATCTGGTCCCGGCCGATCCCGTACCGGGCCACCATCGAGCGGACCGCCTCGTCGGTGGTCAGATCGGTCTCGTCGTCGCCCGGCAGGATCGGGAACTCCCAGCGGTGGTGGCCGAGCGGGGTCGGACAGTCGACCGCCGGGCGCGCCGGGTCACAGCGGAAGCGGAGCCGGTCGTGGTCGGGCCACGGCTTGAGCATCTCGGTGTCGATGACCACCCAGCGGTCCTCGTACGTCCGCCCTTCGTAGCCGACGTTCAGCTGGGCGCGGGTCAGGCTGGAGCCGCCGTCCGCCGCGATCACGTACTTCGCGCGCAGCCGTCGTACGGAATCGTCCGCGCCCACCACGGTCAGCTCGACGCCGTCCGCGTCCTGCCGCAGCCGCAGGCACTCGTGCCGCAGCAGGACCTCGACGTTCGGGAAGCGGCCGACGCCGTCGCGCAGGACCTGCTCCAGGGCCGGCTGGTAGATGAACATCTGCGGCGGATGGCCGTGGCCGCGCGGGGTGGGACGCGCGCTGATGAAGGTCCGGCCGCGGGCGTCGACGAAGTCCAGCGGGCGCTCGGCGAGCATGTCCTGTTTCAGCCGGTCGGCGAGGCCGGTGCGCTGCCAGATCCGCATGACCTCCTCGTCGGTGGAGATCGCCCGGGCCCGGGAGAAGACCTCGGCGTCGCGCTCCAGCACGACCGTCCTGAGGCCCATGCCGCCCAGCAGGTTCGCAGCGGTCACGCCCGTGGGGCCGTACCCGATCACCGCCACGTCGTAGGTATCGCTATCGGCTCTGATTGCGCCCACCGGGCCACCTCCCGCATTGCTGTAGTGTTTACTCCAATTGGAACGACCGCTACGGTAAGGTCGCTGCCGGAGACGGTCAAGTGCAGCGGACGACAGAAAGGCACAGCTCATGACCAGGCCGCAGACCTCGCGCAGGAAGCGGGCGAACGGAGTCGAGTCGCGTCAGCGGATCCTCGACGCGGCTGTGGCCATCGCCGGCGAGCGCGGTTACGAGGGCACGTCGATCGCCGCCGTCAGTGCCAAGTGCGGGCTGCCCGCCAGCTCGATCTACTGGCACTTCAAGGACAAGGACGACCTGATCGCCGCCGTCATCGAGCGCAGCTTCGAGGCCTGGCTCTCGGACGTCGCACTACCGGACGAGGACACCGGCACGCCCCTGGAGCGGGCGACGACCACGGCCGCGAATGTCGCCAAGTCGCTGGTCGACGCACCCGACTTCCTGCGCCTGGGACTGATGCTCGCCCTGGAGCGACGGCCGGTCGAACCCCGCGGACGCACCGTCTTCCTCCAGGTCCGCGAGATCTCCAGCCGGCGCATCGCCGAGGTCATCGCGGAGCTGTTCCCCGATCTGGACGAGACCGCCGTACACACCCTCACCACCTACGCCGTCGCAGGCGCCGACGGCCTCTTCGTGCACCGGGAGATCCATGGCGAGGACATCGACCTGGTGGCGATGTTCGAGTTGCACGCGCAACTGGTCCACGAGGCGGCCACCCGCATGGCCGCAAGGAGCAAGGCATGAACCTCACCGAAGAACAGCGCGCGGAGGCCGGGCGGCTGCTGCGCCGGGCCGAGTGCGACGCGGCGCCGGTCGACCCGCTGTCGGACCTGTTTCCGGGCCTCGGGCTCGCCGACGCCTACGCGATCCAGCGGGAGAACATCGCCCGGCGGCTGGCCGACGGGGCCACCGTCGTGGGCCACAAGGTCGGCCTGACCGCTGCCGCGATGCAGCAGCTGCTCGGCGTCGGCGAGCCCGACTTCGGGCATCTGCTGGACGACATGGTGCACCGCGACGGCGGCACCGTCCCCGCGGCCCGCTACTGCGCCCCGCGCATCGAGCCGGAGATCTGCTTCCGGCTGGCCCGCCCCCTGCGCGGCCCGGACGTCACGGTCGAGGACGTCCTCGCGGCGACCGAGGCGGTGGCGCCCGCGCTGGAGATCGTCGACAGCCGGATCCGGGACTGGCGGATCACGCTCGCCGACACGGTCGCCGACAACGCAAGCTCCGCGGGGCTCGTCTGCGGGCCGTGGACTCCCCTGGCCGAGGTGCCCGACCTCGCGGCGGTGCCGGTGGACCTGTTCGTCGACGGGGAGGCCGTCGCGTCCGGCACCGGCAAGGAGGTGCTGGGTCATCCGGCCGCCGCGGTCGCCTGGCTGGCCAACACCCTCGCCGGGTTCGGCACCGCGCTGGAGCCCGGGCACGTGGTGCTGCCCGGCGCCATGACCACCGCCCCCTTCGTCGGCGCCGGCCAACGGGTGGAGGCACGCTTCGGCGGCCTCGGCCCGGTGTCGGTGACGTTCGCCTGACCCGCACAACCCTGAGACCGCACACCAGGAGAACCCCATGCCTCCCTCCCCCTGGCCGGTGGCCGTCATCGGCTCCGGCAACATCGGCACCGACCTGATGATCAAGATCCTGCGCGGTTCCGGCGCGCTGGTCATGGGGGCGATGGCCGGCATCGACCCCGCCTCCGACGGCCTGGCCCGCGCCCGCCGCCTGGGCATCGCGACCACCGCCGATGGTGTCGACGGGCTCCTCGCCCTCCCCGAGTTCGCCGACATCAGGCTCGTCTTCGACGCCACCTCCGCCAACGCCCACCGCGCGAACTGGGCCAGGCTGGAGCCCACCGGCGTCCGGGTCCTCGACCTCACGCCCGCCGCGGTCGGCCCGTACTGCGTGCCCGTGGTCAATCTGGACCGGCACCTCGACGCCCCGAACCTCAACATGGTCACCTGCGGCGGCCAGGCCACCGTGCCGATCGCCGCCGCGGTCGCCCGGGTCGCCCCCGTCGCCTACGCCGAGATCGTCTCCTCGATCGCCGCCCGCTCGGCCGGCCCCGGCACCCGCGCCAACATCGACGAGTTCACCGAGACCACCTCCCGGGCCCTGCGCGAGGTGGCCGGCGCCCGGCACGGCAAGGCCGTGATGATCCTCAACCCGGCCGAGCCACCCCTGCTGATGCGGAACACCGTGTACTGCCTGGTCGAGGGCGAATGCGATCAAGTCGCCGTCGAGAACAGCGTCTTGGCGATGGCGGAACGGGTGAACTCGTACGTGCCGGGCTACCGGCTGAAGCAGCGCGTCCAGTTCGACTCGTACGAGGGTGTCCGCGTCCCCGGCCTCAGCGAGTTCACCGGCACCAGGGTGACCGTGATGCTCGAAGTCACCGGCGCCGCCGACTACTTGCCGGCCTACGCCGGGAACCTCGACATCATGACCTCTGCGGCCGTCGCCGCCGCCGAGCGCATCGCCCAGCACGCGCAGAGCACCGCGGGAGCCCTCCGATGAGCCGCCTCTACATCAGCGATGTCACCCTGCGGGACGGCATGCACGCCGTCCGCCACCAGTACTCGGTCGACCAGGCGGTCGCCATCGCCGCCGCCCTGGACGCGGCCGGAGTCGACTCGATCGAGGTCGCGCACGGCGACGGACTGGCGGGCTCCTCCTGTGTGTACGGCTTCGGCGCGCACACCGACCTGGAGTGGATCGAGGCCGTCGCCTCGACCGTCACCCGCGCCAAGGTCGCCACCCTGCTGCTGCCCGGCATCGGCACCGTGCACGACCTCAAGGACGCCCACCGCGCGGGCGCCTCCGTGGTCCGCGTGGCCACGCACTGCACGGAGGCCGACATCTCGGCCCAGCACATCGCCGCGGCCCGGGAGCTGGGGATGGACACCGTCGGCTTCCTGATGATGAGCCATATGACGGAGCCTCAACAGCTGGCCGGGCAGGCGAAGTTGATGGAGGGATATGGCGCCGGGTGCGTGTACGTCGTCGACTCCGGCGGTGCGCTGACCATGGGCGGTGTCGCCGAGCGCGTCGACGCCCTGCGCCAGACGCTGGACCCGGCCACCGAGATCGGCATCCACGCCCACCACAACCTCTCCCTGGGCGTCGCCAACTCCCTCACCGCCGTCGAGCACGGCGCCCTCCAGGTGGACGCCTCCCTCGCCGGGATGGGCGCCGGGGCGGGCAACGCGCCCCTGGAGGTGTTCGTCGCCGTCGCCGACAAGCTCGGCCTGGAGCACGGCTGCGACCTGTTCGCCCTCCAGGACGCGGCCGACGATCTGGTACGGCCGCTGCAGGACCGCCCGGTCCAGGTCGACCGCGAGACCCTCACCCTCGGCTACGCGGGCGTGTACTCCAGCTTCCTCCGGCACGCCGAGGCCGCGTCCGCGCGCTACGGCATCGACGCCCGCAGCCTGCTGGTCGAGGTCGGCCGGCGCGGGATGGTCGGCGGCCAGGAGGACATGCTCACCGACGTGGCCCTCGACCTGCTCGGCAGCCGGGAGGCCACCGCATGAGCGCCGCACCCCACCGGATCGACGTCCACCAGCACATCGTGCCCGCCTTCTACCGCGACCTGCTGGCGAAGGCGGGACTCGTCGAGGCGGGCGGCCGTCAACTGCCCGACTGGAGCCCGGAGTCGGCCCTGGAGCAGATGGACCTGCTGGGCACCGCCACCGCGATCGTGTCCGTGTCCACACCCGGCACCGGCTTCCTCGCCGACCCGGGTGAGGCGGCCGACCTGGCCCGGCAACTCAACGACTTCTCCGCCTCCCTGGCCGCCCAACACCCGCACCGCTTCGGATACTTCGCCACCCTGCCCACGCCCGACACGGCGGCCTCCGCCACCGAAGCCGCACGAGCACTGGACGAACTCGCAGCCGACGGCGTCACTTTGCTCGCCAACAACCAGGGCACCTACCTCGGCGCGGACGGCCAGGACGCCCTCTGGCGCACCCTGAACGACCGTCGTGCCGTCGTCTTCGTCCACCCCGCCGACCTCCCGGCGCCCGCGGTCGACGGCATCCCACCGTTCGCCGCCGACTTCCTCCTGGACACGACCCGGGCCGCCTATCTCCTCGTACGCAACGGTGTCGTGCGGCAGTACCCGGACATCCGGTTCGTCCTCAGTCACGCGGGCGGATTCGTCCCCTATGCCTCGCACCGGATGGCCGTCGCGATCGCGAGCGACACCGGGCGCAGCCCGCTGGACGTCCTGGAGGACCTGCGCGGCTTCTACTTCGACACCGCCCTGTCCTCCAGCCCGGCCGCCCTGCCCACGCTGCTCGCCTTCGCCCGCCCCGGGCACGTCCTGTTCGGCAGCGACTGGCCCTTCGCCCCGGCCGCCGCCGGGCAGTACTTCGCGGGCGGCCTGGAAACCGGCACCGATTCGGCCACGCGGGCCGCGATCGACCGGACCAACGCCCAGGCGTTGTTCCCGCGGCTCGGCGGTACGCCCGTACCGGCCCCGGACCGGCCGGTGACCGTCCGGCTGCGTCAGTCCGCCCAGCGGGCCGGTGCCCGGCTGGTCTTCAAGCTCGTTCAGCCCGGCACCCGTTGAGGCACGAAACGGAATGGGGGTGGCGGTCGAACCGCCACCCCCTTTCCCCATGACCTTCTACGACTGCTCAGCCGATCTCGACGAGCAGGTCGCCGCCCTCCACCTGCTGGATGCGGTTGATGGCCAGCCGACCGACGCGACCCGCCTTGGGCGCGGTGATCGCGGCCTCCATCTTCATCGCCTCGATCGTCGCCACGGTCGCCCCGGCGTCCACTTCGTCGCCCTCGGCGACCGCGAGCGTCACCACTCCGGCGAACGGCGCCGCGACATGGCCCGGGTTGGACCGGTCGGCCTTCTCCGTCGCCGGGATGTCCGAGGCGGCGGCCGTGTCACGGACCTGGATCGGCCGCAACTGGCCGTTCAGCGTGGACATCACGGTGCGCATACCGCGCTCGTCGGCCTCGCCGACCGCCTCCAGACCGATCAGCAGCCGGACACCGGGCTCCAGGTCGATGGCGTACTCCTTCCCCGGGCGCAGCCCGTAGAAGAAGTCCTTGCTGTCGAGGACGCTGGTGTCGCCGTAGGCCTGGCGGTGCGTCTCGAACTCGCGCGTCGGACCGGGGAAGAGCAGGCGGTTGAGTGTCGCCCGGGGCTCCTTCGCCAGGCCCTCGCGGTCCTCCGGGGTCAGCTCCTGCACCGGGCGGGGCTCGGCTCGGCCCTCGAGTGCCTTGCTGCGGAAGGGCTCCGGCCAGCCGCCGGGCGGGGTGCCCAGCTCGCCGCGGAGGAAGCCGATCACGGAGTCGGGGATGTCGTAGCGGTTCGGGGCCGCCTCGAAGTCGGCCGGATCCACGCCCGCGCCCACCAGGTGCAGGGCGAGGTCGCCGACCACCTTGGAGGACGGGGTGACCTTGACGAGCCGGCCCAGCATCCGGTCGGCGGCGGCGTACAGGTCCTCGATGTCCTCGAACCGGTCGCCGAGGCCGAGCGCGACGGCCTGGGTGCGCAGGTTGGAGAGCTGGCCGCCCGGGATCTCGTGGTGGTAGACGCGCCCGGTCGGGGAGGCCAGGCCCGCCTCGAAGGGGGCGTAGATCCGGCGGACGCTCTCCCAGTACGGCTCCAGGTCGCCGACCGCCTGCAGGTCGAGGCCGGTCGGCCGCTCCGAGTGGTCGGTCGCGGCGACGATCGCGGAGAGGGAGGGCTGCGAGGTCGTGCCCGCCATCGACGCCACCGCGCCGTCCACCGCGTCCGCGCCCGCCTGGATCGCGGCCAGGTAGGTCGCGAGCTGGCCGCCCGCCGTGTCGTGCGTGTGCAGGTGCACCGGCAGGTCGAACTCCCGGCGCAGCGCGGATACGAGCTTGGCGGCGGCGGGCGCCCGCAGCAGGCCCGCCATGTCCTTGACGGCCAGAACATGGGCGCCGGCCTCGACGATCTGCTCGGCGAGCCGCAGGTAGTAGTCCAGCGTGTACAGGCGCTCGTTCGGGTCGGACAGGTCCGAGGTGTAGCAGAGGGCGACCTCGGCGATCGCGGTGCCCGTCTCGCGTACCGCGTCGATGGCGGGGCGCATCTGGTTGACGTCGTTGAGGGCGTCGAAGATGCGGAAGATGTCGATGCCGGTGGCGGCGGCCTCCTGCACGAAGGCGTCGGTCACCTCGGTCGGGTACGGGGTGTAGCCGACGGTGTTGCGGCCGCGCAGCAGCATCTGGAGGCAGATGTTGGGGACGGCCTCGCGGAGGGCGGCCAGCCGCTCCCACGGGTCCTCGGCGAGGAAGCGCAGCGCGACGTCGTAGGTGGCGCCGCCCCAGCACTCCAGGGAGAGCAGCTCGGGGAGGGTGCGGGCGACGACCGGGGCGACGGCGAGGAGGTCCTTCGTCCGTACCCGGGTGGCGAGCAGCGACTGATGGGCGTCGCGGAAGGTGGTGTCGGTGATGCCGAGGGTCGGCGACTCGCGCAGCGCGCGGGCGAAGCCGTCCGGGCCGAGCTCGACGAGCCGCTGGCGCGAACCGGCCGCGGGCTCTCCGGCCGGCAGCGGGGGCAGCTTGGTGGTCGACTCGATCAGGTGCGGGCGCTCGCCGTGCGGCTTGTTGACCGTCACGTCGGCGAGGTAGGTGAGCAGCTTGGTGCCCCGGTCAGCCGAGGAGCGGGCCGTCAGCAGGTGCGGGCGCTCTTCGATGAACGACGTGGTCACGCGGCCGGCCTGGAAGTCCGGGTCGTCCAACACCGCTTGCAGGAACGGGATGTTGGTGGCCACACCGCGGATCCGGAACTCGGCCACGGCACGCCGGGCCCGGCCGATCGCGGCCTTGAAGTCCCGGCCCCGGCAGGTGAGTTTCACCAGCATGGAGTCGAAGTGGGCGCTGATCTCCGTACCGGCGTGGGTCGTTCCGCCGTCGAGGCGGATGCCGGAGCCGCCGGGCGAGCGGTAGGCGCTGATGCGGCCGGTGTCCGGGCGGAAGCCGTTGGCGGGGTCCTCGGTGGTGATACGGCACTGGAGGGCCGCGCCGTGCAGCTTCACCGTCTCCTGCGAGAGCCCGAGGTCCGCGAGGGTCTCGCCGGAGGCGATGCGCAGCTGGGCCTGGACCAGGTCGACGTCGGTGACCTCCTCGGTGACCGTGTGCTCGACCTGGATGCGCGGGTTCATCTCGATGAAGACGTGGTTGCCGTCGCGGTCGAGAAGAAACTCGACGGTGCCCGCGTTGCGGTAGCCGATCTCGCGGGCGAAGCGGACGGCGTCGGCGCAGATGCGGTCCCGCAGCTCCGGGTCGAGGTTGGGCGCGGGGGCCAGCTCGATGACCTTCTGGTGGCGGCGCTGGAGGGAACAGTCGCGCTCGAAGAGGTGGATGACGTTGCCCTCGCCGTCGGCGAGGATCTGCACCTCGATGTGGCGGGGGTCGACGACGGCCTTCTCCAGGAAGACGGTCGGATCGCCGAACGCGGAGGCGGCCTCGCGGGACGCGGCCTCGATGGACTCCCGGAGCTGGGCCGGGTCCTCGACGCGGCGCATACCGCGCCCGCCGCCGCCCGCGACCGCCTTCACGAACACCGGGAAGCCGATCTCCTCGGCGGCGGCGACTAGTTCGTCGACGTCGTTCGAGGGCGCGGAGGAACCCAGGACCGGTACGCCGGCCGCGCGGGCGGCGGCCACGGCGCGGGCCTTGTTGCCGGTCAGCTCCAGGGTGTGGGCGCTGGGCCCGACGAAGGTGATGCCGGCTTCCTCGCAGGCCTTGGCCAGCTCGGGATTCTCCGACAGGAAGCCGTAGCCCGGGTAGACGGCGTCGGCGCCGGCCTTGCGGGCGGCGCGGACGATCTCCTCGACGGACAGGTACGCCCGCACCGGATGCCCGGGCTGGCCGATTTCGTACGCCTCGTCGGCTTTGAGCCGGTGCAGCGAGTTGCGGTCCTCGTGCGGGAAGACGGCGACCGTCCTCGCGCCCAGCTCGTAGCCGGCGCGAAATGCCCTGATCGCGATCTCACCACGGTTGGCGACCAGCACCTTGCGGAACATCGCCGCTCCCTTCAGCCTGCCGACGGACGTCCACCATGGTGTCGGTGGCGTGCCGGTCTGGCCATGTGAGCCGGGCCACTCAAGGGGTGATTTCCTTGGCCGCTCTGTTGATCGCCTCCCTGATCCGGGCGTACGTGCCGCAGCGGCAGACGTTCTCGATGCCGTCGATGTCGTCGTCGGAGGGGTGCGGGGTCTTCTTGAGCAGGGCCGCGGCGGCCATGATCTGCCCCGGCTGGCAGAAGCCGCACTGGGAGACGTCGCAGTCGATCCAGGCCTGCTGGACGGGGTGCAGGGTGTCGCCGTCGGCGAGCCCCTCGATGGTGGTGACCTTGCGGTCGACGCAGTCCTTGACCTTCACGACGCAGGGCTGGATCTCCTCCCCGTCGAGATGGCTCGTGCAGGCACGGCAGACGCCGACCCCGCAGCCGTACTTGGGGCCGGTGACGTGCAGCAGGTCGCGCAGCACCCACAGCAGCGGCATGTCGGCGGGCGCCTCGACGGTGACCTGCTCGCCGTTGAGGGTGAAGGAGTAGGAGGGCATCGGGTCCTTCTCGCAGGATCGGGAGGTCGGTCAGAAGTTCAGCGGGAAGCGGCGCGGCTTGAGGCCGGTGGCGCGGGCGTAGGCGTTGGCGACGGCTCCGGACGCGGCGGGGACGCCGAGTTCGCCGGCCCCGCCGGGGTCGCCCTTGGACGGCATGATGTGCGCCTCGAAGTACAGCGGGGCGTTGCGCTGCCGGGCCCACTGGAAGTCCTTGTAGCTGCCCTCGCGCACGGCGCCCCGGTCGATGTGCAGCCCGGCCGTCAGCACCGTGGAGATCCCGTCGGTCGCCGCGCCCATCAGCTGGGCCTCCAGACCGCGCGGGTTGACGACCGTGCCGACGTCGGCCGCCATCACCACCTTGGTCACCCGCGGCTTCTTCGGATCGGTGCCGTCGATCTCGACCAGACAGGCCACGCAGGACCCGTACTCCTCGTGCACGGCGACACCCTGCCCGTGCCGCGCGGGCAGCGGCGCACCCCAGCTACCGGCGGCGGCGACCTTGTCGAGCACGGCCCTGACCGCCTTGCTCCGCAGTGTCGTACGGCGGAAGGCGACCGGATCGACGCCCAGGGCCCCCGCGATCTCGTCGACCATGATCTCCTCGGCGGTCCGCACGGTCCCGGAGTCCACCGACCGCCAGGCGCCGAGCGGCACCGCGAGGTCGACGCCGCCCGAATCGCCGGAGAGCCGCCCGAAGTTGTAGAGACCGGAGTCGCTCGGCAGCGGCGCGGAGGTCGCGCGGGCCGGTCGTACATAGACCGCCTGGTTCGCGGCGCCCTGCTTCCCGTACGACTCGTTCACCGAGGCCATCGAATGGGTGAAGGCGACCACGCGGCCGTCCGCGTGGCTGGCGCGGACGCGGTGGTGGCTGGCGGGGCGCATCCTGCCGTGCCGCATGTCGTCGTTGCGGCTCCACATCAGCTTGACCGGCTGTTTCGCCGCCTTGGAGATGAGCGCCGCCTCGATCGCGGCGTCGAAGTTGAGCCGCCGTCCGAACGAGCCGCCGCCGCGCATCACATGGACCTTGACCTTGGAGGCTCTCAGCCCGATCGCCGAGGCGATGCTGTCCCGGGCGTCCATCGGGGTCTGCGAGGAGAACCAGAGCTCGGCCCGGTCGGCGCGTACGTCCGCGACCGCGGTGAGGACCTCCATCGGGGCATGGCTGACGAAGGCGAACTCGAACTCGCCCTCCACCTGCTTCGATCCGTGCGGAGCGGCACCCGGGCGGGGGACCGCGGCCCGCAGCCGGGAGCGGATGGCGGCGTCGGAGAGCGCGGCCAGCGGCCCCGGCGCCCACTTGATCTTCAGCGCGTCCCGGGCCTGGAAGGCGTGGTGAAAGGTGTCGGCAACGACGGCGACCCCGCCGGGCACCTTCACTACGGCACGCACCCCGTCCATCGCGCGCGCCGCCCGGTCGTCGACCGAGACGAGCTTCCCGCCCAGCGTCGGCGGCCTTGCCACGACGGTCGGCTTGGCGCCGGCCACGTTGAGATCCCCGGCGTACTGCGCCTTTCCGGTGACGATGTCCCGGGCGTCGATCCGGCCCGTCGGCCTGCCGATCACCTTGTGCTTGGCGGCCGGTTTCGGCTTGGCGGACACGGACGTACGGCGGATCCCGGCGGCGCTCTTGGTGAGCGAGCCGTAGGTGGCCGTGCGGCCGTCGGGCGCGGTCACCATCGTCCTGCCGGTGCGCAGACTCCACGCGGGCACGCGCCAGCGCCGGGCGGCCGCGGTCACCAGCCGGGCCCGGGCGGTGGCGGCGAGCTGCCGGGCCGGGCCGTACAGGGAGCTGACCGAGTTGGAGCCGCCGGTGGACTGGTTGCCCTTGGTGCGGGCGTCCGCGAGCGGGATGTCGACGTCGGCGAGGTCGGCGTCCAGCTCCTCGGCGATCATCATGGCGACGGCGGTCGTGATGCCCTGGCCCAGCTCGACGCGCGGCAGCCGGACGACGATCCGGTTGGCCTCGGTGACCTCCAGGACGAGCATCTCGTCGTCGGCGCCGGTCACCAGCACGTCGGCGGCGGCACGGGCGGGTTCGGTGCCCTCGGCCGTGTCGCTGTCGCAGCCGAGCGGCGCGGCGACCGTGAGGGTGGCGGCGGCCAGGGAGTAGACCATGAAACGGCGCCGCGACACACCGGATGCCGACGCTCCGGTTTCCGCGGCGCCGGTGGTGCCGATCCCGACTGACTCGTTGCCGTCCAACAAACACTCCTCGGGTGGGTCGCCCAGTGCGTCAACCGATATGAGTGCCTGCGCGTCCTGTGGGTTCCCTGAGGACTGGCGGAACCCCGACCGGTTCAGGCCGGTCCCGGACGGGTTGCACTCATCTGCCCCTTGTCGTCCGTAGGCTCTGGGTGCGCAGTGGAGCCGTGCGGTAGAACTCCCGTCCCTCCCCAACCTACGGAGAACCATGGCCGACGCCAGCCCCGAGGCCCGTGCCGTCACCCTGCTGGGCCGCCCCAAGCTGTGGCTTGTGCCCACCGTCCTGACCGGACTCCTCGCCCTGTTGCTGGCCCTCCTCTATATGGGCGGCATCGTCAACCCGCAGGGCGCCCTGCACCATCTGCCCATCGCCCTGGTCAACTCCGACACCGGCAAGCCGCCCGCGGGCCAGCAGCAGAACGCGGGCACGCAGATCGCCGCGGCCATCACCTCGGACAAGTCGAACGACAAGGCCAAGTGGCGCACCCTCACCCGCGCCGAGGCCCAGGACCAGCTCGACTCCGGCAAGGTCTACGGGGCCCTGGTCATCCCGCCCGACTTCACCGCGTCTCTCACCGCGCTCACCACGGCCGACGCCACCGCCCGCCCGACGATGACCGTGCTCACCAACCCCGGCAAGGGCAGCCTGGGCTCCTCGCTCGCCAGTCAGATCACCACGGCGGCGGCCCACCAGGCCTCGCAGAGCATCGGCAAACAGCTCAGCGCGGCCGCGGGCGGCCAGGCGAACTCCACCACCAAGCTGCTGCTCGCCGACCCGGTGAACGTCGTCACCCAGGTGGGCCACCCGCTCGGCAGCCACAGCGGCCTCGGCCTGAGCGCCTTCTACTACACGCTGCTGCTCGTGCTGGCCGGCTTCATGGGCGGGAACGTCATCAGCAACGGCGTCGACACCGCCCTCGGTTACGCCGACAACGAGATCGGCCCCTGGCACACCCGCCGCCCCACCGTGCCGATCACCCGCACCCAGACCCTGCTGCTGAAGATGGCCATGACCGCGGGCATCACGCTCGTCAGCGTCTCCCTGATCATGCTGGCCACCATCACCCTCCTGGGCATGGACGCCACCCACATCCCGCTGCTGTGGGTCTACTCCTACTGCGCGGCCCTCGCGGTCGGCCTGGGCGTGCAGGCCATCAACGCCGCCTTCGGCGGGGTCGGCCAGCTCGTCTCCATGTTCGTGTTCATCGTCCTGGGCCTGCCGTCCTCCGGCGCCACGGTCCCCCTCCAGGCCGTCCCCGCCTTCTACCGCTTCCTCTCCCACTTCGAGCCCATGCGCCAGCTCAGCGACGGTGTACGCGCCATCCTCTACTTCGACGCACGCGGCGACGCGGGCCTGTACCGCTCCTGGCTGATGATCGCGATCGGCGCGGCCCTGGCCCTCCTCTTCGGCTTCGCGATGACGCGCTACTACGACCGCAAGGGCCACCAACGCCTGACCCCGCAGCCGGCCTGAGCATCACGCTCAGTCCTCCGGCCCGAGCAGCCGCTCGATCTCGGCGGGCTCCGGCAGCGGGCCGTGGTCCCCCGTCACCCGGAGCGCCGAGGCGGCGGTGACATGCCCGAGCCGCAGGGCGCGCGGCATGCTCTCGCCGCGCAGCAGCCCGGCCAGGAACCCCGCGGCGAAGGCGTCCCCCGCCCCGACCGGCTCCACGACCTCGACGGGCAGGGCGGGCACCGTGCAGACACTCCCGCCGACGAAGGCATGCGCGGCCCGCCCGCCGTCCTTGACGACCAGCACCCGCGGCCCCGCCAACAGCCGCCGCACATCGGCGGGTTGAAGGTCGCCGCCCCACAGCCCCTGCGCCTCGTCGAGCCCGACGAAGACGAGGTCGGCCCGGTCGGCCAGGTCGCGCAGCACAGTGGCGGCCATGCCGTCCGGCCACAGCGCGGGACGGTGGTTGACGTCGAAGGCGATGGCGTACGGCCGCTCGTCCGCCGGCGTGGCGAGCGCCCGCTCCACCAGCTGGCGGCAGGTCGGGGAGAGCGCCGGGGTGATCCCGCTGAGGTGCACCAGCGCGGCCGACCGCACCCGCTTGTCGTCCAGCAGATCGGGTTCCAGCGCCGAGGCGGCGGAACCGGAGCGGTAGTAGTGCACCCGGGTGCGCTCGCGCCCCGGGTCCTTCACGAGCAGCCCGGTGGGCCGCACGGGATCGGTCCGTACGCCGCCGACGTCGACGCCGGCCGCAGACACCGCAGTGAGCACACGTCGTCCGAGGGCGTCGTCGCCGAGGGCCGAGAGCCAGGAGACGGGGTGGCCGAGGTCGGCGAGGTACATGGCCACGTTCGACTCGGCGCCGGCCACGGAGAGACGCAGGTCGGTGGCGGTTTCGAGGGGGTCGGGCGGGGTGGGTGCCAGGGCGGCCATGGTCTCGCCGATGCAGACGACGGGGCCGTCGGCGGGACGCCAAAGATCGGCGACCTGTGTGGGGGTCACGGCGTGAACTCCCGTGCCACCGCCAGGAAGGCCCGCGCACGCTCCCGGAGCGCGGCGATGTCCCCGCCGTCCGCCGCGTCACCGATGAGCGGCGACCCGACACCGACGGCGGTGGCACCGGCGGCCAGATAGGCGAGGGCCGCCGCCTCGTCCACGCCCCCCACCGGCACGAACAGCTCACGCGGAAAGGGACCACGCAGCGCCTTGAGATAGCCAGGCCCTCCCGCCTGCGCCGCCGGAAAGATCTTCAACGCGTCGGCGCCCAGTGACCGCGCGGCGACGATCTCCGTCGGCGTCATCACCCCGGCCAGCACCGGCATCCCCAACTCCCGTGCCGCACCCACCCCTTCGCCCAGCGCGGGCGTCACCGCGAAGTCCGCCCCGGCCCGGTGCGCGGCTCGCGCGTCCTCCACGGTGAGGACCGTGCCCGCACCGAGGGGCCGGTCGGGGCCGAGGGCCTGCCGGGCGCGCTCGATGACGGTGAGCGCGTCCCTGCCGGTGAGCGAGATCTCGATCAGCTCGACGCCCTCCGCGGCCAGGGTCAGTACGGTGCTCAGCGCGGCTTCGGGGTCGTCGCCGCGGACGATGGCGACGAGGCGGTGGGCGGTCAGGGCCGCTCGCAGATCCATGAGAACAGGTGCTCCACTTCCGGGTGTTTCAGGGGCAGTTGCAGTCCGGCGCGAGGGTGAGCCGCCAGCGCAGCTCGCCGGACTGCGGTACGCGGGCCGCGTCGCCGGGGCCCGCCTCGGCGAGGCCGAAGACGCGGCCGAGCATCGGCTCGACGCCCGTACTGCGGTAGGGATCAGTGGCCGGGAAGCCGCCGAGGTTGCGCCACAGCGCGATCGACAGCGGCTGTCCGTCGGCTTCCAGGGCGAACGCCAGCCGGTCGGCGCCGTCGTGCACGCAGCAGCGGTCCGTGTCGACGACGGCTCCGACCGCGGTGCCGTCGTCCGGTCCGAAGCGGTCGAGGCGTGATCCGCGGGGTGCGGGCCAACTTCCCTCCACCCACGGGCCGTTGTCCGGGTACAGGCGGGTGCTCGCCCCCTCGGGCAGCTGAACCGTCGCCGACGCCGAGAGGTCGAGCAGCGCATGTGCGGCCCACACGAAGCGGAAACCGGGGTCGGCCGTCAGGACGTAGTCGACCTCACCGCCGTACCGAATGATCCGGCTGAGCGAGAAGCGCTCGCACTGGACGCTCTCGGTCCCGTCGTCCTCCCGCATCCAGGGGCGGGACCACGCGTCCCCGTGGTCGGGCGTGCCCCGGACCGTCGGGACGCACTCCTCCAGTCCGCCCGCGTCGACGAAGGCGTCCCCCGGCGACACGCTCTCCCGGCCGGTCCCGTCCCGCCGCCACAGCCACTCGCGCCCACCTGCCCGCAGCGAGGTCCAACGCCCGCCGTGGGCAAGGTCGGTGACGATCTCCAGCGGATCCGACGTCACCACCTCACCTCCAGCGACCCCGCCCTTGCCCGTCCCACGGTCACCACTCCGCGAAAGACCCGTCGGTGTGTCGCCACACCGGATTGCGCCACGCGTGCCCGGTGCGGTCCGCCGCCCGTACGGCCGTCTCGTCGACCTCGACGCCGAGGCCGGGTGTCTCGCCGCGGGGCGCGTGGCCGTCCACGAAGCGGAAGGGTTCGGGGTCGACGACGTAGGAGAGCAGGTCGGCGTCCTTGTTGTAGTGGATGCCCCGACTCTGTTCCTGGATGAGGAAGTTGGGCGTGGCGAAGGCGATCTGGAGGCTGGCGGCGAGGGCGATCGGGCCGAGCGGGCAGTGCGGGGCGAGCTGGGCGCCGTAGGTCTCGGCGAGGGAGGCGATGCGGTGGACCTCGGAGATGCCGCCGGCGTGGGAGAGGTCGGGCTGGGCGACGGCGATGCCCGCGGCGAGGACGGGGAGGAACTCGGCGCGGGAGTAGAGGCGTTCGCCGGTGGCGAGGGGGACGGCGGTCGAGGTGACCAGGCCCGGCAGCAGATGGCCCTGTTCGGGGACGACGGGTTCCTCCACGAACAGCGGGTGCAGCGGGGCGAGTTCGGCGAGGACCCGGCGGGCGGCCGCCGCGGTGAAGCGGCCGTGGAAGTCGACGGCGACGTCGCGGTCCGGGCCGAGGGTCTCACGGGCCGCGGCGACGCGGGCGACGACGGCCGCGGTCTCGGCGGCGGTGGCGACCGGCGAGGTGGCGCCGGCGGCGTTCATCTTCACGGCGGTGAAGCCGGCCTCCACCTGCTCGGCGATCTGCTCGCCGAGCTGGGCGGGTTCGTCGCCGCCGACCCAGGCGTAGACGCGGACGCGGTCGCGCACGGGGCCGCCGAGCAGGGCGTGCACGGGGGCGCCGTACGTCTTGCCCGCGATGTCCCACAGGGCCTGGTCGAGGCCCGCGACGGCGCTGGAGAGGACCGGGCCGCCGCGGTAGAAGCCGCCCTTGGTGAGGACCTGCCAGTGGTCCTGGATGCGCAGCGGGTCCTGGCCGACGAGGTACTCGGCGAGGACGTCGACGGCGGCCCGGACGACCTCGGCGCGGCCCTCGACGACGGGTTCGCCCCAGCCGACCACGCCGTCGTCGGTCTCGACACGGCAGAACAGCCAGCGCGGCGGGACCAGGAAGGTTTCGATACGGGTGATCTTCACTGGGCGCGGGCGCCTTCCGTGTCGTCGGTGGTGCCGATCCGGTCCAGATCGCGGCCGGCCTGGTCGAGCAGGGCCCGCATGGCGGCCTCGGCGGCGAGCGGGTCCCGGTCGCGTACGGCGTCCAGGACGGCGCGGTGGGCCGGGACCGGGTCCTCGCTGTGCGGGGAGGAGTGGACGATGCGGTCGCGGTGGGCGAGACCGGACTCGATCACCATCTCCATGCGTTCGAGGAGTTCGTTGTGGGTGGCGGCGAGCAGGGCGCGGTGGAAGGCGAGGTCGGCCTCCACGGCGTGGGCGGCGCCCGCGTCCTCCTCCGCCATGGCCACCAGGGCGCCTTCGAGGGCGATGAGGTCGTCGTCGGTGCGGCGCTCGGCGGCGAGGCGGACGGCGGCCGGTTCGATGATCGCGCGCACCTCGGCGAGGTTGTGCAGCAGCGCCCGGTCGGCGTCCGTCGTACGGCCGCCCTCGAACTGCCAGCGCAGCACATCGGCGTCGAGCAGGTTCCAGTCGGCGCGGGCCCGCACGAACGTGCCGCGCTTCTGCCGGGCGTCGACCATCCCCTTGGCGGCGAGCACCTTCAGGGACTCGCGCAGGGCGGTCAGGCTCACGTCCAGTTCGCTCTGGAGCGCGACCAGGTCGAGGGTCGCCCCTTCCGGGATGTCACCGCCCAGGATGCGGCGCGCGAGGGCCTCCACGGTCTGACCGTGCACGCCGCGGCGGGCGTAGGGGCTCATGTCGTACAGCCTTTCTGCTTCGTGTGCTGCGGGGCGGGGGCGGTCATGCGGAGGCCTTGAGGACGCTCCAGCCGCCGTCCACGACCAGGCTCGTGCCGGTGATGTAGGAGGCCTCGTCGGCGGCGAGGAAGGCGATGGCCGCGGCCACTTCCTCGGGGGTGCCGAGGCGCCGGGCGGCGGTCTCGGCGGCACTGCGCTCCCGGTCCTCGGCCGGCACCCGGTCCCAGGCGGCGGTCAGGATCGGCCCCGGCACGACGGCGTTGACCCGCACCTCGGGCCCGTACTCCACTGCGAGCTGTCCGCACAGTGACAGCAGGGCGCCCTTGGCGGCGGCGTAGGCGGGGTGCCCGGGGATGCCGACGCGGGCGTGCACGGACGAGGTCAGCACGACCGCGCCCCGCCGCTCGCGCAGATCGGGCAGGACCGCCCGGAAGCCGAGGAAGCCGCCGGTGAGGTTGACGTCGAGCTGCCGCTGCCAGGACGGGAGCGACAGCTCGTGCGCGGGCGTGACGTCGACGGTGAAGGCGTTGCTGACCAGGACGTCCACCGGGCCGTAGGCGTGCGCGGCGGCGAGCACGAGCTCCCAGTCCCGCTCGGAGGCGACGTCGGCGGTGACGAACCGGGCCCGTCCGCCGTCCTTGCCGATGCGCTCCGCCACGGCCGCGCCGCGTTCCTCGGCGACATCGGCGAGCACGACGGCCGCGCCCTCTTCGGCGAGGCGTACGGCCGTGGCGGCTCCGATGCCGGAGGCCGCTCCGGTGACCACGGCGGTGCGGCCGGCGAAACGGTCGCCGTGCCGTCGTACGCGCTGTTGCATCGTGGGCTTCGACTCCTTGACGAGAAAGGGCTTGCTCGAAACATAAGGGGCTCACTCACGGATCAGCACGACCAGGTCGGCATCGTGCCCGGCGCTCCACGGGAAGGGCAGCCCGTAGCGGAGCAGATGGGCTCCGCTGTACGACGTCCCGGTGGCGTCGTCGCGGTAGCGCGTGGCCGGGTCCAGTCCCCGCAGCCGCAGCCGGTCGGGCCGCCCCGGCAGCAGCGGGGCGCCGTCGAGCCGGCCGGTGCTCAGCGCGGCGACGACCGTGCGCTCGCCGAGGTCGTACTGCACGCCACAGCTCGGGTCCTCCGGTGTGCCGAGGAGCCGGGCCTCGCCGTGATGGATCACGTCCCGTACCTCCTTGTAGCGGGCGATCCACCCGGCGGCCTCGGCCCGCTGCTCCGCCGTCCAGGCGCGCAGGTCGGCGCCGACGCCGAGCACTCCACACATGGCGATGACGAACCGGAAGGCGAGACTGCGCGGGCGCGGGTCGAAGACGCCGGGCGCGTCGGTGACCCAGGAGCTCATGACGTGCGGGGCGTGCGCGTGCAGGAAGCCGAACTGGACGGACAGCCGGTCCAGCGGGGCGGTGTTGTCGCTCGGCCACACGACGTCGGTGCGGGCGAGGGTCGCGTGGTCGACGCGTCCGCCGCCGCCCGCGCAGCCCTCGACGGTGAGGTGGGGGTGGGCGGCGCGCAGGTGGTCGAGGACGCGGAGGTATCCGGCGACGTGCTCGGCGTCCAGGTCGACGAGGCCGGCGCCGGGTCGGCCGCGCTCGGTGGGGGGCCGGTTCATGTCCCACTTCAGATAGCCGATGTCGTACTCGCCGAGCAGCCGGTCGAGGGTGCCGATCACGAAGTCCTGGACGTCGGTGCGGCCGAGGTCGAGGAGGAGCTGGTTGCGGACCAGACTGGAGGGGCGGCCGTCGATGCGGTAGACCCACTCGGGGTGTTCGGCGTACAGCTCGCTCCCCGGGCTGACCGCCTCCGGCTCGACCCACAGCCCGAAGTCGAGGCCCAACGCCCGTATCTCGTCGACGAATTGACCGAAGCCGCCCGGGAACGCGGCCGGGTCCGGGTACCAGTCCCCCAGTCCCCCGGTGTCGTCGGCCCGCCCGGTGAACCAGCCGTCGTCCACGACGAAAAGCTCCGCCCCGATGTCGACGGCCGCCTTGGCCAGCTCCAGTTGCCCGGCCGCGTCGACGTCGAAGCCGGTGGCCTCCCAGGAGTTGTAGAGGACCTTGCGCGGGCGGTGCAGGCGCTCGCCGGAGAGCCGGCGCTCGTAGCGGTGCCAGACGCGGGACAGGCCGTCGAGGCCGTCCGGGCTGAAGGCGCAGGCCAGGCGCGGGGTGACGAGGGTTTCGCCGGGCGGGAGCAGGACGGCTCCCTCGTGCGGGACCCGCCCGGCCCGGACGCGCACGCTGCCGCCGGGCTCGGCCTCGGCGGTGATGTGCCAGTTGCCAGGCAATTCGAGGGCGACGCCGTACGCCGCTTCCCCGTCCTGCACGGCGAGCCAGGGCGCGTATGCGTGGCCGGGGGCGCCTTGCAGGCTGCCGATGGTGAACGTGCCTCTGGCCAGGTCGAGTTGGGTGCGCTGGAACTCCTGCGACCACTGGCCGGAGAGATACGTCTGCCGGGCCGCGCCGGTGACGGGGATGTTCACGGCGGCCAAGTCGAGGCGTTCCAGGCGGAGTTCGCCGGTGGCGGTGAGCTCGGTCCAGCGGTGGATCACGTCGGTGCCGGGCACGGTCTCGTAGCAGAGGACGGTGCGCAGGCCGAGCAGCTCGTCGGTGAAGGCCAGGCGCAGGGAGCCCTGTTGTTCCTCCGCGCCGTCGAACTCCCACCACACGCCCCGGTCCTCGCCGCCGGGCCGTGAGGCCACGAGCTCCGATCCGGTGAACGGCCGCAGCCCGTACGGCAGATACTCGGCGGGGGCCGCGTCCGCGGGCGTGATGAAGTGCGTGCGCCGGGAACGGTCCAGGGCGGACGGGCCGTGCTCGACGCCGAGCGGCCCCCAGGCGTCGAGTTCGGCCCAGGGTCCCACCGGGGAGAGGCGGACCGTGTAGCTCGTGTGCTCGGTCCGCAAGGTCCAGCGCCGGCCGGTCACTTGACGGCTCCCAGGTCGAGGCCCGCCACGAAGTGCCGCTGGAAGCGGAGGAAGACGGCGACCGTGGGTGCGGCGGCGATGACCGAACCGGCCGCGATCACGTTCCACATCGACACGTACTGGCCCTGGAGTCCGATGAGGGCGGCCGTGATCGGCATCTTGGTGTCGCTGCGCAGGACGGTGATCGCCCAGAGCAGGTCGTTGAAGATCCAGGTGAAGGAGAGGGCGCTGAGCGCGGCCAGGGCGGGGCGGGTCAGCGGGAGGATGATCCGCCAGAAGATCTGCCAGGGGCCGGCCCCGTCGACGACCGCCGCCTGCTGGATCTCCAGCGGGATCGACCGCATGAAGCCGTGCAGCACGAAGACGTAGAAGCCGACGCCGAAGCCGATCTGCACGCCGATGAGCGCGGGGAGAGTGTCGTAGACGCCCATCAGCTCGCTGAGCTTGGAGACCGGGATGAGCAGGATCTGCGGCGGGAGGAGGTTGCCGCCGAGCATGAGCAGCAACAGGGAGCGGCGGAAGGGGAGTTCGTAGCGGCTGAGGGAGAAGGCGGCCATCGCGGCGAGCGCGAGGGTGATCAGGACGCACGGCACGGTGACCAACAGGCTGTTGATCAGGGCGCGTTGCTGACCTCCGTCGGTCCAGGCCTGGCCGAAGTTGCCGAGGGTGAAGGAGTGCGGCCGGCTGCCCAGCCCGTTGGCGGCGATGTCGTCGAAGGAGCGCAGGCTGGTCACCACGACCAGGGCGATGGGCAGCAGCCAGAGGACGGCCAACGCCCCCGCGCCCAGATGGAATCCGGCGGTCGCGGCTTGCTTGCGACGCAGCGCTGTGGACATCAGTCGGCCTCCCGGAACGCGCGGACGAGGTAGGAGGCGATGACGCCGAAGGCCAGCACGAAGATGACGACGGCCAGGGCTGAGCCGTAACCGAGTCGCAGGGACTGGAAGGCGGTCGAGTACATGTAGGTGCTCAGCAGTTCGGACGAGTGGTAGGGGCCGCCGCGGGTCAGGGACCAGACGACGTCGAAGGAGCGGAGTGAGTCGATGACGATCACCGACAGAACGACCGCGTTGACGCTGGAGAGTTGGGGCAGGGTGACGTGGCGGAAGCGCTGCCAGGCGGTCGCGCCGTCGACCTTGGCGGCCTCGTACAGGGCGGGGTCGATGCCCTTGAGGCCGGCCAGGTAGAGGACCATGACGTAGCCGATCTGGCGCCACAGCGCGGGCACGATCACCGCGTACAGGGCGGTGTCCTGGTCGGCGAGCCAGGCGTGCTGGAGGCTGTCGAGGCCGACGGCGCCGAGGAGTCGGTTGAGGACGCCGTCGGGCTGGTAGATCGCCTGCCAGACCAGGGCTGTGGCGACCAGCGAGAAGACGACGGGCAGGAAGAGCGCGGCCCGGTAGAAGCCGACGCCTCGGCGCTCCTGCTGGAGCAGCAGTGCGGCGGCGAGGCCGAGGACGGCGGACAGGCCACCGAAGAGGACGAGCCACAGGACGGTGTGCCCGGCCGCGCTGCGGAAGACCTCGTCGTGTGCCATCTCCCGGAAGTTGCCGAGGCCGACGAACCGCGGTGCGGAGACACCGTCCCACTTGGTGAGGGCGAGGTAGAAGCCCTGGAGGGCGGGCCAGAACACCCACAGGGCCTCCGCGAGCAGCGGGACCAGGACGAAGGCCAGGACCAGGGGCGGGGTGCGCCGAGGACCCCGGGCCCGCCTGCCGCTCGTGGGCAGGCGGGCCGGGGACTTGCGCTCGGGTGCGGTCAGGACTGCCATGTCAGGCGTTCCAGATCTTCTCGGCGTCGCGCTGCCAGTCGGTGAGGATGGAGCCGATCGACTTGGGCTTGGCCAGGAACTTGGTGAGCGCGGTGTCGGCGGTGGGCTGGAGGGCGTCGCTGGAGTCCCGGTTGAAGAACTGGGTTATCTCCGCGGCCTGTTGGATGTGCTCACGGCCCTTCTTCACGAGAGCCGTACCGGCGTCCTTGGCATCGGGGTTGCACGGCAGGACGGTCCCGGACGAGCCCTTGATGTAGAGCTCCTGGGCCTCCGCGGTGGCCAGGTACTTCATCAGGTCGTAGACCTGGTCGCGGCGGCCGGTACGGGCGCTGGCGAAGTAGCCGTCGGTGGGCGCCTCTTCGGCGAGCGGGATCTTCGCGTCGATGACGGGGAAGCGGAAGAAGTCGATGTCGTCGAGGGCGTTCTTGGGCGCCGCGTCGGCGAAGAAGGTGCCGATGAGCATCATGCCGGTGTGGCCGTTGAGCAGGGCGGTGGTAGCGTCCTGGAAGGGGATGGCGACGCCGTTCGGGTCGAAGTAGGGCAGCACCTCCTGCCAGCGGTCGAAGACCTTGCGCACCTCGGGGTCGGTGAACCGGTGCTTTCCGGCGAGGAGTTGGCGGTGGTAGTCGGCGCCGTTGATCCGGATGTCTAGGTAGTCGAACCAGGCCGACGCCACCCACGGGGTGTTGCCGCCGGCGCCGAGCCCGATCGGGGCGACACCCTTGGACTTGAGCTTGTCGCACAGGTCGAGGAAGTCGTCCCAGCTGTTGGGCTCGCTCACGCCCCACTTGGCGAAGTTGGACTTCCGGTAGAACATGCCCCACCAGTAGTAGGTGGTGGGCACGAAGACCTTCTTGCCGGCGCTTGAGGTGCACAGCGAGTTCAGGGCCTTCGAGTACTTCTTCAGGTCCGGCGAGGTGCTCCACACCTCGTCGAGGTCGAGGAGCAGGTTCTTCTTGGCGTAGGCGTCCGCGACCGAGCCGGGGTACCAGGTGTAGACGTCCGGCGGGTTGGCCGAGGTGAGGTAGGTCGGCAGCTGGGTGCGGAAGGTCTCCGCGGCGACCGTGTTGAGGCTCGCGCGCTCGGAGCCCTTCTTGCCGTAGGCCGCGACGATGTCCTCCATCGCGGCCTTGGCCTGCGGGGCGGAGAGGTTGGACTGGAGGGTCACATCGCCCTTGGAGGAGCTCTTGCCGGAGGAGGTCGAGGTGACACAGCCGCCGAGCAGCGCGGCTGTCCCCGCGGCACCGAGCCCGGCGAGGAACCGGCGTCGGCCGGTCTGGAGGTTGGCCATGATTGATTCCTAATTTATTTGAATTCGGTCCGGTGCAGGTGGCCGTCGACTCCGCGGAACACCGCGTCCACGGCTCCGTCCGCCCCGGCGACCGCGCCGAGCGCTCCGTCGAACGCGGCGCTCGGGAACTCCTGCCGCTTGCTCCACCCCTGCCAGGCGCCGTCGGCGTACCGCTGCTGCCAGAGCGTGTAGTCCGCGGCGCGCGCGTACAGCACGACCGCGTCGCCGACGGCGACCAGCGTCGGACTCCCGCTGACGGTCCCGCCGAGCGAGGACCACGCCGACCACTGTCCCGAGGTGTCCCGCGACCGCGTCCAGAGGTCGTCCGCCGCGGTGCGTACGGCGACATGGACGCGCCCCTGGCTGTCGACGACGGCGGACGGCCTGCCGTACGTCGGCCGGTCGCCCGGCAGCCCGAGCGACGACCAGCCGGTGGCCGGCCCGCGCTGCACGACCGCCCCGTCGGCGCCGCGCGCGAACAGCGTCCAGTGCCCGGGATCGGTGAAGGCGACGGACGGCGCGTCGGTCAACTCCCCGCCCAGGGACTGCCATTGGCCCCAGCGTCCGTCGGCGAAGATCCGCCGGTGGGCGCGGTTGTCGGTGCCGCGTACGAACACGTCGATACGGCCGCCGGCGGAGGCGTAGGCGGCGGGCTGGCCGAGGATCCTGCCCTGCGCGGGCCCGCCGAGGTCCTGCACCCTCCCGGCCGCGTCCTTCTCGGCGAGCGAGCCGTGCGGCCCCCGGAAGAAGACGGAGCCGTCGCTCACCACGGCCGGGCTCGCCGTGGTCTTCTCGCCCAGGCTCGTACCGGGCAGGGCATCGGCACCGGTCAGCTTCAGGAACGCCGTGCCGTGGGCGGGGACCTCGACGGTGTACGACCCCGTGTGCGTGCCCCGGTCGGCGCGTGCCCGCAGGTCGCGCACCCGCACCGGCCCGCCGAGCCCGGCGTCCGCGAACTGCACGGTCCGCAGGGCGGGTTGATCGGACCGGTTGAGCAGCACGACCGCCCGCCGCCCCTGTCCCTGGAGGACCCTGCTGTAGACGTCGCCCACCGAGTCCGTCGCCACCCGTACGCCCTGGACCGCGAGGGGGTCCTGGTCGACGGCGATGATCTCCGGGTTGCGGAGAGTCGCGAGCATCGAGTCCGAGAGCGTGCGCGGGTCGGAGCCGAGCACCAGCGGCGAGCCCATCTCGGCCCACATCACGAACTGGCTGGTGGACTCCTCCTGGGTCAGCTCGTACGACCCATCGGTCATCTTCCGCATGGGGATGAGGTAGTCGGGGTCGTTGTAGTGACCGGGCCCCTGGGCCTCGGGGTGCCAGGCGTTGGCGTCCATGTTGCGCAGCACGTTGGGCCACTGACCGGGGCTCGGGGTGCCCCAGGCGATGTCGGTGCCGGTGCGCCACGAGTCGGCGATCGTCGGGGCGTAGACGTAGGTGTTGTGGGCGTCCTGCTCGGGGGTGTGCGGCAGGCCCCAGTCGTCGGTGAGCGGGTTGCAGAGGTTGAGCAGCATTCGCCGGCCGGACTTGGCGACCGCGTCGCTGAACTCCTTGAAGGCCGGCCCCGGATCGAGCTTGGCGCCGATCCCGCACAGGAAGTCGACCTTGACGGCGTCGATCTTCCAGTTCGCGAACTGCCGCGCGTCCTGCTCGTAGTGGCCGCGGCTGCCGAGACCGCAGCTCTTGCCGCCGTCGTAGGTGCCGGCGTCGGTGTAGATGCCGGCGCGCAGTCCGCGCTTGTGCAGATAGGAGACGAGGGCGGGGATGCCGGACGGGAAGCGGACCGGGTTGGCCACCAAGTTCCCTTGCGCGTCACGGGGGTTGTCGGCCTGCCAGCCGCCGTCCAGCCACACGATGTCGTAGCCGCTGTCGCGCAGACCACTGCTCACGAGCCGGTCGGCGACGGCGCGTACCTCCTTCTCGGTGGGAGCGCCGAGGCCGTAGTAGGTGTTCCAGCCCATGTAGGGCGTGGGTGCGAGGCCGCTGTCGTAGTACGCGGGCGCGCCCTGGTCGTCAGCGCTCTGTGCCGCGACGGCGGGGGTGGCTGTGACAGTGAGAACGGTCGCGATCGCGACGGTCATGGCCAGTCTGTGCGGGTGTGAAGTCGTCACGGCGACGACTGTGGCCCGTGGCCGAAACCCTGTCAACATTAATTCCTAATTTATTTAAACAGGGCTGCCGACCCTGCCGGAACCCTTGACACGATCCGAGCCCGCATGCAGTGTTTGGCAACGTTGTCAGAGGTGAACGTCCGTGATCGGAGCCGCAGTTCATGTCAGACGAGCCCTACAGACCGTCCCGCCGCGCCGTACTCTCCACCGGGGCCACGCTCCTGGCGAGCTTCGGCCTCGAAGCGGCCCTTCCCACCGAGGCCCTGGCATCGGATTCCGGCCAGCCCGGTGATCTCGCCACCCACCGCCCCGTCACCGTCTCCTCCACGGACTACGCGCCCACGCCCGCCGAGTTCGCGGTGGACGGCGTCGACTCCGCCGGAGTGCGCGGCACGGGCTGGCGGGCCGCCCCCGGCGACCCGCAGTGGATCTCCGTCGACCTCCAGGCGCAGTGCGAGATCGAGTCGCTCCGCCTCACCTTCGAGGCGACGGCCGACGACCCGCCGTACGTGGACGCCCCCGGCGGCAACCCCCGCAACGACACCACAGGCCAGGAGATCCTCTCCAGCTGCGCCGTCGACTTCGTCATCGAGACCTCGCGGGACCAGCGGACGTGGACGGCCGTGTACCGCACCGACTCCGGCAAGGGCGGCAGCGTCGAGATCAGCCTCCCCCAGCCGGTCACGGCCCGCTGGGTCCGGATGACGGTCCACAAGCGCTCCAACACCAACCCGCTCGGGCTCAACGGCCTTCAGGTGTACGGCACTTGCCGCACCGCACGCCCGCACGTCACCGGCTGGACCGACTGGGGCACCCACCACCGCACGCCCCCGGCGCTGAAGATCGCCGCGGACGGCACGGTCCCGCTGGTGTCCGGCTGGGACCTCACCATGGACGACTGGGCGGACGGCGACGGCGCGGAGCTGTCCAAGTCCGCGGTGGACACGAGTCGTTGGCTGCCTGCCACCGTGCCGGGGACTGTGCTGACCTCGCTGGTGGACCAGGGGAAGCTGCCCGACCCGGTGTCCGGCTTCAACAACCTCCACGCCCCGGAGGCGCTTTCCCGGCACTCGTGGTGGTACCGGCGTGCCTTCGCGCTCCCCAAGGGGCTGCGCACCGGTTCCGGTCGTCGGGTCTGGCTGGAGTTCGACGGGGTCAACCACAAGGCCGAGGTGTGGCTGAACGGCAGTCGGGTCGGCGATGTGACCTTCCCCTTCGCGCGTGCCGCCTTCGACGTGACGGAGCTGCTCGGTGCCGACGAGCAGGCGCTGGCCGTGCGCATCACGCCCATGCCGTTCCCGGGCAGCCCGGGCGACAAGGGCCCGGCGGGTCTGGCCTTCGTGGACGCCGGCGCGAACATGATGAACCGCAACTCCCCGACGTATCTGGCCTCTTCGGGCTGGGACTGGATGCCCGCGGTGCGTGACCGGGCCGCCGGGATCTGGAACCATGTCCGGCTGCGCTCGACGGGCGCCGCGGTCCTCGGCGACCCGCGTGTCGACACCCGCCTGCCCGACCTGCCCGACACCGGTACGGCCGAGCTGACGATCGTGGTCCCGGTGCGCAACGCGGACTCCGCCGCCAGGAGCGTCACGGTCACGGCGGCCTTCGACGGCGTACGCCTGAGCCGGACGGTGCCGGTCCCCGGCGGCGGGACGGCAGACGTCACCTTTGCCCCGGCCGACCACCCCGAACTCCGCCTCCGCGACCCGAAGTTGTGGTGGCCCAACGGCTACGGCTCCCCCGCCCTGCACGACCTGACCCTCACCGCGTCGGTCGGCGGCGAACCTAGCGACCGGCGCACGACCCGGTTCGGGATACGCCAGTTCGGCTACGAGTACGAGGTCCCGCTGGTCTTCCAGTCGGGCAGCGACGCCTACGCCCAGACGGTGACCTTCGCCCGCCGCAAGGCACGGTACGTGCGAGTCATGTGCCGTACGCGGGCGACGAGTTGGGGCTCGTCGATGTGGGCCCTGACGGTCGCCGACAGCTCGGCGCCCGACAACGACCTCGCCCTCCACAAGAAGGCCACCGCCTCCTCGGTCGACGACCCGGCCAACCAGCCGGGCAACGCGACCGACGGCGATCCGGGCACCCGCTGGTCCTCGGCCTTCGAGGACGACCAGTGGATCGAGGTCGACCTGGAGTCGTCGGTCTCCTTCGACCGGGTGGTGATCACCTGGGAGCGGGCGTACGCGAAGACCTTCACGGTCCAGGTCTCCGACGACGGGGACACCTGGACGGACACGGCCCCGGTCGACAACACGGCCGTTCCGCTGCCGTTCCGGACGAGTGGTTCCGCGAGCCTGCAGAACGTGGACTTCCCGGCGTGCACGGCCCGGCACCTCCGGGTCTTCTGCCGTACGAGGGCGACCAGTTGGGGCTCCTCCCTGTGGAGCCTTTCGGTGCTGGACAGCGCCTCGCCGGACACCGACCTCGCCCTGCACAAGCAGGCCTCGGCCTCCTCGGTCGACGACCCGGGCAACCCGGCCTCGAACGCGACCGACGGGAATCCCGACACCCGCTGGTCCTCCGCGTTCGAGGACGACCAGTGGATCCAGGTCGACCTCGGCTCCTCGGTGGCCTTCGACCGCGTGGCCCTCCTCTGGGAGACGGCGTACGCGAGGACGTACACGATCCAGGTCTCGGACGACGGCGAGAGCTGGACGGACGTGAAGACCGTCGACAACTCGACCGTGCCGCTGAAGATCAGCGTCAACGGTGTGCGGGTGTTCTGCCGGGGCGGCAACTGGGGCTGGGACGAGCTGCTGCGCCGTATGCCGGCCGCGCGCATGGACGCGGCGGTGCGGATGCACCGGGACATGAACTTCACGATGATCCGCAACTGGGTGGGCAGCAGCAACCGCGAGGAGTTCTATACCAGTTGCGACGAACACGGGCTCCTGGTGTGGAACGACTTCCCGAACGCCTGGGGCATGGACCCGCCGGACCACAAGGCCTTCCTCGACCTCGCGCAGGACACCGTGCGCAGGTACCGCATCCACCCCGGCGTGGTCGTGTGGTGCGGCGCGAACGAGGGGAATCCGCCCGGTCCGGTCGACGACGGGATGCGGGCGGCCGTGCGCGCCGAGGCGCCGGATCTGCTGTACCAGAGCAACTCGGCGGGCGGGATCGTCTCCGGCGGCGGGCCCTACGGCTGGGTCGAGCCGGAGCGCTACTCCTCCCCCACCACCTACGGCAGCGGCGGCTTCGGCTTCCACACCGAGATCGGGATGCCGGTCGTGCCGACGGCCGAGACGATGCGCGGGCTGGTCGGCGACGAACCCGAGTGGCCGATCGGCGGTGCCTGGTACTACCACGACTGGAGCACCAGGGGGAATCAGGCGCCGCAGAACTACCGAGCGGCCATCGAGTCACGGCTCGGCACGGCCACGGACCTCGACGACTTCTGCCGCAAGGCGCAGTTCGTCAACTACGAGAACCACCGCGCCATGTTCGAGGCCTGGAACGCCAACCTCTGGGACGACGCGAGCGGGCTGATGCTGTGGATGTCCCACCCCGCCTGGTACAGCACGGTGTGGCAGACGTACGACTACGACTTCGACGTCAACGGCGCGTACTACGGCGCCCGCAAGGCCAGTGAGCCGGTGCATGTGCAGGCCGGTGCGACGGACGGGCGGGTGATCGCCGTCAACCACACCCCGAGGGCGATCAAGGGCGCCACGGTCTCGGCCCGCTGTTACGACCTGACCGGTCGTCAACTCACCCCCGAACAGCGCAAGAAGGTCGACATCGCGCCGTCCTCGACCACGAGCACGCTCACCGTGGACCGGGCCGGGCTGCCGGACTTCCACCTGCTGAGAGTCCGGTTGACCGGCGCAGGCGGCGAGGCGCTGTCGGACAACACGTACTGGCGTTACCAAAAGCCGGACGACATGCGGGCGTTGAGCGGCATGCCACGGACCCGGGTCTCCGTGGAGGTGACGGGAACGAGCCAGTCGGGCACCCGGAGCAGCCTCACCGCCCGTCTCCGCAACCGCGGTTCCTCGGTCGCGGCGATGGTGCGTGTCTCGCTGCGGGACGCGAAGACCGGTCGCCGGGTGCTGCCCGCGCTGTACAGCGACAACTATCTGTGGCTGCTGCCCGGCGAGTCCGGTCTCATCGGCGTCTCCTGGCCCGCCGACGCTGCGGGTGGCTCACGGCCGAGGCTCCAGGTGGAGGGCTACAACGTTCCGGTGGCCGGCGCTCAGCCGCGATAGAGGCGGTCGATGTAGACGAGGGCGTCGCCGACGGCCCGTTCGGTCGTGCCGCTCGGCCGGTTGACCAGGTCGCCCCGGACGGACATGGTCGTGGATCCGCCGCCGTCGAGGTTCACGGCGTCGCGCAGGCCCAGCGCGGCGGCGACGGCGGCGGTCTCGTTCATCGTGGTGCCGACGCTGGTGGTCATCCGGCCGTCGATCGTCGCGAGCACGATCCTGCCGGTCGCGGTGGTGCCGGCGATGGTGCGCGGATTGCGGTCGAAGAAGCTGCCGGTGCCTGTCGGTACGACGATCCTGCCGTCCTGGGTGAGCCGGTAGCGGCCGTTGACGCCGAACAGGCCGGTACGCGCGGGGAGTTGCCGGCCGTGCTCATCGGCCAGGACGGACCTGGTGCTGACGCATCCGTGGCCGGCCACCTGGAGCAGGGTCGCCGCCTGCTCTCCGGTGGCCTGGAGCGAGGTCTGTCCGGCCGTGAGTGCGGTGCCGCGTTCCGTCGCCGTGCGCACCACGCAGCCGCGCCGGTCGAGGACGACCTCGACGCCGGCGCCGGAGGGCGTGGCGGCGGCGAACTCGGGCGTGAACTCGACGACGTCGCCGGGCACGGTGCACCGCGTCGGGTCGGGCAGCGCGGCGCAGGCGTCCGGGACGACGGGCGGATGGTCGACGTACTCCAGCGGGAGCGTGTCACCGGTGCGCCGGTTCCGAATGCTGCCGGTCCAGCTCAGCGGGCCCATCAGGGCCTTGCCGCTGCGGGCGTCCACGACGAGGTCGGTCTCGGCGGGGTCCGTGGTGGGCTCGCTGAGGAGCCTGCCGTCGTACAGGCCGAGTCCCACCGGGTCGCCGGGGTACTGGGCGCTGGCCGTGAAGGTGAAGAAGGAGGCGTTGACGCCGGCGAGGGCTCCGGAGGAGCGGACGAGGTCGGTGGTCTTCTCGACCCCGGCCAGGTCCGGCCCGTACGTCGCTTCCAAGTGGCCGTGGGCCTTCCTCGGGTCGATCGTGAGGACGTCGACCACCCAGGGTCCGCGGGTGGTGGTGTTGATCTGGTCGGCGGGGGCGGGATCGGTTCCGCGGACGATCCGGGTCAACGTGACGCCGTCGGCGAGGACCTGGCTGCCGCGGGTCTCCGTGAGGTCCGGGTCGCCGAGCGGTAGGGCCGGGCCGGAGGCGGCCGAGGCGTGGCCGGTCGGGGTGAGCACGAGGGTGAGCGCGGCGGCCGTGGTGGCGGCGGCGCGTGCGATCCGGGTTCTGGGGCGGGTCTTGGACGTCATGCCGGAGAGCCTCTCGGCCGCCCAAAAACCGCCACCACTGTGACAGTTGAGCCACGGCGACGGCCGGATTAACACTCCCGCCGCGCCGCCGTCCGGGTGAGCCGTGCAACCCCCTCGCAACCTTGGTCGTGCTGCCCTGGAGGCATGTATGAGGAGACCCCGCGTGTCGAACTCACCCCCGCGGCCGCCGATCTGCTGCGCAGCCTCCGGGCGACGCACGGGCCGCTGATGTTCCACCAGTCCGGCGGCTGCTGCGACGGCAGTGCGCCCATGTGCTACCCGGAGGGCGAGTTCCGCACCGGCGGCTCGGACGTGCTGCTCGCGGAGTTGCAGGTCGAGGGGGTGCCGGAGCCGGTGACCTTCTGGATGTCGCGCAGCCAGTACGAGGTGTGGAGCCACACGCGGCTGATCGTGGACGTCGTACCAGGTCGCGGGAGCGGCTTCTCACTGGAGGCACCCGAGGGGGTGCGTTTTCTCACTCGTTCTCGCGTAGTCGACGTGTAGGCACGGCGGCGGTCATCGCCGTCTGGTGCACTTCCCCTGAGATTTGGGACAGTTGACGAGACCTCAGGGGGGACTGTGACGCGGCGTCAGAACCGTTACGCACCAGGCAGATCCGGCAGAACCGTACTCTCGTTCGTCACGGCATTCGGCGCGCTGGCCGGTGCGGCCCTGGTGGGGGCGGCACCGGCCAGCGGCGTACCCACGGCCACCACGGTCGCCGCGGGCGTGACCTACCGGCAGTTCGACATCCAGGGGGCGAAGGGCCCGACCCACGCCCATCTGCTCACCGTCGACCTGCGCAATACGCACGTACGCCTCGACCTGCTGTATCCGGGCGCGGTGGCCGCCCGGGCCGCCGTCTCCAAGCTGGCGACCGCGCAGGGCGCCGTCGCGGGCATCAACGGCGACTTCTTCAACATCACCGAGACCCAGCACCCCGGCGTCGAGGCCACCGGCTCGACCGACGGGCCGGCGATCGCGAGCGGGCGCGCGCTGAAGGCGTCCGTCCCCGACGGGCAGCGCTTCGGTCCGTCGCTGCCGCCCGGCACGACCACCAAGGACGTGCTCGGCGTCGGCACCGACCGCAAGGCCCGGCTCGACAGCCTGGCCCTGACCGGCTCGGTGCGCACGCCGGTCGGGCGGCTGCCGCTGGGCGGGTTCAACCAGTACGCGCTGCCGGTGGGCTCGATCGGCGCGTTCACCTCGGACTGGGGCAGCGTCTCCCGGGTCCGCGCCACCTGCGGCACGGACACCGACCGGGCCGCGCCGTGCAGTACGGACACGTACGAGGTGGCGGTCCGCGGCGGCCGGGTGGTGTCGACGTCCGCCACTCCGGGCAAGGGCGCGATCGCGGCCGGGACGACCGTGCTCGTCGGCCGGGAGGCGGGCGCGCAGAAGCTGCGGAAGTTCTTCAAGGGCGAGCCGGTGCAGGTGTCGCACCGGCTCGTGGCGGCCAAGTCCGGGGTCCCGTACCGCTTCGCGCTCGGCGGCTACCCGGTGCTCAAGGGCGGTCAGCCGCTGGCCGGGCTCGACGACAACACCGCGGCCGTGCGGACGGCCGTCGGCATCGCGGACGGCGGGAAGCGGCTGCTGCTGTTCGCGCTGGACGGTGCGCCCGCCTACCGCACTGGGCTGACGATCGCCGAAGTGGCCGCGGAGATGAAGGCGTTGGGCTCTACCGACGCCTTCAGCCTGGACGGCGGCGGCTCCACCACGCTGGTCGCCAAGACCGCGGGCGCGAGCACCGTGACCGTGCGCAACCACCCGTCCGGTGACGCGGAACGCCCCGTGCCGAACGGCATCGGGGTGTTCGTCACGTCCTGACCGCGGCCGGCCTCACGGATGCAGGCTGCTGACGATGTCGGCGGTCGCCGTGAGGCCGCTGTGGATGGTGGGCGCCATGCTCGTGCCGGCCATGAAGAAGCCGAGCAGGGCGCACACCAAGGCGTGTGAGACCTTCAGCCCGCCGTTGCGCATGAAGATCACCGCCAGGATCAGGAGCAGCAGCACCACAGAGATGGAAATCGCCATCGTCAACCTCCTCCGCCACGCCCGTTTCGCGGCGTTCGGCCGCAAGTGTGGCGTAGCGGAGGCGTGGTTCGGGCCGCTGACCTGTCCCCCGAACGTGTGGTTCTACGCCGCCTTGTGGGCGTCCAGGAACGCCTCCAAGCCGACCAGGTCGTCTGTGTTGAAGTAGTCGACGTCGGCGGCGAGCAGCTCGGTCCACAGCGCGTCGCGGGCGGGACCGGCCAGGTCGAGGGTGTTCCAGAAGCGCACCTGCTGCCCGCGCTTGTGCGCCTCGCCGATGATGGCGCGCAGCTTCTGCCGCTCGGCGTCGGGGAAGGCGCCCTCGCCCAGCCAGGTGAAGTTCAGCTGCCAGTTGTCGCTGATCAGCGGGATGAAGGAGGCGGGCGCCGAGGTGCCGAGGTCGGTGAGCCGGCCGTCGTAGAAGGCCCGCCGCACGGTCTGCGCCTCCATCGGGACACGGGCGGCACGGTCGCCGGAGATCACGTTGGTGACCGCACCCGGGTGCACCCGGCCGTGGGCGTAGGTCGTGAACAGGTGCTTGTAGCGCCGGAGATGGCGGTCGAGCTCCAGGTAAGTGGACGAGCCCTCGGTCTTGATGTCGATCAGCAGCTGCAGCGGGTGGCGGTAACCCCGGTACACGGAGCCGTGGTTGGCCTTGACGATCCGGGACAGCGGGTCGAGGTAGAGGGACTCCAGGGTGCGGGTCGGGTCCAGGTCGTCGACCGTGTGGCCGATGAGCAGCTGGTCGCCGACGAGGAAGATGTCGGCCTCGACGCTGCCGAAGCGGTGGTCGAGGGCGTCGAAGAGCGGGCGGGGATGCTCGTAGTCGTTGTGGGCGTGGGCGCGCCACAACGGGCGGGGCCGGTGCCTCTGTTCACTCGCGAAGGCGCTGCCCGCGGGCGGGGCGAGCACGACCGCGGCGGCTGCGCCGAGGGTGGTGAGGGCTCTGCGGCGGGTGACGATCGACATGCGCTGCCTCCCTGTGGGGCGGGTCGGAACCACAGGGAGTATGAGGCCGGACAAGCACCGATGAACCTGTACATGCCAGGAGTTGGCCGGACTGCCGTCGCTCGTTCACTCCTTCGGCGCGGGCGCACGAAAAAGCCCGCCCCAGGTGGGGCGGGCTTCATCTGGTTGATTTCAGGGGGCTTGGAGGTCGACGAGTTCGGCCACCGCGGCGCGGTGGGCGCCGGCGGTGCCGTAGACGATCGAGTCGGCCTTGGCCCGCTTGAGGTAGAGGTGGATCGGGTGCTCCCAGGTCATGCCGATGCCGGCGTGCAGTTGGAGGGCTTCCTCGGCGGCGTGTACGGCGACGGGCGCCGCGTAGGCCTGGGCGACGGCCACCGCCAGGTCCACGTCCGCACCGGTGGCCAACGCGTCGGCCGCGTTGCGCGCGGCGGCACGGAGGTTGACGACCTCCAGCCACAGCTGGGCCAGCCTATGCTTGAGCGCCTGGAAGCCGCCGACGGGCCGGTTGAACTGCTTGCGCTCCTTGAGGTAGCGCACGGTCTCGGTCAACGCCCAGTCGGCGAGACCGAGTTGCTCGGACACGAGCAACCCCGCCCCGGACCGCAGGGCCCGTCGTACGGCGGGTTCGGCATCGCCCAGCAGCCGGCCGCGCGCGCCGTCCAGCCGTACGGTCGCCAGCGGCCGGGTCAGGTCCAGGGACACCTGCGGGACGACGGTCGCGTCGGCCGCGTCCACGGCGTAGAGCCCGCCGTCGTCCGCGGGAACCAGCAGCACGTCGGCCACCGCCGCGTCCGCGACGGAGGTCAACTCCCCGTGCAGCATGCCCTCTTCATGCCGTACGACCTTGTAGGCGCCGCCCGGGGCGACGTTCAGCGCGACGGCGACGGCACCGAGCCTGCGGCCCGAGGCCAGCTCTGCGAGCAGGTCGTCGGCGTCGCAGGCCAGCAGCGCTTCGGTGGCGACGACGGCACTCGTGAGGTAGGGGACGGGGGCGACCGCGCGCCCCAACTCCTCCAGGACCACGGCGACTTCGCGGTGCGTGGCACCCTGGCCGCCCTTGTCCTCGGGCACCAGCAGGCCCGCGAGGCCCATGCCGTCGGCGAGGGCCTTCCAGGCCGCGAGGTCGTGCGGGGCGTCGGACTCGGTGCGGGCGATGACGCCGGGCGCGTCGCAGTGGTCGGCGAGCAGGTCCCGTACGGCGGACCGCAGTGCCTCTTCCTCCTCCGAGTACAGCAGGTCAGTCATCGGGCCAGGTCCTTCCAGGCGACGTCCTTGTCGGTGCGCGGCTCGGCCGGCAGGCCCAGGACGCGTTCGGCGACGATGTTCAGCAGGATCTCGGTGGTCCCGCCCTCGATGCTGTTGCCCTTCGAGCGGAGATAGCGGTAGCCGGCGTCGCGGCCGGTGAAGTCCACCAGTTCCGGGCGGCGCATGGTCCAGTCGTCGTACAACAGGCCCTCCTCGCCGCGGAGTTCGACCTCCAGGCCGCTGATCTCCTGGTTGAGGCGGGCGAAGGCGAGCTTCATGCCGGCGCCCTCGGGGCCGGGCTGGCCGGCGACCAGTTGCTGGCGCAGGCGCTCGGCGGTGAGGCGGGAGACCTCGGACTCGACCCAGAGCTTCAGCAGCCGCTGGTGCAGGTCGTGGGTGCGCAGTTCGGGGCGTTCGCGCCAGGTCCTGGCGGCCGGGGCGATCATGCCGCCCTCGCGGGGCAGCCGCATGCCGCCGATGGCGACGCGCTCGTTGTTGAGCGTGGTCTGGGCGACCCGCCAGCCGTCGCCGATCTCGCCGAGGCGGCGGGAGTCGGGGATGCGGACGTCGGTGATGAACACCTCGTTGAACTCGGCCTCGCCGGTGATCTGCCGCAGCGGGCGGACCTCGATGCCGGGGTCGGTCATGTCGCAGAGGAAGTAGGTGATGCCCGCGTGCTTGGGCACGTCCGGGTCGGTGCGGGCGATGAGGATGGCCCAGCGGGCGAGATGGGCGCTGGAGGTCCACACCTTCTGCCCGTTGACCACCCAGTCCTCGCCCTCACGGACGGCCCGGGTGCCGAGCGCGGCCAGGTCGGACCCGGCGCCGGGCTCGCTGAAGAGCTGGCACCAGACCTCCTCGCCGGTCCACAGCGGCCGCAGGAAGCGCTGCTTCTGCTCGTCCGTGCCGTACTTGAGGATCGTCGGCGCGGCCATGCCGAGGCCGATGCCGATGCGCCGCGGGTCGTTGTCGGGCGCGCCGGCGGCCTCCAGCTCGGCGTCCACGACGGCCTGGAGGGAGCGGGGCGCGCCCAGTCCGCCGAGGCCCTCGGGGTAGTGCACCCAGGCGAGCCCCGCGTCGAAGCGGGCCCGCAGGAAGTCGAGCCGGTCGGTGGTGGCAGACGAGGGGAGCGGGCCCGCAGGGCCCTCGGTTGAGGGCGGTGGTGGGAGACGGGTGGGCGGATACGCGGCCAGCAACTCGGCGGTGCGGCGCTGGAGTTCGGCTGCGTCGGTCATGCGGCGGCTCCGTTCGCGAGGGACGGGACGACGACGACCCGCCCGGTGGTGACGCCGTCGGCGACGCGCTGCACGGCGGCCGCGGCACCGTCCAGCGGGACGCGCTCGCTGACCAGCGGCTTGATGGCGCCGCGCGCGGCCAGCTCGGTGAGCTGCTCGTGGCAGTGCGCGATCAGCTTGGGGTTCTTGGTGCCGTACAGGCCCCAGTGCAGGCCCTGGATCGAGTAGTTCTTGACCAGGGCGTGGTTGAGGCCCGGGCTCGGGATGACACCGCTCGCGAAGCCGACGACCACGATCCGGCCCTCGAAGGCGACGACCTTGGTGGACTGGGTGTAGGCGTCGCCGCCCACGGGGTCGTAGATCACGTCGGCGCCCCGGCCGCCGGTGGCCTCCTTGACCGCGGCGACGACGTCCTCGCTCTTGCGGTCGACGACGACGTCACAGCCGAGCTCCCGGGCCACGGCGGCCTTGTCGGCGCCGCCGACGACACCGATGACCGTCGCCCCGGCCGCCTTGCCGAGCTGCACGGCCGCGCTGCCGACCCCGCCCGCGGCGGCATGCACGAGCAGTGTCTCCCCTGCCTCCAGGTGGGCCCGGCGGTGCAGGCCGAACCAGCCCGTCTGGTAGCCGATGTGCAGGGCCGCGGTCTCGGCGTCGTCCAGCGAGTCCGGCGCGGGCAGCAGAGCGGCGGCGTCCGCGACGGCGTACTCCGCGAAACCGCCGTACGGCAGCGCGGGGTTCGCGATGACCCGCCGCCCGTCCTCGGTCTCGCCGCAGATCTCCACGCCGGGCGTGAACGGCAGCGGCGGGCGCACCTGGTACTGGCCCCGGGCCATCAGGACGTCCGGGAAGTTGATGTTCGCGGCACGCACCTTCAGCAGCACCTGGCCGTCGCCGGGCGTGGGCGTCTCCACCTCCTGGAGCCGCATCACCTCGCTCGGCTCGCCGTTCTCGTGCACTTGCCATGCCTGCATGCGGTGCCTCCACGGGACTGCGTTGTCGTACCGGAGTCATGACCGGGGTCGTACCGGGGTCCAACGCATACTAAGCGGTCGCTTGCCCATCAGGGAACAGTGGAGCGCAAAGGGCGGGCGCCGGGTCGAAACCCGACGCCCGCCCCGTGTTCCGGGAAGGCCGGTCAGCCTGCGGCGAGCAGCTCCAGCGTGTCGATCACCCGGTTGGAGAAGCCCCACTCGTTGTCGTACCAGGCGACCACCTTGACGTGGCGGCCGTCGACGCGGGTGAGGGCCGAGTCGAAGATCGACGAGGCGGGGTTGCCGGTGATGTCGGACGACACCAGCGGGTCCTCGGAGTACTCCAGGACGCCGGCCAGCCTGCCCTCGGCGGCGGTGCGGTAGGCGGCCAGCACGTCCTCGCGGGTCACGTCACGGGCGACCGTGGTGTTCAGCTCGACGATCGAACCCACCGGGACCGGCACCCGGATCGAGTCGCCGGACAGCTTCCCGTCGAGGCCCGGCAGCACGAGGCCGATGGCCTTCGCGGCACCCGTCGTCGTCGGCACGATGTTGACGCCGGCGGCGCGGGCCCGTCGGGCGTCGCGGTGCGGGCCGTCCTGGAGGTTCTGCTCCTGGGTGTAGGCGTGCACCGTGGTCATGAACCCGTGCTCGATACCGGCGAGTTCGTCGAGTACGGCGGCGAGCGGGGCGAGCGCGTTGGTCGTGCAGGACGCGTTCGAGACGATGGTGTGCAGCTCGGGGTCGTACGCCTCGGTGTTGACGCCGTACGCGAGGGTGACGTCGGCGCCGTCCGAGGGCGCGCTGACGAGCACCTTGCGCGCGCCCGCGTCGAGGTGGGCGCGGGCGGCCTTGGCGGAGGTGAAGCGGCCGGTCGACTCCAGCACGATGTCGACGCCGAGCTCGGCCCACGGCAGCTGCGCCGGGTCACGCTCGGCGAGCACCTTGATGCGCCGGCCGTCGACGACCAGGGTGTCGCCGTCGACGGTCACCGGGCGGCCGAGCCGGCCGGCCGTGGAGTCGAAGGCGAGGAGGCGGGCGAGGGTGGCGGGCTCGGTGAGGTCGTTCACGGCGACGACCTCGATCTCGCTGTCGCGTTCGAGCAGGGCGCGCAGCACATTGCGGCCGATGCGGCCGAATCCGTTGACGGCGATGCGAGTCATGAATGGTGTCCCTTCGGTTCGTCACCACCAGGTTCGCGCGCGGGGTCCGGCCGTGGCCGTGGCGTGAGCGCCATGGTTCGCAAGGATCACGCCAAGGCCTCGACGTCACCGGTCAGGGCTGGATGTTCTTCTCCAGGTCCTCCAGAAGGCCGGGGTGCCTGGGCTCCCAGCCGAGCACCTGCCGGGTGTGCGCACTGGACGAGGGCTGATCGCTCGCGAAGATCGGGCCGAGGGGGCCGAAGGTCTCCGCCGGTATCGACTCGACCGGCAGGCCCAGCCGTCGGCCGATGACCGCGGCGATGTCGCGGACCGTGTCCCCCTCGTCGGCCACGGCGTGCCAGGACGTACCCGCTTCCGCCTGTTCCAGGGCGAGCCGGAAGAGGACGGCGGCGTCGAGCGCGTGCACGGCCGGCCAGCGCTGTGTGCCGTCACCGGGGTAGCCGGACACTCCGGTCCGGCGCGCGATGTCGGTCAGCAGGCCGGCGAATCCGCCCGTGCCCTGGTTGTGCACCGTGCGCGGCAGGCGTACGGCGCTGCTGCGGACCCCGCGCGAGGACAGGCCCAGGACCGACGTGACCGCACGACCACGACCGGCGACCGGCCCCTCGATCATCAGCGTGTCGGCCTCGGTGGAGGCGCGGCCGGGCACGTGGGGCGTACCCGAGCAGGTGACGAAGGGACGGTCGCTGCCGACGAGTTCCTCGCCGAGGGCCTTGAGGGCGGCGCTCTCCTCGGCGACGTTCTTCGCGAGGGTCTCGGGGCTGCTGAAGTCGTTGCCGAAGGCCAGGTGGATCACCCCGTCGGCCCCGGCGGCGCCGGCACGAAGGGTGTCCAGGTCGGCGAGGGCTCCTCGCAGCGGCTCGGCACCGGCCGCCTCGACGGCCTGCGCGGACGCTTCGGAGCGGGCGAGCGCGAGGACGGTGTGACCGCCCGCGAGCAGTTCGGCGACGACCGCGGAACCGATCAGACCGGTACCGCCGGTGACGAAAACGCGCATGGGAAAACTCCCCAAAGTGATGGGACTCTTGTCCCATCACCCTACCGCAGTGATGGGACAAGAGTCCCATCACCTAGGATGGTGACCATGGCCAGATGGGAACCAGGCGCACGCGAACGCCTCGTCGTGGCGGCCGTCGACCTGTTCACCGAGCAGGGCTACGACGCCACGACGGTCGCGCAGATCGCCGAGCGCGCAGGAGTCACCAAGAGCACCTTCTTCCGGCACTTCCCCGACAAGCGCGAGCTGCTGGTGGCCGGACAGGAGACGCTGAGCCGACTGCTGACCGAGGGGATCGCCGACGCACCGGCTGACGCCAGCCCGCTCGAGGCGGTGGCCGCCGGTCTGGAGCGCGCCTCGAGCGCGATGGGCCCCATGAGCCGCGAGCTCGCGCCCCGGCTGAAGGCGGCCGTCGCCGCCAGCGCCGAGCTCCAGGAGCGCGACGCGCTCAAGAGCGTCAGCCTCGCGGCCGCGATGACGAGCGCTCTGGTCGCTCGCGGCACACCCGATCCGATCGCGGCCCTGGCGGGCGAGCTGGGCCTCCTCGCCTTCAAACGGGGATACGCCCAATGGTCCGAGGGTGACCGTGACGGCACGGACGACCTCGCCGGGTACACCCTGGCGGCCCTGGACGAACTGCGTGCGGCGAGCGCCTCGCTGGGCTGACCGGCGACCTCACCCGCTGTTCACTCGCCTCGCGTGAACGTCCGCCGGTACTCGCTCGGCGTCGTCCCGAGGATCCGCTGGAAGTGCGCGCGCAGATTCGACCCGGTCCCCAGCCCCACGTCGACCGCGATCTGCTCGACGCTCAGCTCCGAGCGCTCCAGCAGCTCACGGGCCCGGTCGATGCGGGCCCGCATGACCCACTGCATCGGCGTGTACCCGGTGTCCTCGACGAAGCGCCGCGAGAACGTCCGCGGCGAGACCGCCGCATGCCGCGCTAGAACATCAAGCCCGAGCGGCTCGCCCAGCCGGTGCAGCGCCCACTCACGGGTTGCGGCGAACCGCTCCCCGAGCGGCTCGGGCACGCTGCGCGGCACGTACTGCGCCTGACCCCCGCTGCGGTAGGGCGCCGCGACCAGCCGCCGGGCCGCGTGGTTGGAGGCGGCGACCCCGAGATCGCCGCGCAGGATGTGCAGGCACAGGTCGATGCCGGACGCGGCGCCGGCCGAGGTCAGCACGCTGCCCGCGTCGACGAACAGGACGTTCTCGTCGACCTGGACGAGCGGATGCTTCTCCGCGAGCGCCCGCGTGTAGTGCCAGTGCGTGGTGGCCCGCCGGCCGTCCAGCAACCCTGTGGCGGCGAGCGCGAAGGCGCCGGTCGAGATCGCGGCGAGCCGCGCGCCCCGCTCATGGGCGGCGATCAGCGCGTCCACGACGGCCCGCGGCGGATCCTCCCGGTCGGGGAACCGATAACCGGGCACGAAGACGACATCGGCCCACTCCAGCGCGTCGAGCCCATGGGCGACGTGGTACGCAAGCCCGTCACCGCCGGTCACCAGCCCGGCCGCGGCACCGCACACCCGTACCTCGTACGGCATGCTCGCGCGGGTCGTGAACACCTGTGCCGGGATGCCGACATCGAGCGGCTTGGCCCCTTCGAGGACGAGGACGGCGACACGGCGCAGACGGGCGGGCGACACGACGACCAGCGTACGAGGAGCTCAGGCCTTCTTCGGCCGGGCCCGCACGTGCATCCGCTCCCCCTGCGGCCCGAACAGGCTCAGAAACTCCGCCGGGCCCTCCCCCGTCGACCCGAACCAGTGCGGCACCCGCGTGTCGAACTCGGCCGCCTCCCCCGCTGTCATCACGACGTCGTGCTCGGCGAGCACCACCCGCAGCCGCCCGGAGAGCACGTACAGCCACTCGTACCCCTCATGGGTCCGCAGCTCGGGCTCCTCCGCCCGCTGCGGGACCAGCACCTTGAACGCCTGGAGGCCGCCCGGCTGCCGGGTCAGCGGCCAGAAGGTCCGCCCGTGCCGGACCAGCGGCTCGGCGCGCACCCGGGGGTCGGTGACCGGCGGCGCCCCGACCAGCTCGTCCAGCGGCACCTGGTGCGCCCGCGCGATCGGCAGCAGCAGCTCCAGGCTGGGCCTGCGCAGCCCGGACTCCAGCCGCGACAGCGTGCTCACCGAGATCCCGGTCGCCGCCGACAGCCCGGCGAGCGTGGCACCCCGCTCCTTGCGGATACGGCGCAGCCGCGGCCCGACCTCGGCGAGCACCTCGTCCGTGTCGTCATTCATGAGGCCCATTGCAGTTTCGGCAAACGGGTTTGTCAACGCGGCCAAGGGTGCGCGACCGTCGGCAGCGGAGGTGGTCACCCATGACCGAGACACCTTTGACCGAGAAGTACGAAGTGATCGTCGTCGGCGGCGGAGCGGCGGGCCTCTCCGCGGCCCTCGTCCTGGGCCGCGCCCGCCGCCGCACCCTGGTCGTCGACGCCGGCGAACCCCGCAACGCGCCCGCCGCCCACATGCAGGGCTACCTCTCCCGCGACGGCATGCCACCGGCCGAGTTCCTGGCGATCGGCCGCGAGGAGATCGCACGGTACGGCGTCGACCTGGTCCAGGACAGGGTGGTGGACGTAAGGGAGGGCTTCGAGGTCACCCTGGCCGGGGGCCGGACCGTGCACGGCCGCCGCCTGGTGATCGCCACCGGCCTGCGCGACGAACTGCCGCCGGTCCCGGGCGTGGCCGAGCGCTACGGCCGGGATGTACTGCACTGCCCGTACTGCCACGGCTGGGAGGTCCGCGACCGGCCCTTCGGCGTGCTCGCCACGACCCCGATGAGCGTGCACCAGGCGCTGATGGTCTCCCAGTGGTCGAAGGACGTGACGCTCTTCCTGCACACGGTGGGCGAGGAGGAGCTGTCGGACGATGACGCGCGCAGGCTCGCGGCGGCGGGAGTGAAGGTCGTCCCCGGCGAGGTCGCGGAGCTGGTGGTGGAGGACGACCAGCTCACCGCCGTACGCCTGCTGGACGGTTCGACACACCCACGCGAGATCGTCTTCACCGCACCGCGAGCGGTCCCGCAGACGGACCTCCTGGAGCGACTCGGCGCCGACCTGCAGGAGACACCCTTCGGCTCGTACCCCGTGGTCGACCCGACCGGCCTGACGACGGTGCCAGGCGTCTGGGCGGTCGGCAACGTCATGGGCTTCGCCGAACAGGTCGTCAACGCAGCGGCAGGCGGTTACCGGGCCGGGGCTTTCATCAACGGAGAGCTCCTCATGACTGATCTGGACGCCTTCCGGGTGTAACCCGGCGGAGCCCGTCGCACTATGGCTGCATGCTGCTTGCCCGGCTAACCCACGTGTCCCAGGAGGTCGCCGCCACCTCCGCACGCTCCAAAAAGATCGCCCTGCTCGCAGAACTGTTCAGCGACGCCGAGCCGGACGACGTGCCGATCGTCATCCCCTACCTCGCCGGACGCCTCCCCCAGGGCCGGCTCGGCGTCGGCTGGAAGGTGCTCAGCCGCCGAGTCGCCCCGGCCACCGAGCCGACCCTCACCGTGCACGAGGTGGACGCCCTGCTCACCGACCTGGCCAAGGTCTCCGGCGCCGGCTCGCAGGCCGAACGCGCCAGGCTGGTCGGCGAGTTGATGGGCGCGGCCACCGAGGACGAGCAGCGCTTCCTGTTCGGCCTGATCACCGGCGAGGTACGCCAGGGCGCCCTCGACGCAGTAGCCGTCGAGGGCCTGGCGCAGGCCACCGAGGCACCGCCCGCGGACGTACGCCGCGCGGTGATGCTCGCCGGCTCGCTCCAGACCGTCGCGCAGGCCCTGCTCGCGGACGGCCCGGCCGCCCTCGACCGCTTCCGGCTCACCGTCGGCCGCCCGGTCCTCCCGATGCTCGCGCACACCGCCTCCTCGGTCGCCGAGGCGGTCGGGAAGCTCGGCGCATGCGCCGTAGAGGAGAAGCTGGACGGCATCCGCGTCCAGGTCCACCGCGACGGCGACACGGTACGGATCTACACCCGCACCCTCGACGACATCACCGACCGCCTCCCCGAACTGACCGGCGCCGCACTGCGGTTGAAGGGCGAGCGGTTCATCCTGGACGGCGAGGTCATCGCGTTCGACGCGGACGGACGGCCGCGGTCCTTCCAGGAGACCGCGGGCCGCGTCGGCTCCCGCACGGATGTGGCGACGGCCGCCAAGGAGATCCCGGTCTCCCCCGTCTTCTTCGACGCCCTGTCCGTCGGCGACCACGACCTCCTCGACCTCCCGTTCGCCGAACGGCACGCCGAGCTGTCCCGGCTGGTCCCCGAACCGATGCGGGTGCGGCGCACCCTCGTGTCGGGGCCCGAGGACATCGCCGCGGCCGAGGACTTCCTCGCCGCGACCCTCGCCCGCGGCCACGAGGGCGTCGTCGTCAAGGGCCTCGACGCCACCTACAGCGCGGGCCGGCGCGGTGCCTCCTGGCTGAAGGTCAAGCCGGTCCACACGCTCGACCTCGTCGTCCTGGCCGCCGAGTGGGGCCACGGCCGCCGCACCGGCAGGCTCTCCAACCTCCACCTCGGCGCCCGCACCGCCGACGGCGGCTTCGCGATGCTCGGCAAGACCTTCAAGGGCATGACCGACGCGATGCTCACCTGGCAGACCGAGCGCCTGCAGGAGCTGGCCGTCGACACGGACGGTTACGTGGTGACCGTACGCCCCGAACTCGTCGTCGAGATCGCCTACGACGGCCTGCAGCGCTCCACCCGCTACCCGGCCGGCGTCACCCTCCGCTTCGCCCGCGTGGTCCGCTACCGCGAGGACAAGCGCCCCGAGGAGGCCGACACCGTCGAGACCCTGCTCGCCGCCCACCCGGAGGTGCGGCCGTGACGGTCAAACGCAGCGCGGGCCTGCTGTTGTACCGGCACACCGAGGGCGGCCTGGAGGTGTTGCTCGGCCATATGGGCGGCCCGTTCTTCGCGAAGAAGGAAGCCGGGGCGTGGAGCGTGCCCAAGGGTGAGTACGAGCCGGAAGAGGAGACCGCTTGGGACGCGGCCCGGCGGGAGTTCCAGGAGGAGCTCGGGTTGCCACCGCCGGACGGGGACCCGATCGAGCTCGGCGAGGTCCGGCAGACCAACGGCAAAGTGGTGACGGTCTGGGCGATCGAGGCGGACCTCGACCCGGCGACGATCGCCCCGGGCACCTTCCGGATGGAGTGGCCGCCGAGGTCCGGGAACGTCCAGGAGTTCCCCGAGCTGGACCGGGTGGAGTGGTTCGGTCTCGACCGTGCCAGTGCCGTGATCGTGAAGGCGCAGGCCGCGTTTCTCGACCGGCTCGCGGAGCACTCGGGCTGACGGGCTCCGCGGAGCCCTGAGCAGACGCACATGCGTTGCGGTCGCCCGCGGTGCGCGGGAAGGTCGTAACACGACAGCCGCCCCCAGGAGGTCAGCCATGCCCATCGCGACGGTGAACCCGGCGAACGGCGAGACGCTCAAGACGTACGAGGCCATGGGCGAGGAGGAGCTGGAGCGCCGGCTCCAGCTCGCGGAGGCGACGTTCCGCACGTACCGGACGACGTCGTTCGCCGAGCGCGCCCGGCTGATGCACCGGGCCGCGGAACTGCTCGACGGGATGCAGCAGGACATCGGCCGGGTGATGACCACCGAGATGGGCAAGCCGGTCAAGCAGGCCCGCGCGGAGGTCGCCAAGTGCGCCAAGGCGATGCGCTGGTACGCCGACCACGCCGAGGAACTCCTCGCCGACGAGGAGCCCTCCGACTTCGACGTCAAGGACTCCGGCGGGTCCCGGGTGCGGGTGCGCTACCGGCCGCTCGGCCCGGTGCTCGCGGTGATGCCGTGGAACTTCCCGCTGTGGCAGGTGATCCGCTTCGCCGCGCCGGCGCTGATGGCCGGCAACGTCGGCCTGCTCAAGCACGCCTCCAACGTCCCGCAGACCGCCCTGTTCCTGGAGGACCTCTTCCACCAGGCCGGCTACCCGGAGGGCTGCTTCCAGACCCTGCTCATCGGCTCCGGCGCGGTCGACGACATCCTGCGCGACGACCGTGTGAAGGCGGCCACGCTCACCGGCAGCGAGCCGGCCGGGCGGGCCGTCGCCTCCACCTCCGGGGAGATGATCAAGAAGACGGTGCTGGAGCTCGGCGGCAGCGACCCGTACGTGGTGATGCCCTCCGCCGACATCGACCGGGCCGCGCAGGTCGCGGTGACCGCGCGTGTGCAGAACAACGGGCAGTCCTGCATCGCCGCCAAGCGGTTCATCGTGCACAAGGACGTGTACGACCGCTTCGCCGAGCGGTTCGTCGAGGGCATGAAGGCGCTGAAGGTCGGCGATCCGATGGAGGAGGACACGGAGGTCGGGCCGCTCGCCAGCGAGCAGGGGCGGGACGACCTGGAGGAGCTGGTGGAGGACGCGAAGCGCAGCGGGGCGACCGTGCTGTGCGGCGGGCACCGGCTGCGGCGGCCGGAGCTGCCGGGCTGGTACTACCCGCCGACGGTCCTCGCCGGGATCACCCGTGAGATGCGGATCCACCGCGAGGAGGCCTTCGGGCCCGTCGCCACGCTCTACCGGGCCTCCGGGCTCGACGAGGCCGTGCTGATCGCCAACGACTCGCCGTTCGGGCTGAGTTCGAACGTGTGGACGCGGGACGAGGCGGAGGTGGACCGGTTCGTACGGGACCTGGAGGCGGGTGGCGTGTTCTTCAACGGCATGACCGCCTCGCATCCGGCGTTCCCGTTCGGCGGGGTCAAGCGGTCCGGGTACGGGCGTGAGCTGTCCGGGCACGGAATCCGGGAGTTCTGCAACATCACGACGGTTTGGCACGGGGCGTGAGCGTTGCGCGGCTAACATCCCGGTTGTGAACCGCGAAGTGACTCTGCCTCTGATCGTCGACGACCGCGGGACCTTGCAGGTGGCTGCCGCCGATGTGAGCAAGCTTTTGCGGACCGTGGGCGGGCGCTGGCTGCATCTTGTCGAGGCCGGGGAGGGCGGGCTCGACGAGGACACGGTGGCCGCGCTGACGATCGAGCTGGCGAAGCTGGCCGACCGCATTGACGTGGCGTGCATCGCGCACAGCAGCGGGCAGGGTGGGTAGCTGCGTGTTCGTTGTGGCTGGTCGCGCCCACGCGACGGCAGCCGCAAATTGAACACAGCCCCGCGCCCCTCAGGTCGGCAGACTGAGCGTTGCCCAGAACATGGCCTCGTAGCTCTGAAGCAGGCTGCCGTACGTGTGTGCTCGTTCCTCGTCGAGAGTGCCCGTGTCCAGTCCCGCCTGTACCGCCGCCCTCGCCCGCTCGTCCAGCTCGGGGGCCGGCTGGGCGAAGAAGTCGAAGAAGGCGCAGGACTCGTCCCTGAAGCCGTAGTCCGTGCGCAGGGCCCTGGCGATGGTCTCGCAATAGCCGCCCCACGCCGAGAAGTTGGCCGTGATCGCCAGGACCGCGTCCGTCGGGGATGCGTTGAGGGCGAGCCAGGCGACGTACGCGGGGTAGGCCTGGCAGCCGGGGAGGGGCTCGTACGACCGGGTCCGGGCCTCGTCGATGCCGCACGCCGCCGCGAACGGCCCCAGCCGCTCCTCCGCCAGCGCCTCGCCCTCCGCGAGCATCGTGAAGAAGGCCGCCGCGTCCGGCTCCTCCCTCGCGCGTTGGGCCAGATGCAGGAAAGCCGTGCGGTCCGCCGGGATCACCCGGCGCTGCTCCAGCGCCAGCGTGGCCAGGGTGTCCAGGGGTGCCTCGCCCCGGGCGATCAGCGGAATCAGGGGGTTGGCCCGCGGGTCCGGGGCCAGCTGGGACGTGGTCGTTCGCAGCAGTTCCGTGGCCGTGCGCTCCATCGCGTCCTCCGTCGGTTCGGATGCCGTGTTCCTGATCCGACCTTTACACGGGGGTCCCCGAGACGGAGTAGTCCGGCGCGAGATCGTCGCCCCGTCGGGTGATCGTGGGTGAACCACCCCCAGAGGTGAACCACCTTCTGACCGGGGGGCCGAAAGCCTTCCGGACGGCGAAAGCAGGCGCGGTTCATGGCGACTTTGTGCAGACCCTCGGTGTCCGTCCCAGAGCACGTGATCACGATGGAGGAGACGCTGGAGCTGGCGCGCTCCCGCCACGCCGACCATCCCCAACTGCCCCTCGCTCTCCGGCTGATCGAGAACACCGGTGTGCGCACCCGGCACATCGTGCAGCCGATCGAGGAGACCCTGAAGCACCCCGGCTTCGAAGAGCGCAACAAGGTCTACGTGGCCGAGGCGAAGGCCCGGGTGCCCGCGGTGATCCAGCGGGCGCTGGACGACGCCGAGCTGCTCACCAGCGACATCGACGTGATCGTCTACGTGTCGTGCACGGGCTTCATGATGCCCTCGCTCACGGCCTGGCTGATCAACGAGATGGACTTCGACGCCACCACCCGGCAGATCCCCATCGCCCAGCTGGGCTGCGCGGCCGGCGGCGCCGCCATCAACCGGGCGCACGACTTCTGTTCGGCCTACCCCGAGGCCAACGCCCTCATCGTGGCCTGCGAGTTCTGCTCGCTGTGCTACCAGCCCACCGACCTCGGCGTCGGCTCCCTGCTCTGCAACGGCCTGTTCGGCGACGGGATCGCCGCGGCCGTGGTCCGCGGACGCGGCGGCGAGGGCATCGAGCTGGAGCGCAACGGCTCGTACCTGATCCCCAAGACAGAGGACTGGATCATGTACGACGTCCGGGCCACCGGATTCCACTTCCTGCTGGACAAGCGGGTGCCCGCCACCATGGAGCCCCTCGCCCCGGCGCTGCAGGACCTCGCGGGACTGCACGGCTGGGACGCGGCCGACCTGGACTTCTACATAGTCCACGCGGGCGGGCCCCGAATACTCGACGACCTGAGCAAGTTCCTGCAGGTCGACCCGCACGCCTTCCGGTTCAGCCGGGCCACGCTCACCGAGTACGGCAACATCGCCAGCGCCGTCGTCCTGGACGCGCTGCGCCGGCTGTTCGACGAGGGCGGCGCCCACCACCGGGCGCGCGGGCTGCTCGCCGGGTTCGGTCCCGGCATCACGGCGGAGATGTCCCTGGGCCGCTGGCGCCGGGACGAAGCAGAGGCGGCATGAGAACGGCATGACTGACACGACCGAAGAAACCCTGACCGAGGCCCTTCCCCCGGTCCGGCACTGGCCGGCCCTCGACCTCACCGGCGTCGACTTCGACCCGGTGCTGAGCGAGCTGATGCGCGAGGGTCCCGTGACCCGCATCCAGCTGCCCAACGGCGAGGGCTGGGCCTGGCTGGTCACCCGCTACGACGACGTGCGGACGGTGACCAACGACCCCCGCTTCAGCCGCGAGGCGGTCATGGACCAGCCGGTCACCCGGCTCGCCCCGCACTTCATCCCGCAGCGCGGCGCGGTCGGCTTCCTCGACCCGCCGGACCACACCAGGCTGCGCCGCTCGGTCGCCGCCGCCTTCACGGCCAGGGGCGTGGAGCGGGTGCGCGAGCGGTCGCGCCGGATGCTGGACGAACTCGTCGACGAGATGCTCCAGGACGGCCCGCCGGCCGACCTCACCGAGGCCGTCCTGAGCCCGTTCCCCATCGCCGTGATCTGCGAGCTGATGGGCGTCCCGGCGGCGGACCGGCACGGCATGCACACCTGGACCCAGCTGATCCTGTCCTCCTCGCACGGCGCCAAGGTCAGCGAGAAGGCCAAGAACGAGATGGGCGCGTACTTCTCCGACCTGATCGCCCTGCGCGAGGGTGCGTCCGGCGAGGACGTGACGTCCCTGCTCGGCGCCGCCGTGGGCCGTGGGGAGATCACGCTGGAGGAGGCGGTCGGTCTCGCCGTGCTGCTCCAGATCGGCGGCGAGGCGGTCACCAACAACAGCGGCCAGATGTTCTACCTGCTGCTGACCCGCCCCGACCTGGCCGAACGCCTGCGCGCGGAGCCGGAGGTCCGGCCCAGGGCGATCGACGAGTTCCTGCGCTACATCCCGCACCGCAACGCGGTGGGCCTCTCGCGGATCGCGACGGAGGACGTGGAGATCCGGGGGGTACGGATCCGTGCGGGCGACCCGGTCTACGTCTCCTACCTGGCCGCCAACCGCGACCCGGAGGTCTTCTCGGACCCGGAGACCATCGACGTCACCCGCTCCCCCAACCCCCACGTCTCCTTCGGCTTCGGCCCGCACTACTGCCCGGGCGGCATGCTGGCGAGACTGGAGTCGGAGCTCCTGGTGGACGCGCTGCTGGACGGCGTGCCGACCCTGAAACTCGCGGTCCCACCGGACCAGGTCCCCTTCAAGAAGGGCGCGTTGATCCGCGGCCCCGAAGCCCTGCCGGTCACATGGTGAGCGACGGGCTGCTGGTCCCGCCGGGCCACGGCCGGGTCGTCCAGACGCCCGCCCAGCGCGTGACCTTCAAGGTCACCGGCACCCACTCCCGGATGGCCTCCACCTTCGAGGTGGAGGTCCCGCCGGGCTTCGACGTGGGCGCCCATGTCCACACCCGCAGCGAGGAGTTGTTCTACGTCCTGGAGGGCGAGTTGGACGTCCTGGCCTTCGAGCCGAGGGTGCGCACGCCGGACAACTGGCAGCGCTGGGAGTCCAGTTCGGGCAACAAGGTGGTACGGGCGACACCGGGCACGGTGATCGTCGTGCCCCCGGGCTGCCCCCACGCCTTCGCGAACCCGACGGACACCCCGGCAAGGATGTTCTTCCAGGCGTCCCCGCCTCCGGACCACGAGCGCTACTTCGAGGAGCTGCTCGAGATCCTGGGAAGCGGGGGCCCACCGGACCACGCGGCGATCGAGGAGCTGCGGTCGAGGTACGACATCGAGCAGCTGACGCCGCTCAGGCATCGTTAGCGGATGGGCATTCCGGACAGGGTGCGGGCGATGACCAGGCGCTGGATCTCGCTCGTACCCTCGAAGATCGTGTAGATCGCGGCGTCACGGTGCATCCGCTCCACCGGGTACTCCCGCGTGTAGCCGTTGCCGCCCAGGATCTGCACCGCCTGCGCCGTGACCTTCTTCGCCGTCTCGCTCGCGAACAGCTTCGACATCGAGCCCTCGGCCGCGGTGAACTGCTTGCCGTTGATCGCCATCCAGGAGGCCCGCCACACCAGCAGCCGGGCGGCGTCGATGGACGTACGCATGTCCGCGAGCTGGAAGGCCACGCCCTGGTTGTCGATGATCGGGCGGCCGAACTGCGAGCGGGTCTTGGCGTAGTCGAGGGCGACCTCGTACGCGGCCCGCGCGGTGCCCACCGCCATCGCGCCGACGGCCGGGCGGGACGCCTCGAACGTGGCCATCGCGGCGTTCTTCACACGCTCGCCGCCCTGCTTGGCCCGCTCGCGGGCACGCGCGAGCCGCTCGTCCAGCTTCTCCTTGCCGCCGAGCAGGCAGGAGCCGGGTACGCGGACGGCCTCCAGGACCACCTCGGCGGTGTGCGAGGCGCGGATGCCGTGCTTCTTGAACTTCTGCCCCTGGGACAGCCCCGGCGTGTTCGGCGGGATGATGAAGGACGCGTGGCCCTTGGAGCCGAGCTCCGGGTCGACCACGGCCACGACGACATGGACGTTGGCGATGCCGCCGTTGGTCGCCCAGGTCTTCGTGCCGTTGAGCACCCACTCGTCCTTGGCCTCGTCGTACACGGCCTTGGTGCGCATGGAGGCCACGTCGGAGCCGGCGTCGGGCTCGGAGGAGCAGAACGCGGCGACCTTCACGTCGTTCGCGTCGCCGTACATCTGCGGGATCCAGGTGCCGATCTGCTCCTCGGTTCCGTTGGCGAGAACGCCCACGGCGGCCAGACCCGTGCCTACGATCGACAGGGCGATGCCCGCGTCGCCCCAGAACAGCTCCTCCATGGCCATCGGGATACCGAGCCCGGTGGGGTCGAAGTACTGCTGGGCGTAGAAGTCGAGGGAGTAGATGCCTACCTTCGCGGCCTCCTGGATGACCGGCCAGGGAGTCTCCTCACGCTCGTCCCATTCGGCGGCCGCGGGGCGGATGACGTCGGCGGCGAAGCCGTGCAACCAGTCGCGGACCTCCTTCTGTTCGTCGTTGAGCTCCATGGTGAACTCGGCCATGACCCCTCCAGCGGCGGCGCACTTGCATGTTACTAGCGGTAACCACAGTCTGTTACCGACCGGTAGGAAAAGTCAACTCCTGATGACGGCTCGGCAGCCAGTTCGATGGTGAGGGCATGTTGAGTGTTAGTTTGCGCAGGCGTCACCGAATTAGCACGGGTGGGGAGAGCTCATGGACACCACACAGCGGACCGAACAGCAGCGGTCCGCCGACCGACGTCGGCGCGAGTTGCTGGAGGCCGCGGACAGAGTGGTGCTGCGCGACGGCCCACAGGCCTCGATGAACGCGATCGCGGCGGAGGCCGGCATCACCAAGCCGATCCTGTACCGGCACTTCGGGGACAAGAGCGGACTCTACGCCGCGCTGGCCAAGCGGCACACCGACGCGCTGCTGAACTCGCTCCGGGCGGCGCTCGACGCCCCGGCCGACCGGCGCGAGCGGGTCGAGGCCACGCTGGACACGTACCTCGCGGCGATCGAGGCCCGGCCCCAGGTGTACCGCTTCCTGATGCACCCGGCTGACGGCGGCCCCTCCGCCGACCAGGGCTTCGACGTCGGCAAGCACTCGGCTCCCCTGCTGCGCAGGATGGGCGAGGAGCTGGCCCAGGTCATCGAGGACCGCCTCGACCTCGGCCCGGAGAGCCAGCAGCTGGCCCGCGTCTGGGGCCACGGCATCGTCGGCATGATGCACGCGGCAGGCGACTGGTGGCTCGGCGAACGCCCCTGCTCCCGCACGGAGTTGGTCCGCAGCCTGGCCGACCTCCTGTGGGGCCGGCTGGCAGCAGCGGGCGACAAGATCGGCGGCCCCGGGTTCTAACTCCGGTGCCAGGAGGATCGCGCCACCTGCCTCATCAGGCGTCGGTGGCGCAGTCCTTTCAGGTGGTCGGCGTAGACCCTGCCCTCAAGGTGGTCGCACTCGTGCTGCAAACACCTAGCAAAGAAACCCGTCCCGTGCACCGTCACCGGCTCCCCGGTCGCCGTGAAGCCCTCGACCACCGCATGGTCGTAACGCTCCGTCCCCGCCTCCAGACCCGGCAGGGACAGACAGCCCTCGGGGCCCCGGAGCACCACTCCGTCGGCCTCGACGAGCCGCGGGTTCACCACGTGGCCCAGGTGGCGGACGTCCTCGTCGTCGGGGCAGTCGTACACGAACACCCGCAGCGACTCGCCGATCTGGTTCGCCGCCAGCCCCACCCCCTGCGCCGCGTACATCGTCGCGAACAAGTCCTCCACGAGCGACACCAGTTCGGGACCGAAGTCGGCGACCTCCGCGCAGGGCGCGTGCAGGACCGGGTCGCCCAGCAGGGCGAGGGGCCGGACACGCCCGCGCGTGCCCGGAATGGAGCCGTTTCGCATGGCCGCAAGGGTACGGCGGTTCGGGAGCGTGAACAGATCTCGATAGGCTGAGGTCCACACCACGTTGCCGTCAGGCAGAGGCGCGGCGCGTACGCAAGGAGGATCGAGAACTGATGTCAGGCAACTCGGACCCGCTCACGCCGCGGGCCAAGCTGGCCGTGACCGCGGGCAAGGCGGTCGCAGCGGCGTCGCGAGCCGCGGGGCGCGGCAGCGGTTCGGTGATCGGCGGCCGGGTGGCGCTCAAGCTGGACCCCGACCTCCTGGCGCGGCTCGCCCAGCACCTGGACGTCGTCCTGGTCTCGGCGACCAACGGCAAGACCACGACCACCCGCCTGATCGCGGAGGCCCTGCGCGCCGCGGGCCCGGTCGTCTCCAACGCGCTCGGCGCCAACATGCCGGCCGGCATCACCTCGGCCCTCGCGGGCGGTTCGGACGCCAGGTACGGCGTCATCGAGGTCGACGAGAAGTACCTCGCGGGCGTGGCCCGGGACACCGACCCGAAGTGCATCGCGCTGCTCAACCTCTCCCGCGACCAGCTCGACCGCGCCGCCGAGACCCGCATGCTCGCGGAGAACTGGCGCGAGGGGCTCGCCGGTTCGAAGGCCGTGATCATCGCCAACGCCGACGACCCGCTGGTCGTGTGGGCCGCCTCCTCCTCGCCGAACGTGATCTGGGTCGCCGCCGGCCAGATGTGGAAGGACGACGCCTGGTCCTGCCCGTCCTGCGGCGGTGTGATGCAGCGGCCCGGCGACGACTGGTTCTGCGGCGAGTGCGGCTTCCGCCGGCCGACGCCCAGCTGGGCCCTGTCCGGCGACCACGTCCTCGACCCGCACGGCTCGGCCTGGCCGATCCACCTCCAGCTGCCCGGCCGCGCCAACAAGGCCAACGCCGCCTCCTCGGCCGCCGTCGCCGCCGTCTTCGGCGTGCCGCCGCAGGTCGCCCTGGAGCGCATGTGGCAGGTGCAGGCCGTGGCCGGCCGGTACGACGTGGTGCAGTTCCTGGAGCGCGACCTGCGCCTGCTGCTCGCGAAGAACCCGGCGGGCTGGCTCGAAACGTTCAGCCTGATCGATCCGCCGCCCACCCCGGTGATCCTCTCGGTGAACGCGCGCGGCGCCGACGGCACCGACACCTCCTGGCTGTGGGACGTCGACTACACGCGCCTGTCCGGCCACCCGATCTGCGTCATCGGCGACCGCAGACTGGACCTCGCGGTGCGCCTCGAGGTCGCCAACCAGAACTTCCAGGTGTGCGAGACCCTCGACCAGGCGGTGCAGCTGAGCCCGCCCGGCCGGATCGAGGTCATCGCCAACTACACCGCGTTCCAGGACCTGCGCCGCCGCGTCGGCAACTGACACAGGGGACTTTCGTGAGCGACAACCAACTGCGGGTCGTCTGGGTCTACCCCGACCTGCTCAGCACGTACGGCGACCAGGGCAACGTCCTGGTCGTGGAGCGCCGGGCGCGGCAGCGCCGGCTCGACGTGGCCCGCCTCGACGTACGCAGCGACCAGCCGATCCCGACCTCCGGTGACATCTACCTCATCGGCGGCGGCGAGGACCGGCCGCAGCGCCTCGCGGCCGAGCGGCTGCGCCGGGACGGGGGCCTGCACCGGGCCGTGGAGAACGGCGCGATCGTCTTCTCCGTCTGCGCCGGCTACCAGATCCTCGGCCACGAGTTCATCAACGACCTCGGCCAGCGCGAGCCCGGTCTGGGCCTGCTCGACGTGGTCTCCGTCCGCGGCGAGGGCGAGCGGTGCGTCGGTGACGTGCTCGCCGACATCGACCCGCGCCTGGGCCTGCCCGCGCTGACCGGCTTCGAGAACCACCAGGGCGTCACCCACCTCGGCCCCACGGCCCGCCCCTTCGCCCAGGTCAAGCTCGGCAACGGCAACGGCACGGGGGACGGCACGGAGGGCGCGTACAACGACACGGTCTTCGGTACGTACATGCACGGCCCCGTGCTGGCGCGCAACCCGCTCATCGCCGACCTGCTGCTGAAGCTGGCGCTCGACGTGAACGCGCTGCCGCCGACCGACGACCGCTGGTACGAGGCGCTGCGCAACGAACGCATCGCCGCCGCACAGCAGCCTGCCTGACACCTGGAGTCCAGCACTCCGCAACCAGCCCGTCTGACGGGGCGTCCGCACAGGTGAGCGGGGTCGTCCAGCAGTCGGACGCACGGTGCGGCCCCGCCCCCTCCTGCCGCTAGGGTGGCGGGGTTCGAACCGGACAGCGTGGTCCGGTGCCGACCACGCGAAGAAGGTTTTCTCGGGCTATGCGCATTGGTGTCCTCACGTCCGGCGGCGACTGCCCCGGCCTGAACGCCGTCATCCGGTCCGTCGTGCACCGTGCCGTCGTCGACCACGGCGACGAGGTCATCGGCTTCCGCGACGGCTGGAAGGGCCTCCTGGAGTGCGACTACCTCAAGCTCGACCTCGACGCGGTGGGCGGCATCCTGGCCCGCGGCGGCACCATCCTCGGCTCCTCCCGGGTCCAGCCCTCCCATCTGCGTGACGGCGTGGAGCGGGCCAAGGGCCACGTCGAGGAGCTCGGTCTCGACGCGATCATCCCGATCGGCGGCGAGGGCACGCTGAAGGCGGCCCGGCTGATGTACGACGCCGGCCTGCCGATCGTCGGCGTACCGAAGACCATCGACAACGACATCGCCGTCACGGACGTCACCTTCGGCTTCGACACGGCGGTGGGCGTCGCGACGGAGGCGCTCGACCGCCTCAAGACCACCGCCGAGTCCCACCAGCGGGTGCTGGTCGTGGAGGTCATGGGCCGCCACACCGGCTGGATCGCGCTGCACTCGGGCATGGCGGCCGGCGCGCACGCCATCGTCGTACCGGAACGGCCCTTCGACATCGAGGAGTTGGCCAAGCGGATCGGCGAACGCTTCGAGGCGGGCAAGCGGTTCGCGATCGTCGTCGCGGCGGAGGGGGCCAAGCCGGCCGCCGGCACCATGGAGTTCGACGAGGGCGGCAAGGACGTCTACGGCCACGAGCGCTTCGCCGGGATCGCCCGCCAGCTCTCCATCGAGCTGGAGGAGCGGCTGGGCAAGGAGGCGCGGCCGGTGATCCTGGGGCACGTGCAGCGGGGCGGCACGCCGACCGCGTACGACCGGGTCCTGGCGACGCGCTTCGGCTGGCACGCGGTGGAGGCGGTGCACCGCGGGGAGTTCGGCAAGATGACGGCGCTGCGGGGGACGGACATCGTGATGGTGTCGCTGGCGGAGGCGGTCGAGACCCTGAAGACGGTGCCGGCCGAGCGCTACGACGAGGCGGAGTGCGTCCTGTAGGGCGTACGTGAGCGAAACCGGCCCCGGTCACCGACGTGACCGGGGCCGGTTCTAGTCTGGGTCCGGACAGACAGCTCACAACCCCCACGAATCAGGAGCCGTTGGATGGATCACAGCGGGCACGGCATGACCATGGATCTGCCGCCGTTCACGCTGGGGCGGGGGCTTCAGTGGTCGGCGGACCCGTTCTTCCTCACGGCCTGTGTGCTGGGGCTCGCGCTGTACGCGTACGGCGTGCTGCGGCTGCGGCGGCGCGGTGACAAGTGGTCGGCGGCTCGGACGGTGTCGTTCGTCATCGGCGTGCTGACCATCGGGCTCGTCATGTGCACCAAGCTCAACGACTACGGCATGGTCATGTTCAGCGTGCACATGGTGCAGCACATGATCATCAGCATGCTGTCGCCGATCCTGATCCTGCTCGGCGCCCCCGTCACGCTCGCCCTGCGCGCGCTGCCCACCGCGGGCAAGGGCCGCAAGGGCCCGCGCGAGCTGCTGCTGATGCTGCTGCACAGCCGGTACATGCGGATCATCACGCACCCCGCGTTCACCATCCCGCTGTTCATCGCGAGCCTGTACGCGCTGTACTTCACGCCGCTGTTCGACTTCCTGATGGGCTCGAAGACCGGGCACATCGCGATGATGGTGCACTTCCTCGCCGTGGGTGTCGTGTTCTTCTGGCCGATCATCGGCGTGGACCCGGGCCCTCAGCGGCCGGGCTATCTGATGCGGATGCTGGAGCTGTTCGCCGGCATGCCCTTCCACGCGTTCTTCGGCATCGCGCTGATGATGGCGTCGACGCCGATGGTCGAGACGTTCAAGAACCCGCCCGCGTCCCTCGGCATCGACGCGCTGTCCGACCAGACGGCGGCCGGTGGCATCGCCTGGGCGTTCAGCGAGGTCCCGTCCGTACTGGTGCTGCTCGCGCTGCTGTTCCAGTGGTACAGCTCGGAGCAGCGGCAGGCCAAGCGCAAGGACCGGGCCGCCGATCGCGACGGCGACAAGGAACTCGAGGCGTACAACGCCTATTTGGCCTCATTGAACGCACGGGGGCGTTAAGGGCTTCGCCATTCCGCGGCATTCAGTAGCATGAAGCGCATCGGGGGTACCGCCGGGGGGAGCGGTGATGACACTTCGCGCTTTTGTGCCAAGGGCCGGAATATCGGTGATTCGACGGATCGCCGTCCTGCTCGTATTCGTACTGATGCTCAGTGGCTGCGATCGAAGTACGCCATTGACGCTGGTGAAGGCGGTCGCGGCGGGAGTTCCGTCGCTCGCGCCTTTCTTCGACGAGGGCAGCGGGCTGGGGCACGACTCGCCGGTCCGTTCGCAGGTCGTGCAGGGCAGCCTGCAGCAGGGGGACACGCCCGGGCTGTACGGCGGCACGCGCAAGCCGAACATCTGTGACGTCAAGAAACTCAAGGCGTTTCTCACGGATCCCAGGAATCACCAGAAGGCGCAGGCGTGGGCGGACGCCCTGAGTATCACCACCGCCGAGATTCCCGGGTATCTGGACCGGCTCACTCCTGTTCTCCTGCGTCACGACACGCTCGTGAAGAACCACGACTACAAGAAGGGAAAGGCCGTCCCCTTCAACTCCCTGCTCCAGGCGGGAATCGCCATTCTCGTCGATGAACAGGGACTTCCGGCTGTGAAGTGCTCGTGCGGAAATCCGCTGCGGCCCTTCACCGGTGACACGAACCGGATTTCGGTCAAGTTCGACGACGGCAACGAGAAGTGGCAGGGGTATAAGCCTTCGTCGGTGGTGGCCGTGCGGCCGGCCGCCCGGCCGATGCGGCAGCTCGCGCTGGTCGACGTGGACGATTCCGCGCGCGGTATCGACCGGCCGGTCGGCACGACGGGCTCCGCCGACAAGCCCTTCAACGCGGCCAAGCCGCGGGCCGTGCCCGTCCTCGCCGGGACGAGCTTCGGGGACGCGAGCCGGCAGCTGGCCGACAAGGGTCTGGCGGTCGGATACACGGGGAAGTCCCTGCCGCCCGACGACGCCACGGTCACCGCATCGGACCCGCCGGCCGGGACACCGCTCCAGTTCGGGCAGTATGTGACGCTGAGTGTGACCGGCGGGACGTCGCCGGGGAGCGACTCGGGAGGGAAGACGGACGGTTCGTCCGGGGGCACGTCCACGTCCACTCCACCGGATTCCTCGTCCTCGGGACCGTCCACGAAGCCGCCGTCGTCGGGATCGTCCGGGCCCTCCTCGGGATCGTCCGGACCGTCCTCGCCCTCGTCACCATCCAGCAGCGGACCGAGTACGTCCTCCGCCCCGCCGTCGTCCTCCAGCGCCCCGCCGCCGAGCTCACAGAAGCCGCCGTCGAGCGCGCCGCCCACGACCTCCAGCGCGCCTCCGCCGCCCAGCGACCCGGTCACCAGCAGCGCGCCACCCCCGCCGAGCGACCCGGTGACCTCCAGCGCCCCGGTCACCACCAGCGCGCCACCGCCAGAGACCAGCAGCGCCCCGGCCACCAGCGAGCCGGCGAGCAGCGCACCCGCCGTGAGCGTGCCCGCGAGTTCCGGGGCCGCCGTCGGCGCGATCATGTAGCGCCCCCGCAGAACCCGGGAGTCACCGGATGCATTCAGGATCACCGACGTCGGGAGTGGGCCGGGTCATCGCCGGCCGTTATCTGCTGCTGAACCGGCTCGGCAGCGGCGGCATGGGCCATGTCTGGCTCGCCCACGACCAGAGACTCGCCTGCGAGGTGGCGCTCAAGGAGATCGTCTTCCGGGATCCGGAGCCCATCGGTGACGAACGCGAGGCCAGGGTGGCGCGGGCCCGCGCCGAGGCCCGGCACGCGGCCGGGCTGCGCGGCCACCCGCACGTGGTGACCGTGCACGACGTGCTGGAGCACGAGGGGCTGCCGTGGATCGTCATGGAGTACGTGAGCGGCGCGGTCGACCTGCGCGACCTGGTCGAACAGCGCGGCCCGCTCGCGCCCGCGGAGTGCGCCCGGATCGGCCTCGCCGTCCTCGACGCGCTGACCGCCGGGCACGAGCGGGGCGTGCTGCACCGGGACGTGAAACCGGCGAACATCCTGCTGGCGCCGGACCGCTCGGGGGCGCCGTACGGGCGGATCCTGCTCACCGACTACGGCATCTCGGTGCAGCCGGACGCGGGCGAGACCCGGTACACGCTGGCGTCCGTGCTGGTGGGGACGTCGGGCTATCTGGCGCCGGAGCGGGCCACGGGTGGGTCGCCGACGCCCGCCGCCGACCTGTTCTCGCTGGGCTGCACGCTCTACTACGGCGTCGAGGGCCGGGGCCCCTTCGAGCGGGAGTCGCATCTCGCCGAGGTGACCGCCGTGGTGATGGAGGAGCCGCGTCCGGCCCAGCGGGCGGGCGCGCTGGGTCCCGTACTGCAGAGGCTGCTGGAGAAGGATCCGGTACGGCGGCCGTCGGCGCCGGAGGCGGAGGCGGCGCTGTCGCGGATCGTGACGCCGGAGCCGGACTCCTTCGCCCGCACCCAGACCGACCTCGGCTCACAGCCGCCGTGGGCGGGCGTGGCTCCTCCCCCACCGCCTCCGCCGCCGGGTCCCGGACCCGCGGCCGAGGGCTTCCGCTCGGACAGCCTCGGGGCGGGCGACTTCGGTTCGAGGTCGGTGTCGGGCAGTTTCGGATCCAGTGGCTTCGGGCCCGTCGTGGTGCCCGGGACGCCCCCGGCCACCCATCGCCGCAGTGCGCTCCCGCGGGTGCTCCGGGCCGTTGCCGCCGCCTCGCTGGGGCTCGTGCTGGCGCTGGGCGGGGTCTGGTACGCCATGGCCCACCGGACGAGTGACGGCGACAGCGGGGCGAAGGCGCCGTACGGCTCGGCCGTCGGGCTCACCGTGCCGCTCAAGGACGGCGACTGCGTGCTCACCGACTGGCCGGGCGGGCCGCTCCAGGGCACGCCCAGGCTGAAGCTGGACCCGACCTGCACGAGCGGGCCGCCGGACGGGCAGGTCATGGCGTTCGCGCCGGCCGCCTCGGCGGACGAGGCGCGCAAGCTGGGGGCGGCGCGGTGCGAGGAGCGGACGCAGGAGATCCGGGAGCGGCTGGCGGACGTCCACAGTGTCGCGATCGTGCCGACGGACGCCGGTTTCGAGACCGCGGGCCGGCGCACGGCCTGTCTGGTGGTGGGCGCGCACGGGCCGGTCTACGGACCGCTCGGCGACAACCGCAAGCTCGGCACGCCCTTCACCCACACGGAGAACATGCAGCGCCGGGACTGTCTGCGGACCAACTCCAACCGGAGCGCCGCCCTGGTCGACTGCTCCGGCCTGCACGACGAACAGGTGCTCGGTTTCACCCGGCTGGGCAAGGACGTCACCTTCGCCGAGGCCCGTACGGAGTCGGACGCGGCCTGCGCGAAGGACGTGCCGCCGCGCGACTACGGATTCGACCCGTCGGCCTACACCTCGGGCTCCTGGACCAGCGAAGGACCCTGGAAAACGGGCACCCATTTCGTCGTGTGCACCGTCCGGAGGCAGAACGGGGGCACCATGGAGGGGGACGAATCCTGAGGAGGGTGCCTCGATGCCCGGTTCTACGGACGGTTCTACGAAGGCTATGGGCGTGCTGACGGTCGGCGGTCTCGTCGTGGTCACGGCCTACACGGTGGCGCTCGGCAGCAACGGCTGGCTGTGGTTCGGCTGGGTCGTGCTGGGGCTGCTCACCCTCGGCATGATCGCCACCCGCAGCAGCGCCTGACCCACGGCACTGAAGCTCACTCCTCGCCGATCCGCCCGGCGGAGTGGACGCCCGGCTGGTACTTGGGCAGCCGGGCGGTGACCTTCATGCCCGCGCCGACGGCGGTCTCGATGACGAGCCCGTAGTCGTCGCCGTAGACCTGCCGGAGCCGGTCGTCGACGTTGGACAGCCCGATGCCGCCGGACGGGCTGACCTCGCCCGCGAGGATACGGCGCAGCAGCACCGGGTCCATGCCGACGCCGTCGTCCTCGATGACGACCAGGGCCTCGGCGCCGGTGTCCTGTGCCGTGATGCTGATGTGGCACTTGCCCCCGACGGTCGCCGCCTTGCCTTCGAGGCCGTGTTTGACGGCGTTCTCGACGAGGGGCTGGAGGCAGAGGAAGGGCAGGGCGACCGGGAGCACCTCGGGGGCGATCTGCAGGGTGACCGAGAGGCGCTCGCCGAAGCGTGCCCTCACCAGCGCCAAGTAGTGGTCGATGGCGTGGAGTTCGTCGGCCAGGGTGGTGAAGTCGCCGTGCCTGCGGAACGAGTAGCGGGTGAAGTCGGCGAATTCCAGGAGGAGTTCGCGGGCGCGCTCGGGGTCGGTGCGGACGAAGCTGGCGATCACCGCGAGCGAGTTGAAGATGAAGTGCGGGGAGATCTGCGCCCGAAGTGCCTTGATCTCGGCCTCGATCAGGCGGGTGCGGGACTGGTCGAGATCGGCCAGCTCCAGCTGGACGCTCACCCAGCGGGCGACCTCTCCGGCGGCCCGGACCAGGACGGCGGACTCGCGGGGCGCGCAGGCGACGAGGGTGCCGTGCACCCGGTCGTCGACGGTGAGGGGGGCGACGACGGCCCAGCGGACCGGGCAGTCGGGGGCCTCGCACTTGAGGCGGAAGGCCTCGCCGCGGCCGGTTTCAAGGGCGTCGGCGAGGCGTTCCATGATCTCCGTGCGGTGGTGGGCGCCGACGCCGTCCCAGACCAGGACCTCCTTCTGGTCCGTCAGGCACAGCGCGTCCGTGCCGAGCAGGGTGCGCAGCCTGCGGGCCGACTTGCGGGCGGTCTCCTCGGTCAGCCCGGCCCGCAGCGGGGGCGCGGCGAGCGAGGCGGTGTGCAGGGTCTGGAAGGTGGCGTGCTCGACCGGTGTCCCGAGCCCGGCGAGGTTCTCGGGCCGTGCGGTGCGCCGCCCCAGCCAGAAACCGGCGGCGAGCAGCGGGAGGACGGCGACACACAGGCCGGCCAGGAAGCCGCTCACGCCTTCACCTCCGCCCTCAGTTCCTCCGGCAGGTGGAACCGCGCCAGGATGCCCTCGGTCCCCGCCGGCACCCGCCCCGGCGTGGCCAGGGACACCAGCACCATGGTGAGGAAGCCCAGCGGCACCGACCAGAGTGCGGGCCAGGCCAGTAAAGCGTGCAGAGGGCCGGAGCCGGGGAATCCCGCCATGGTCGCGGCCACCGCCACGAACGCCGAGCCGCCGCCGATCAGCATCCCGGCCACCGCGCCCGGCGGAGTGAGCCGCCGCCACCAGATGCCGAGCACCAGCAGCGGGCAGAACGAGGACGCCGACACCGCGAAGGCCAGCCCCACCGCGTCGGCCACCGGCAGCCCGCCCACCAGCACGCTCGCGGCGAGCGGCACGGCCATCGACAGCACCGTGCCGAGCCTGAAGTGGCGCACCCCGCGCGACGGGAGGACGTCCTGGGTGAGCACGCCCGCGACGGCCATGGTCAGCCCGGACGCCGTGGACAGGAACGCGGCGAAGGCCCCGCCCGCCACCAGCGCCCCCAGCAGATCGCCGCCGACGCCACCGATCATGCGGTCCGGCAGCAGCAGTACGGCGGCGTCGGCGTCGCCGCTGAGGGCGAGTTCGGGCGTGTAGAGGCGGCCGAGGGCGCCGTACAGCGGCGGCAGGAGGTAGAAGGCGCCGATCAGGCCGAGGACGGCGACCGTGGTGCGGCGGGCGGCGACGCCGTGCGGGCTGGTGTAGAAGCGGACGACGACGTGCGGCAGGCCCATGGTGCCCAGGAAGGTCGCGAGGATCAGTCCGTACGTGGCGTACAGCGGGCGTTCCTGGCGGCCTGCGGCGAGCGAGGTGGACATGCCGCCGTTGGTGCCGCGGTCGGCGGCCGGGACGGTGGCGCCCTTGGCGAAGGTGAGGCGGGTGCCCTGCTGGATGTGGTGGGTGCCGGCCGGGAGCCGTACCCGCTGGTCGTCGTGGGTACGGCCGTCGACGGTGCCGGTGACCGTGACGGTCAGCGGGCGCTCCAGCTTCAGGTCGAGGCTGTCGTCGACCTTCACGACGCGCTGCTCGCGGAAGGTGGCCGGTTCCTCGAAGGCGTGGTCGGGGGAGCCGTCGCCCTGCCAGGCGAGCACCAGGAAGAGGGCGGGGACGAGCAGGGCGGTGAGCTTGAGCCAGTACTGGAAGGCCTGCACGAAGGTGATGCTGCGCATGCCGCCCGCGGCGACGGTGGCGACCACGACGACGGCCACGATCAGGCCGCCGAGCAGGTCGGGGGCGCCGGTGAGGACGGTCAACGTCAGTCCGGCGCCCTGGAGTTGGGGCAGCAGATAGAGCCAGCCGACGCCCACGACGAAGGCTCCCGCGAGGCGCCGTACGCCGTGCGAGGCGAGCCGGGCCTCGGCGAAGTCGGGGAGCGTGTAGGCGCCGGAGCGGCGCAGCGGGGCGGCGACGAACAGCAGCAGGACCAGGTAGCCGGCGGTGTAGCCGACGGGGTACCAGAGCATGTCCGGGCCCTGGACCAGGACCAGGCCCGCGATGCCCAGGAAGGAGGCGGCGGAGAGGTACTCGCCGCTGATGGCGGCCGCGTTGAGGCGGGGGCCGACGGTGCGGGAGGCGACGTAGAAGTCGGAGGTGGTGCGGGAGATGCGCAGGCCGAAGGCGCCGACGAGCACCGTCGCCACGACCACCAGCGCGACCGCCGGGACCGCGTAGCTGGAGTTCATCGGTCTTCGACGAGCCGCACGAAGTCCCGCTCGTTGCGCTCGGCGCGGCGGACGTACCAGAGGGCGAGCAGGACGAGGGGGGCGTAGAGGCAGAAGCCGAGGATGCCCCATTCGAGGCGGTGGGCGTCCGGCATGGCGGCGAAGACGAGGGGCAGCGGTCCGATCAGCAGGCCTAGGACCGCGAACACGGCGAGGGCGGCGCGGAGTTGGGTGCGCATGAGTGAGCGGACGTAGGTGTGGCCGAGGGTGGTCTGCTCGTCGATCTCGGTGCGCGGGCGGTAGTAGCCGGAGGCGGGGCGGGTGCGGCGGGACGGCCCTGTGACGACGACGCGCCGCTCGGCGGGATCCTGGCTGGGCACGGTCAGGGCCTCCTCATCAGCAGGTCCCGCAGCTCTCGCGCGTGCCGGCGGCTGACCTGGAGCTCCTCGCCGCCGACCACGACGCTCACCGTCCCGGCGTCCAGGCGGAGTTCGCCGACGTGGCGCAGGGCGACCAGGTGGCGGCGGTGGATGCGGACGAAGCCGCGGGAGCGCCAGCGCTCCTCCAGGGTGGACAGCGGGATCCGTACGAGGTGGCTGCCCCTGTCGGTGTGCAGGCGGGCGTAGTCGCCCTGGGCCTCGACGTGGGTGATGTCGTCGACGGCTACGAAGCGGGTCACACCGCCGAGTTCGACGGGTATCTGGTCCGGGTCGGGTTCGTGGACGGGGATGCGCGGGGTGTTGTCGGTGAGTTCGGCGGCCCGGCGGACCGCCTCCGCGAGGCGTTCCTTGCGGACCGGCTTGAGGACGTAGTCGACGGCCTTGAGGTCGAAGGCCTGGACGGCGAAGTCCTCGTGGGCGGTGACGAACACGACGAGCGGCGGCTTGGCGAAGCCGGTCAGCAGCCGGGCCAGGTCGAGGCCGTCGAGGCCGGGCATCTGGATGTCGAGGAAGACGACGTCGATCGCCTCGGGGCCGCCGGGCCCGGACTCCAGGGCGCGGTTGATGCGCCGCAGCGCCTCGGTCGCGTCGCCGGCGCCCTCCGCGGTGCCGACGCGCGGGTCGGCGTTCAGCAGATAGAGCAGTTCCTCCAGCGAGGGGCGTTCGTCGTCGACGGCGAGGGCGCGCAGCATGACCCCGGAGTCTAGGTGTAATCAGGACGGCTGGACATGTGCCGGGCGTGGACGTATCTGCTGGATACAGTGCCGACATGAACAGCAGGCCCGCGCCGTTCGACGAGACCGACCGGAAGATCATCAACGCGCTGATGGGCAACGCCAGGACGAGCTTCGCCGAGATCGGCGCCGCCGTCGGGCTGTCGTCCACGGCGGTGAAACGGAGGGTGGACCGGCTGCGCGAGACCGGGGTGATCACCGGGTTCACGGCCACGGTGGAGCCGTCGGCGCTCGGCTGGCGCACGGAGGCGTACGTCGAGGTGTACTGCGAGGGCGCGGCCCCGCCGCGGCGGCTTACGGAGGTGGTCCGCAACCATCCGGAGATCACCGCGGCGATGACGGTGACCGGCGGCGCCGACGCGCTGCTGCACGTACGGGCGCGGGACGTGGAGCACTTCGAGGAGGTGCTGGAGCGCATCCGCACCGAGCCGTTCATCCGGAAGACGATCAGCGTGATGGTGCTGTCCCATCTGCTCCCGGAGAGTCCGGAGGCGGGCGCCACACAGCCGGCTCCCGAATAGACATCCGAGTGCGCAGCAGAGCTGCGTAGGACCGGACAAAGACGCAGCATTCCTGCGCGGACACGCAATTCTCGTTGCTTGTCGAGCGTCTGGGTCACTTCCTACCTTGGTGTCAACCCACCTCGACACCCAGGAAGCGGAGGAACCCCTCTGTGTCCGATTCCCGTGTGCCGCGCCGGCGGCGGTATCTCGTCTGCGAACCCAGACACTTCGCCGTGCAGTACGCGATCAATCCCTGGATGCAACCCGACGTCCGCGTCGACGTCGACCTGGCACAGGAGCAGTGGCAGGCGCTGATCAGCGCCTATCGCACCCACGGCCACGCCGTGGACGTGGTGGAGCCCGCGCCCGGCCTCCCGGACATGGTCTTCGCCGCGAACTCCGCGGTCGTCGTGGACGGCCGCGTCTTCGGCTCGCTCTTCCACGCGCCCGAGCGGCGCCCGGAGTCCACGCACTACGACACGTGGTTCAAGACGGCCGGCTTCGACGTGCACCGGCCCGAGGCCGTCTGCGAGGGCGAGGGCGACCTGGTCTGGACGGGCCGGTACGTGCTCGCCGGCACCGGCTTCCGCACCACCCGGGAGGCCCACCGCGAGGTGCAGGAGTTCTTCGGCCATCCGGTGATCAGCCTGACGCTGGTGGACCCGCGCTTCTACCACCTGGACACGGCGCTGTTCGTCCTGGACGACTCCGTCGACGGCAACAACGTCTCGTACTACCCGGAGGCGTTCTCGCCGGGCAGCCGCGAGGTGCTGGCGCGGCTCTATCCGAACGCCGTGCTCGCGACCCTCGACGACGCGCTGGCCTTCGGCCTCAACTCCGTCTCCGACGGCCGCAACGTCTTCATCGCACCCCAGGCCGAGTCCCTCGCCTCCTCCCTCGCCGACCGCGGCTATGTCCCCGTGCCCGTCGACCTGTCCGAGTTCCGCAAGGCAGGCGGCGGCATCAAGTGCTGCACCCAGGAGATCCGTTCATGACCGCTCCCGTGACCACGCGTTCGTCCGCCGAGCTCATCCGCGCCGAGGAACCGGTCCTGGCGCACAACTACCACCCGCTGCCCGTCGTGGTCGCCCGCGCCGAGGGCACCTGGGTCGAGGACGTCGAGGGCCGCCGCTACCTGGACATGCTGGCCGGCTACTCGGCCCTCAACTTCGGCCACCGCCACCCGGCGCTGATCGAGGCCGCCCACCGCCAGCTGGACCGGCTGACCCTCACCTCCCGCGCCTTCCACAACGACAGGCTGGCCGAATTCGCCGAGCGGCTGGCCGAGTTGACCGGCCTCGACATGGTGCTGCCGATGAACACGGGCGCCGAGGCGGTCGAGTCCGGCATCAAGGTGGCCCGCAAGTGGGCGTACGAGGTGAAGGGCGTCCCGGCCGACCGGGCGACGATCGTGGTCGCCGCGGAGAACTTCCACGGCCGTACGACGACCATCGTGTCGTTCTCCACGGACGAGACGGCGCGGCAGGGCTTCGGTCCCTTCACGCCCGGCTTCCGGATCGTGCCGTACAACGACCTCGCGGCCCTTGAGGCGGCGGTCGACGGGACGACGGCGGCCGTGCTGCTGGAGCCCATCCAGGGCGAGGCGGGCGTGGTGATCCCGGACGAGGGCTATCTGGCGGGCGTGCGCGAGCTGACCCGCCGCAAGGGCTGCCTCTTCATCGCGGACGAGATCCAGTCGGGCCTCGGCCGCACGGGCCGTACGCTCGCCGTCGAGCACGAGGCGGTCGTGCCGGACGTGCTGCTGCTGGGCAAGGCGCTGGGCGGCGGGATCGTACCGGTGTCGGCGGTGGTCGCCCGCCGGGACGTGCTCGGGGTGCTGCGGCCCGGCGAGCACGGGTCGACGTTCGGCGGCAACCCCCTGGCCGCCGCGGTCGGCACGGCGGTGGTCGAGCTGCTGGAGACGGGCGAGTTCCAGCGCCGGGCGACCGAGCTCGGCGCGGTCCTGCGCGACGGCCTCGCGGCCCTCGTCGGCAGCGGCGTCGCCGGCTTCCGCGCGCGGGGTCTGTGGGCGGGCGTCGACATCGACCCGGCCATCGGCACCGGACGCGAGATCGGCGAGCGCCTGATGCGGGAGGGCGTCCTGGTCAAGGACACCCACGGCTCGACGATCCGCCTGGCGCCGCCGCTGACGATCACGGCGGAGGAGCTGGGGTCGGCGCTGGGGGCGCTGGAGAAGGTGCTGGGCAAGTAGTTCCGGTGTGGGGGGTGGCCGTACCCCACCCCCCACTGTTCTCTCCGAGCCCACCCGGTGCCCGAAGGGTGAAGATGGGGACAAGAGGTGGTAGACCACTCTCAGCGACAGAGAGGTCGGCCGTGGGCACTCACGAGGAGCGGGACGTCGCCCGGCAGCGGTTCGACGTGGCCGACGCCGCGCCCCTGCTGCTCGACGCGCGGGGCGTGGTGACGAGCTGGACGCCGGACGCCCAGCGGCTGCTGGCGTACACCGCCGCCGAGGTGGTGGGCACCGACGTGGCCGGCCTGCTGTCCGCGGAGGACGCCGCGCGGGTGCCCGAGCTGGCCGAGCGGTGCCGCCGGGACGGCGGCTGGGCGGGGCTGCTCACCGCACGCCACCGCGGCGGCCGGCCGGTCCGGCTGATGGTGCGGATCACTCCGGCGGTGGAACCCGACGGCGCGGCCCACTGGCTGGTCCTGCTCTCCGACGCGGCCGGCGCCCGCGGCTGGGACATGAGCCGCACGGTGCTGGAACAGATGGTCACCGACTCCCCCGTCGGCATAGCGATCGTGGACACCGATCTGCGCTGCGTCTGGTCGAACGCCGCCCTGGAGCAGTTCGGCGGCGGCTCCGCGGCCCAGCGGCTGGGCCGGCGGCTCGTGGAGATCCAGCCCGGCATCGACACCGAGGGCATCGAGGCGCAGATCCGGCGCGTGCTGGAGACCGGCCGGCCGGTGGTGGGGTACGAGCACGTGGGCCAGGTCCGCTCGGCACCGCACCGGGAGACCGCGCACATGCTGTCGTTCACCCGGCTGGAGGACGACCAGGGCCACCCCATGGGCGTCTACTACACCGTCGTCGACATCACCGAGCGGCACCGGGCCCGGCAGCGGCTCGCCCTGCTCGACCGGGCCGGTGAGCAGATCGGCCGCACCCTGGACATCACGCGGACCGCGCAGGAGCTGGCCGACGTGGCCGTGCAGGGCTTCGCCGACTTCGTCTGCGTCGACCTGCTGGACTCCGTGCTGCGCGGCGCCGAGCCGGAGCCGGTCCCGCTGGACGACACCGACCAGGTGCCGCTGCGGCGGGCCGGGCACCAGTCGGTCAACGCCGGGGTCCCGGAGGCCGTCGTCGCGATCGGCGAGGTGGCCACCTATCTCGCCGGGTCCCCGCCGATCCGCAGCCTCACCACGGGCCGCTCCTGGCGCGAGGAGCGGCTCGACCCGCTGGCCAAGGAGTGGGCCACCGACATACCGGGCGACCGGGCGGCGACCTTCCTGGAGCTGGGCCTGCACAGCGTGCTGATCGTGCCGATCCGGGCCCGGGGCGTCACGCTGGGCGTCACCACCTTCTTCCGCCGCCACCGGCAGGACCCCTTCGACGAGGACGACCTCACCCTCGCCGAGGACCTTGTCTCGCGCGCCGCGGTCTGCGTGGACAACGCCCGCCGCTACAGCCGGGAGCGGGACGCGGCCCTCGTGCTCCAGCGCAGCCTGCTGCCGCGCCGGCTGCCCGAGCAGGACGCGGTGGAGGTGGCCGCCTGCTACCGGCCGGCCGACGAACTGACCGGCCTCGGCGGCGACTGGTACGACCTGATCACCCTCTCCGGCGCGCGCGTCGCCCTGGTCGTCGGCGAGGTGCCCGGGCACGGCATCGACGCCGCCGCGGCCATGGGCCGGCTGCGCACCGCCGTACGCACCCTCGCGGCGCTCGACCTGCCGCCGGAGGAGATCCTCGCGCACCTCGACGACCTGGTCGGGCGGACGGCCCACGAGGAGGGCTTCGGGCCGGAGGGCGCGGGCGTCCAGCAGGTGGGGTCGGGGTGTGTGTACGTCATCTACGACCCCGTCGACGGGCAGTGCACGATGGCCGCCGCGGGCCATCCCGCTCCGGCCGTCGTGATGCCGGACGGCTCGGTCAGCTTCGTGGACCTTCCGCAGGGGCCGCCGCTGGGCGCCGGGGGTCCGCCCTTCGAGTCGGTCGAGCTGGCCCTGGCCGAGGGCAGCACGCTCGCGCTGCACACCGACGGGCTGCTGGCCCGCGGGGACGACTGGGCCGTGGACGCCGACCGGGACCGGCTGCGGCGCGCCCTGGAGCGGCTCGCGCCCACGCTCGACCTGCGCTGCCGGGCCGTGGTGGACGCGCTGGTCCCGGACCGCCCGTACGACGACGTGGCGCTGCTGATGGCGCGCACCCGGCTGCTCGGCGAGGACCAGGTGGCCGACTGGGACCTGCCCGCCGACCCGGCCGTGGTCGCCGACGCCCGCAAGGAGGCCACCCGGCAGCTGACCGAGTGGGGCCTGGAGGAACTGGCCTTCACCACCGAGCTCGTCGTCAGCGAGCTGGTCACCAACGCCATCCGGCACGCGGACGGCCCGATCCGGCTGCGTCTGATCAGGGACCGCGCGCTGATCTGCGAGGTGTCCGACGGCGGCGCCACCGCGCCCCACCTGCGCCATCCGCGCACCACCGACGAGGGCGGCCGCGGCCTGCTGCTGGTTTCCCAGTTCACCCAGCGATGGGGCACCCGCTTCGTACCGGAAGGGAAGGTCATCTGGGCCGAGCAGTCCCTGACGGATCCGCCGGCCTGACGCACGGGGACGGGGGACGTACATACGTCGTACGACGTGGAAAAATGGTGTGATTCCGGCGGATGGGCGGTAGCCATGAACGATGCGGCCATCGACTACGCGGGGGTGTTCCAGGCGTTGCCGGGCATGGTGGCGCTGCTGACGCCCGACCTGATCTACGCGGACGCCAACGAGGAGTTCCTGCGGGTGGCGGGGCGCACGCGCGAGCAGGTGGTAGGCCGCTATCTCTTCGATGTCTTCCCGGACAACCCGAACGACGACGGCGCGTCGGGCATGCGCAACCTGGCCGCCTCGCTGGAGCGCGTGGTGGCCACCGGCGAGCGTGACGCCATGGCCCTGCAGCGGTACGACGTAGAGGATCCCGAGCGGCCCGGGCAGTGGACGGAGCGCTACTGGAGCCCGGTCAACGCGCCGGTGTTCGACTCCGAGGGCAAGGTCGTGCTGCTGGTGCACCGGGTCGAGGAGGTCACCGAGCTGATCCGGGCCCGCGGCGGGCCGACCGGCAGCCGGTCGCGGGTCCTGGAGGCCGAGCTGTACACGCGGGCCCGGGAACTCCAGGAGCTCAACGAACGGCTGCGCCAGGCGCACGCCCGCGAGCGCGAGGTGGCCCTCGCCCTGCAGGAGGCGATGCTCCCGGCCCGCGGACAGGTCCGCCACCACCAGGCCGCCGTGCGCTACCGGCCCGCCGTCGGCGCGCTCAACGTCTGCGGCGACTGGTACGACCTCGTCGACCTGGTGGGCGGCAACCGCATCGGGGTGGCCGTGGGCGACGTGGTCGGCCACGGCCTCGAAGCCTCCTGTGTCATGGGCCAGTTGCGCAGCGCGCTGAGCGCCGCGTCCCGGGTCGCGGCGGGCCCGGCGGAGGCCCTCAACGTCCTGGGCCGGTACGCGGGCGTGGTCGACGGCGCCGAGTCGGCCACGGCCGTGACGACGTTCATCGACTTCGACGAGCACACCATCACCTACAGCAGCGCGGGCCACCCTCCGCCGGCCCTCGTCCACACCGACGGCCGCGTCGAGTTCCTGGACCAGGCCACCGACCCGCCCCTGGACGCCCGCCCCGACCCGATCCCCAGACCCCAGGCCCGCACGACGTACTCCGAGGGCGCCACGCTCGTCCTCTACACCGACGGCCTGATCGAACGCCGCGGCGAGGACATCGACACGGGCCTGACCCGCCTGTCCGCCTCCCTCACCCGCCACCGCGCCCTGTCCCCGGAACCCCTCGCCGACGCGGTCCTCCTGGAACTGCTCCCACCGGGTGGCGCGACGGACGACACGGCGCTGGTGATCGTGCGGCTGTGAGCGGTACCGGTGCGGCTGGGAGCAGTACCGCACACGACACCGGGCGTTCAAGACGCGGGGGCCCGCCAGTCCGCATGCGGAATCCGCCATGATGGGCCGTCAAGTTGCCTTCTACCGACGGGTAACAGGAGGCTGGTCCCGCAGTTGCTCCCCATGCGTGCGACGCGGCGTCCGTCGTGTTCCGGCGGACTGCGGCTGCACCTACACTGGCAACCCCACGACACGCCGGTTGACCTGCTGGAACGCGGCGGCCCAGGCGATCCGCCGGAGTGAGGAGCGACCCCTTGTTCTACTACGTGCTCAAATACGTGTTGTTGGGCCCTCTGCTGAGACTGGTCTTCCGGCCCCGGATCGAGGGCCTCGAACACGTACCGGCCGACGGTCCGGCCATCGTCGCCGGCAACCATCTCTCCTTCTCGGACCACTTCCTGATGCCGGCGATCCTCAAGCGCCGGATCACCTTCCTCGCGAAGAAGGAGTACTTCACCGGTCCCGGCATCAGGGGCCGGCTGACCGCGGCCTTCTTCCGCAGCGCGGGCCAGATCCCGGTCGACCGCACCGGCAAGGAGGCGGGCCAGGCGGCGATCCGCGAGGGCCTCGGGGTGCTGCGCAAGAACGAGCTGCTCGGCATCTACCCGGAGGGCACCCGCTCGCACGACGGCCGGCTGTACAAGGGCAAGGTCGGCGTCGCCGTGATGGCGCTCAAGGCTCAGGTCCCCGTCATTCCCTGCGCGATGATCGGCACCTTCGAGGCGCAGCCGCCCGGCAAGGTCATCCCGAACATCCACCCCGTCGTCATCCGCTTCGGCAAGCCGCTGGACTTCTCCCGCTACGCCGGGATGGAGAACGAGAAGGCGATCCTGCGGGCCATCACCGACGAGATCATGTACGCCATCCTGACGCTGTCCGAGCAGGAGTACGTCGACGAGTACGCGGCCGTCGTCAAGGCGCAGGAGACGGAGGCGGCCGGGGCCGTGGAGAAGGAACGCCGGTTCCCCCGAATGCCGCTGGGGTAGGGCGAGTCGGGCATGGGCGAGGGGCGGCCGGAGTCTCCGGCCGCCCCTCGCTTCGTACGACTGGCTGTTACGGCTTGGGCGTGGCGTGCGGGGTGCAGGTCACGTCCGCGGCGTCCAGCTTGCCGCTCAGGAGGTAGTCGTCCACCTTCTGGTTGATGCACGGGTTGACCAGGCCGGTCACCCCGTGCGAGCCCGCGTCCTTCTCGGTGATCAGGCGGGAGCCCTTGAAGCGCTTGTGCAGTTCGACGGCGCCGTCGTACGGGGTGGCGGCGTCACGGGTGGACTGCACGATCAGGACCTGCGGCAGGCCCTTGTGGGTCCCCACCTCCACCGGGTTCTGCTGCTTGACCGGCCAGGTCGCGCAGGGCAGGTTCAGCCAGGCGTTGGCCCAGGTCATGAACGGGTAGTCCTTGTTGAGCTCGGTGTTGTCCTTGTCCCACTTCTTCCAGCTGGTGGGCCACTTGGCGTCGGTGCACTCGACGGCCGTGTAGACGGCGTTGCCGTTCTCCGCGGTGATGTTGCCCGCGGTGTCCGACAGGTCGGGGGCGGCGGCGTCGACCAGCGCCTGGGTGTCGCCGACGAAGTACTTGCTGAAGACCGTCGCGACCGGCACCCACGAGGAGTCGTAGTACGGGGCGCTCTGGAAGAAGCCGATCAGCTCGTTCGGGCCGACGACCCCGCCGATGGGGTTCTTCTTGGCGGTGGCCCGCAGTTCCAGCCACTTGGCCTGCACGGCGTCCCGGGTCGTGCCGAGGTGGAAGGCGGCGTCGTTGGCGGCGACCCAGTCCTCCCAGTCCTTCCAGCGGCCCTCGAAGGCGACGTCCTGGTCCAGGTTGGCCTGGTACCAGATCTTCGACTTCGACGGGTTGACCACGCTGTCCACGATCATGCGGCGCAGGTGACCGGGGAACATCGTGCCGTAGACGGCGCCGATGTAGGTGCCGTAGGAGACGCCCAGGTAGTTGAGCTTCTTCTCGCCGAGCGCGGCACGGATGACGTCCAGGTCGCGGACCGTGTTGGGCGTGGTCATCTGCTGGAGCATCGCCTTGCCGGTGCGCTCGGCACAGCCCTTGGCGTACTCGGCGGCCAGCTTGCGCTGGGCGAGCTTGTCGGCCTCGCTGTCCGGGACCGGGTCGGCCTTGGGCGCCTTCACGAACTCCTGCGGGTCGACGCAGGAGATGGGCGCGGAGTGGCCGACGCCGCGCGGGTCGAAGCCCACGAAGTCGTAGGCCTTGGCCACGTTGGCCCAGATCGGGTTCTTGTTGGTGACCCGGGTCGGGAAGCGCATGCCCGAGCCGCCGGGGCCGCCCGGGTTGTAGACGAGGGCGCCCTGGCGCTCCGCCGCGGTCCCCGTGTTGCCGATGCGGTCGACGGCGAGCTTGATCTGCTTGCCGTTCGGCTTGGCGTAGTCGAGCGGGACGCTGACCCAGCCGCACTGGATGGGCTTGGCGAAGCCCCAGTCGGCGGGGCAGTCCTGCCAGTCGATGCCGGCCTTCGCGGCGCGGGCAGCCGCGATGGCGGCGCCACGGGCCTCGCGGTCCTGGCCGTGCCGGGCGCCGGACGCGGCGCTCGCGCTGGCCGAGGGCGCCGCGACGGCGCCGGCTATCAGCGTGGCGGTGACGAGCGCTCCGGCCGAACCGAGCACCGTCGTCCGCCTGTTCTGTCTCATTGCCCTCAAGTGGGGCCTCCCCCTCCGTCTTTTCAAAATGGACAGGGGGATCCTCGCGGCTGTGAGCAGTCTGAGAACAGAGGCTGTTGACCTTCTTTGCCAATCCGATAAACGGAAAGACGTGTCCCGCTCAGCGGATACCCACCCGAGCGCCGTACTCACCCGAGGGCGGCGAGCGCCTCGTCCAGCACGCGCCGCAGCCGCAGCGCGTCGGTGGCCACGGCACTCACCAGCACGGCAGGCCCGGCCAGCGGCATGAGGGCAGCCTCCTCCCCCAGCATGCGGGCCGCCACCGGTTCCGTCCCGAACTCCTGTCGTACGACGACGAGTTGACCGACGGCCCGGCGCCCGCCCAGCACGGCGGAACCGTCCCAGCCGCCCGGCGCTCCGGGACCGCAGGCCAGCTCCTGGTCCAGCACGGCGCGTCCCTCGACGCACACGGTAAGACGGGTGGTCAGCCGTCCGGGTTCCTCCCCGGCCCGGCCCAGCACCTGCTCCTCGCGCAGCACCAGCCGCGCCCGGGCGCCGAGCTCGACGCGTGTGGTGACGTACAGGTCGCTGCCCTTGGCAGAGATCAACTGCTCGGGCAGCCAGGACAGTTCGCCTCCGTCGGCGACGTCGAGCCGTACGTCGTAGTGCGCCTCGCCCTTCGTCTGTCCCGGCAGCGCGATGGTGGCGGCGGCCGATCCGACGCTCAGCCGCGCCCCCGCCTCCACCCTCGCCTCGACGGCGAAGTGGTCCCCGCCGAGCGGTCCGCTCATCGCCCCGACGAGCATCACCCGCGCCTCGGCCCCGCTCCCCCGCGTCCGCCGCAGTGCGAGCGGCCCGTCGCCCTCCAGGACGGGCAGCGAGGTGCCGCCTCTCCCGTCCTCCCGGGCGACGATCCGGGCGGTGGCCCGCACCCCGCTCACGGTCACGCCGTCCAGGCGGCGAGCTGCGCCCGCGCCCACGCGGCGACGTCCCTGACGCCGGTCTCGCTCCTCAACGACTGGAAGACGACGGGAAGTTCGGCCCGCTGGGCCTTGGCGTCGGCGGCCATACGGGCCAGGTCGGAGCCCACGTACGGCGCGAGGTCGGTCTTGTTGACGACGAGCAGGTCGGCGGTGGTCACGCCGGGGCCGCCCTTGCGCGGGATGTCGTCGCCGCCCGCGACGTCGATCACGAAGATCTGCGCGTCCACGAGCCCCTTGGAGAAGGTGGCGGTGAGGTTGTCGCCGCCGGACTCGACGAGGATCAGGTCCAGCGGGCCGACCTCGTCCTCCAGGTCCTCCACCGCTTCGAGGTTGGCGGAGATGTCGTCCCGGATCGCGGTGTGCGGACAGGCGCCCGTCTCGACGGCGGTGATCCGCTCGGGCGGCAGCACGGCCTCCCGGAGCAGGAACTCGGCGTCCTCGCGGGTGTAGATGTCGTTGGTGACGACGGCGAGGGAGAGTTCGTCGCGCAGCGCCCGGCAGAGGGCGGCGACGGTGGCGGTCTTGCCCGAGCCGACGGGTCCGCCGAGCCCGATCCGCAGGGCGCGCCGGGAGCCGTCGGGACGGCGGGCGTCGGCACTGACGGCGGCGGGGCCGTCGTGGGAATGGTCCAGATGCATGGGTACGGCTCCAAATGACTGGCTCGGAATGGCTGGCTCGGAATGACGGGCTCAGGACGCGAAGAGGCGTACCGCCCAGGCGGCGTGCGCCTCCGCGCCGATCTCCAACAGGGGGCCGGACGCGGCCGGCAGGGCGTCGACCCCGTCGTCGACGGCCCGGCGCGCGGCCTCCACGGCCCGGTCCACGACACGGTCCAGCTCCGGCGCGAGCCGCGCCACCGCCCCCGTCGCGTCGAAGGGGTCAAGGCTCAGCAACCGCACCGTCGCGCTCGCCGGCCCGCTCACGCTCTCGTAGGCCGCGCAGTAGGCCGCGTCCACGGCCTCCAGTCCGGCGGCACGGGCGGCCAGGCCCAACACCACCGGCTGATGCGCCCCTTTGGGGAACTCCCGCGCCACGGCGTCGAGTTCATCGCCCGGCCAGGTCGCGCGGGCGGCCCGCAACAGCTGACGGCCCAGTTTCCGCGCGGCGACCCGGATTGCGGGCGAGGGTGTGCGGGCATCTGCCGCCGCGTCCAACTCCCGGATGTCCAGGCCGAGTACGGCTGCCGCGGCGAGGGAGGCCGAGACCAGCCCCGCCGTGTGCAGCCGCCCGCGGCAGAAGTCCTCCAGGCTCGCGCCCCCGGTGATCCGCCCCGCCTTGACGGCCGCCTCGGCCCCGCCGGAGTGCGCGTGCCCTCCGGCGGGGAAGCGGCCGTCGGCCAGTACGAGAAGTGCGGCTCTCGACATCACGGCACCACCAGAGACATCACGGCACCACCGGAAACATCACGGCCCTCATCAGAAGAGGAAGTACCGCTGGGCCAGGGGCAGTTCAGCCGCCGGGGTCGCCTCCACCAGCTCACCGTCGATGTGTACGGCGAAGCTGTCGGGGTCGACCCGTACCTGCGGCCGCGCGTCGTTCTCACGCATGTCGGCCTTGGTCACTCCACGCGTCGACTCGATGGCCACGAACCGCTTCCCGAGCTGGAGCCGCTCCGGCAGCCCGTCCTCGATCGCCAACGGGGCGACGAAGTTGAAGGAGTTGGCCGCGGGTGCCCGCCCGATCGCTCCGTACATCGGCCGCGGCAGGATCGGCTGCGGTGTCGGAATCGACGCGTTGGCGTCGCCCATCTGCGCGTAGGCGATCTGCCCGCCCTTGAGGACGAGGTGGGGCTTGACGCCGAAGAACGCCGGCTCCCACAGCACGAGGTCGGCGAGCTTCCCCCGCTCCACGGAACCGATCTCCCGGGCCAGGCCCTGGGCGAGCGCCGGGTTGATCGTGTACTTGGCGACGTAACGCCGTACCCGGTGGTTGTCCGCCCGTCCGTCGCCGGGCAGCGCGCCCCGCCTGCGCTTCATGACGTGCGCGGTCTGCCAGGTGCGGAGGATCACCTCGCCGACGCGGCCCATGGCCTGGGCGTCGGAGGAGATGATCGAGATCGCGCCCAGGTCGTGCAGTATGTCCTCGGCGCCGATGGTCGAGGGGCGGATCCGGGACTCGGCGAAGGCGAGGTCCTCGGGGACGGCCGGGTTGAGGTGGTGGCAGACCATCAGCATGTCGAGGTGTTCCTCGGCGGTGTTGACGGTGTACGGCCGCGTCGGGTTGGTCGAACTGGGCAGGACGTGCGGCTCGGACACGACGGTCATGATGTCCGGAGCGTGCCCGCCACCCGCACCCTCGGTGTGGTACGCGTGGATGCCGCGTCCGGCGATCGCCGCGAGGGTGTCGCCGACGAACCCGGCCTCGTTCAACGTGTCGGTGTGGATGGCGACCTGGATGCCCGTCTGGTCCGCGACGGTCAGCGAGGCGTCGATGACGGCGGGGGTGGATCCCCAGTCCTCGTGCAGCTTCAGGCCCAGGGCGCCGCCGCGGATCTGGGAGAGCATCGCCTCGTGCGAGACGGTGTTGCCCTTGCCGAGGAAGCCGATGTTGAGCGGGTACTGCTCCATCGCCTCCAGCATGCGCGCCAGGTGCCAGGGGCCGGGCGTGACGGTGGTCGCCTTCGAGCCCTCGGCCGGTCCGGTGCCGCCGCCCACCACGGTGGTGACGCCGGCGGAGAGCGCCTCGTCGGCGATCTGCGGGCAGATGAAGTGGACGTGCGCGTCGACCGCGCCGGCCGTGAGGATCCGCCCGTTGCCCGCGATGATCTCGGTCTCCGGGCCGATCACCAGCTCCGGGTGCACCCCGTCCATGGTGTCGGGGTTGCCCGCCTTGCCGATGCCGGTGATCCGGCCGTCGCGGATGCCGACGTCGGCCTTGACGATGCCCCAGTGGTCGATGATCACCGCGCCCGTGACGACGGTGTCGGGGGTGCCGTCTGCGCGCGTAGCACGCGACTGGCCCATGGACTCCCGGATGACCTTGCCGCCGCCGAACACGGCCTCCTCACCGGCGAGTCCGGGCCCGCCGGAACGATCCTCCTCGATCTCGACGAGCAGGTCGGTGTCGGCGAGCCGGATGCGGTCACCGGTGGTCGGGCCGAACAGGTCGGCGTACGCGGCGCGCGAGATCTCAGGCATCGAGGGCACCTCCGGTCTCCCCGCGCAGCCCGGGCACCACGCGGGCGCCGGCGAGCGGGACGAGTTCGACGTCGACGGGGATGCCGGGCTCGAAGCGCACGGCCGTACCGGCGGGGATGTTCAGCCGCTTGCCGCGCGCGGCGGCGCGGTCGAAGTCCAGACCGGGGTTGGCCTCGGCGAAGTGGTAGTGCGAGCCGACCTGGACGGGGCGGTCGGCGGCGTTGAGGACGGTCAGGCCGGTGACGTCACGGCCCTGGTTGTAGGCAATCGGACCGTCGGCGAAGAGGATCTCTCCGGGGATCATCAGGCCTCCTCAGACGATCGGGTCATGGACGGTGACGAGCTTGGTGCCGTCGGGGAAGGTCGCCTCGACCTGGACGTCGTGGATCATCTCGGGTATGCCTTCCATGACGTCGTCGCGGGTGAGCAGCTTGCGCCCGGAGGCCATGAGCTCGGCGACGGTACGGCCGTCACGCGCGCCCTCCAGGATGTGCGACGTGATGAGCGCGACCGCCTCGGGGTGGTTGAGCTTCAGCCCGCGGGCCCGGCGCTTCTCGGCCACGTCGGCCGCCACGTGGATGAGCAGCCTCTCTTGCTCGTGCGGGGTCAGTTGCACGTCCCACCTCACAGTCCTCGCTCCGGACCGTGCGGGGTCCGGTTGCCGCGGCCGCCGGGCAAAGTGCCTGGTGGCGTGGATCGGCAGGCTAGTTGGACCGAGTTTCAAGCAAGTTAACCGAGCTGTGATCCTGCACGCTCATCAACGCCCGTAGACCGTCTCGCAGCACGTCCGCCGGCATCGGCCCGAACAGGGCCTGCTGCGCGAGAAACCCCATGGCGGCGGACATCATGGTGCGGGCCACGTGGTCCGGGGGCACGTCCGACCGCATCATCCCGGCGTCCTGGTACGCCTCGACGATGCGTGTCCAGGCATCCTGCACGGCGCCGTAGCCCTCGCGCAGCAGGGCCGCGAGTTCGTCGTTGCGGAGTGTCTCCGTCCACACCTGGACCACCAGCCGCGGGAACGCGGGCCGCCCGTCCACGGTCAAGGACTCCCTGCTCGCCAGGACGCGCCCCAGGACCGTCGTCACGAGAAGGTCGGGAGAAGTGGGCGGAGTGCTGTGGGCCGCCGCCTCGAAACCCTCGCGGACCTGGCCGAGCACTTCGCCGACGATCGCGGCGATCAGCTCGTCCTTGCCGCTGAAGTAGCGGTAGACCGCCCCGGCCGACAGGTCGACCTCCTTCAGCACGTCCTGCATGGACGTCGCATGGAAGCCGTTGCGGGCGAAGCAGCGGGCGGCACCGTCGAGGATCTGCCGGCGCCGGGCGTCGAGGTGTTCCTGGGATACGCGGGCCATGCCCCACAAAGTAAAACGAACATTCCTTCTTGACAAGCGGCCACAGCGGCGGGACGGTGGTGACACAGCAAAAACGAACGATCCTTCTTTTTAGCGCTCCGAGAGGAACAGTCCCCATGTCCACCGCTTCCGCTACCGCCCCGCGGACGCATACCCGCCGCCTCGTCGCGGTCGTCGTCCTCGTCCCCCTGCTCGCCGCCCTGGCCCTGTGGGCCTTCGCCTGGCCGGCGGCCCGCACCGCGCCCCGCGACCTGCCGCTCGGCGTGGCCGGCCCCACCACCGCCACGGCCCAGGTCGAGAAGCAACTGGCGCAGCACAAGGGCGCGTTCGAGATCCACCGCTACGCCGACGAGGCCGCGGCCCGGAACGCCATCGAGGACCGGACCGTATACGGCGCCGTCGTGGTCACCGCCCAGGGTCCCGAGCTGCTCACCGCGTCGGCGGCGAGCCCGGTCGTCGCCCAGCTGCTCCAGCAGGCGGTGGCGCAGCAGTCCGCCTCGACCGGTACCGAGGTCACGACGGTCGACGTGGTCGCGGCTCCCGCCGAGGACCCCCGGGGCGCCGCCCTGAACGCGAGCGTGCTGCCCCTCGCGCTGGCCGGGATCATCGCGGGCGGGGTGGTCACCTTCATCGGCCTGCGCGGGATCCGGGCCGTGCTCGCCCTGGTCGGCGCCGCCGCGCTGGTCGGTCTCGTCGCCGTCACGATCGCCCACAGCTGGCTCGGTGTGCTGACCGGCGACTGGTGGGCGGAGGCCGGCACGTTCGGGCTGTCGACGCTGGCGGTCGCCGCGGCCGTGGCGGGGCTCGCCGCGCTGGCCGGCCCGGCGGGCATCGGGGTCGTCTCGTTCGTGGTGATGTTCCTGGGCAACCCGTTCTCGGGCGCCGCCTCGGCGCCGAGCATGCTGCCGGAGCCCGTCGGCACGATCGGCCAGTGGCTGCCGCCGGGTGCCGGGACGACGCTGCTGCGCTCGGTGTCGTTCTTCGACGGCGCGGCGGCGACGGGCCCGGCCCTCACCCTGACCTGGTGGGCCGCGCTGGGCCTGGGCGCCGTACTGCTCGGCAGTGCGCTCAAGGGCCGGGCGCGGGCCGCGGAGCCCGTCGGCGCGCGGGAGCTGACCCCGGTCGGCTGACGCCGCCACGCCACACCGGACCGACCGTGTGTCCCCGCTGTAGCGGACGGGGACACACGGTCTTTCTGCGTCTCGGGAAGGGTCCGACCTCTACGAAGGGCTGGGCCCGCGGTGCTCCGCCGCGATGCCGAACCGCTGCTGTCCGCGGGGAGCGGACGCGACCTCGCGCACGGTCGAGACCGCGCTGATCACCTGCTCCTCGACGGGCTGGTCGAGCGCGTCGAGTCGTTCCAGGTCAGCGGCGGAGACGAGGGCGACGAGGGGCTTGCCGTGGCGGGTCACGACGACGCGCTCACCGCCGTACACCACCCGGTTGATCAGGTCGGCGAGTTCAGCCCTGGCTTGCGTCACCGGAATCTCGTAGGCCATACCCCCATCATAACGTCACGTACATCCTGTACATTTTTTACAGACGCCGAAGGAGGGGTACCCATGACCCGACCGTCCGCCCGCCATGTGCTGCCCGAGTTCACCGAACGCACGAGCTTCGGGAACAAGACGATGGATCCGTACTCGAAGCTGCTGGAGGAGCGGATCGTCTTCCTCGGCACGCCGATCGACGACACCTCCGCGAACGACGTGATGGCGCAGTTCATGCACCTCGAGTACCAGGACCCGGACCGGGACATCTCGCTGTACATCAACTCCCCCGGCGGCTCGTTCACCGCCATGTCGGCGATCTACGACACGATGCAGTTCGTCAACTGCGACGTGGAGACGATCTGCCTGGGGCAGGCGGGTTCGTCGGCCGCGGTGCTGCTGGCCGCCGGCACCCCGGGCAAGCGACTCGCCCTGCCCGGCGTGCGGGTGGTGATCCATCAGCCCGCGCTGGCCGACCCGGTGCAGGGCCAGGCCAGCGATCTCGCCATCCAGGCCGACGAGTTGATCCGGCTGCGGGGCCGGCTGGAGGACATGCTCGTACGGCACACCGGGCGCAGCCACGAGCAGGTGAGCACCGACATCGAGCGCGACCACATCCTGGACGCGCAGGGAGCGGTGGACTACGGACTGGTCGACCGGATCATCCCGAACCGCAAGTCCACCCTCGCGCCGCCGACCGGGCGGTGAGCGGCCGGTGCTCCCACCCGAACTGCCGCCGCTGCCCGCGCTCACGCGCGCCGAGGGCGAGTTGATCGACCGTTACCTCGACGTGGTCGACCTGCTCGGCCGGATCAACCCCGCGCACCCCGGGGACACCTATCGCGGACTGCGCGCCGCCCAGGCGCTGGTGGGCAGGGCGGCCGAACTGCGGGACGCGCTGGCGCTGATGCACCAGCGCGGCGAGACCGAACTGCACGCGAGCACGCTGAGGCAGGCGCTCAGGGTCCTGGACGGGGAGCGGCGCACGGCCCGGGTCACCGTGCCGCCGCACTCCGACAGTTGACGCACGCTCGCCGGGTCCGGACGGTCCGTCACCAACTCGGAGCGTCCGGACCGGAGTCGAAACGGACCAAACGACGTACCCCCGTTCGGAGTAGTCGCGGCTCCTTTTTAGCGACCGTCAAGCTTGCGCAACGCGCGTAGCCAGCGGGCGGAATAGGACATTCCGTCGCTGGTCGGGGGCTCCTTCGCCCCCTCGACACCGTCTCGAACACGGAGGTGTCCACCCGAACGGGTGAGTGGTGAGTAACAACACAAATCCCCGATTCCATTGGGATTTTCGGACATCCGTGAGTCAAGATCCCTGTCTGACGACAAGCCCCCGCCGAAGCGGCGGGGCGGTCCGGGCGGACGCCGAGTCCTGCCGCCGCCCGGATGACCGAGTCGACAGGAGTGGATCGGCAGGAGTGGAGGACCCAGGCAGTACGGGTCGCCGGGACGGTCACGCCATGACCGGGCCGAGCAGCCCTTGGGGTGAAGCCGCGTCAGCGGCCGGGCAACTTCGCCAGCCCGAATCCGACAGGTCATCCTTCACAGGCGGCTGACGAAGGGTTGCGCATGACTGCGCTCAATCGTGTCCCGTCGCTCATGGTCCGGGCCGGTACGGCCTCGGTGTTCACCATCGCCGCAGTGGGCGGCTCCGTCGTGGTCCCGGGTGTCGCCTCCGACGCCGCGGCCGCGACGCCGGCGACGAAGGCACTTCAGGTCGCGGCCTCCAAGAAGGGATCGCCCTACAAGTGGGGCGCCTCGGGGCCCAAGCGATTCGACTGCTCGGGGCTCACGCTGTACTCGTTCAAGAAGGCGGGCAAGAAGCTGCCCCGTACGGCGGCCCAGCAGTACAACAAGACGCACCACGTCTCCGCGAAGAGCCGCAAGGCCGGAGACCTCGTGTTCTTCCACTCGGGGTCGAACGTCTACCACGTCGGCATCTACGCCGGGAAGGGGAAGATCTGGCACGCCCCCAAGACCGGGGACGTGGTCAGGCTCCAGAAGATCTGGACGAAAAGCGTCTGGTACGGACGGGTCAGCTGACTCTCCCGCGGGGGCGGCTGCCACCTGACAGGCCGTCGTCCCCGCGGGCCCTCACGGCTCCTGCTGTCCCGCTGCCGACAGGGGCTGGGCCGGTACGGTCCACGGCAGCTCGATGGAGACCGTCTTGCCGCCCTCTCTGGTGGGCCGCACCCGGAGTCTGCCGCCGCACTCGGCGACCAGCCAACGAATGATCACCATGCCACGGCCGTTGTCCTGCTGGACGGCGGCCGGCAGTCGTTTGGGGAAGCGTGGATGGCTGTCGGTGACGCCGATGTGCAGCTGTTCGTCACGGTCGAGGACGATGTCCACCGTGAAGGTGGGTGACTGCCCGAAGGTGTGCTGTACGGCGTTGGTGGCGAGTTCGGAGACGATCAGGCGGATGGTCTCGGCGGCCTCGGTGTCGGCCGGCAGTCCCCACTCCGCCAGGGTGCTGACCACATAGCCGCGGGCGGCGGAGACCGAGGCCGGCTCGCTCGGCAGAGTGACGGATGCTTCCAGATGGTCTGCCATGGCGCAGTCGTCCCTTTCCCGCGGGACCGGGGTCCGACACAGAGCGGATGGTTCGAGTACGGTCCCGGACTGGTGCTTCTCCGCCAGACTGCCATTAGCGCGCCGGTCACGGTGGCGATCCACCAAGATATGCATATATCTGTCGCTCGAAGCGGTGAACTCTGCGACGGGAGACCGTATTTGGGCGGCCCGGAAGGAGTAAGGAGTAGCGCATGCAGAACGGTCCCGCGGTGCGCCGTCGGAAACTGGGCGCCGAACTGCGTGCGCTGCGCGCGGTTGCGGGTCTCACCAGTGGCGAGGCGGCCCGGATGGTGGGCTGGCACCAGTCGAAGGTGAGCCGGATCGAGACCGGCGCCAGCGGCGTGAAACCGGCCGATGTGCGGTTACTCCTGGACGCCTACGGCGTCGGCGACTCCCAACTGCGGGAGTTGCTCCTGGTGTTGGCGGGATCGGACGAGGGCGGTGGCAGGCACCACTGGTGGCACGCCTACCGCGGGATTCTCCCGCCCACCTACCGCGACTTCATCAGCCTGGAGTCCCAGGCGAGCGCGATGCGCACGCTGGAGACCTCCGTGGTGCCCGGTCTGCTGCAGACGCCCGAATATGCGCGTGCGGTGACCCGTGCGGCGGTCGACGGGCTGGACGACGAACGGCTGGACGCCCTGGTCGAGGTGCGGCTGGCCCGGCAGGACGTACTGCGGGCGGATCCGCCGTTGGAGCTGGCAGCGGTCCTGGACGAGGCGGTGCTGCACCGGGAGATCGGCGGCCCGGACGTGATGACCCGCCAGCTGGAGCGGCTCATGGAGGCCGCCCGTCTGCCCCAAGTGCGGCTTCAGGTACTGCCGTTCACTGCCGGGGCACATGTCGGTGTCACAGGACCTTTCGTAATCTTCTCATTTTCGCGCACTTCTGATCTGGACGTGGTTGTTCTCGACCACTTGACGAGTAGCCTCTACCTCGAACGGAAAGAAGACCTCCAGGCCTATACGGAGGCCTTCAACGCCCTTCAGGTCCACGCCCTTTCGCCCGAGGAATCGCTGGATTACATCGCCGGGAAAGTCGACGGCGCGTAAGGAGGCACCATGTCTGCACTGCCTCGGAACGTACCTTCAAGTACCGAACTGCACGGCGTGCGGTGGCTGCGCAGCAGCTACAGCACCGGAGCGAACAACTGCGTCGAGACGGCACTGCCGCACTCCGGCCCCTGGGCCGGGCTGCTCGCGGTGCGCGACTCCAAGGACCCGGCCGGACCCGCGCTGCTCTTCTCCCCCGAGAGCTGGGCGGGCTTCACGGCCGCGTTCATGTCCTGATCAGTTCCGCAGCGTGCGACACACGGCCGTGTCACGCCGACTCATGGTCGCGTTTCGCCGATCACCCGTACAGCGCGTTCGATCTGCGCCCCGGAGAGGTCCGCGCGGGCGGTGAGCCTCAGCCGTGAGATGCCGTCGGGCACGGAAGGAGGACGGAAGCAGCCCACGGCGAGGCCTGCCGTACGGCAGTCGGCCGCCCACCGCACGGCCCCCTCCGGGGACGGCGCACGAACCGAGACCACCGCGGCGTCCGGACGTACCGCCTCGTGACCCGCGGCGGTCAGGCGTGTGTGCAGTTCCGCCGCCACGGCACGCGCGCGTGCCGCGCGCTCCGGCTCGCCCCGAAGCAGCCTGAGCGCCGCCAGGGCAGCGCCCGCCGCCGCGGGGGCGAGGCCCGTGTCGAAGATGAACGTCCGGGCCGCGTTGACCAGATGGTCGATCACCCGGGCCGGGCCCAGGACGACTCCGCCCTGGCTGCCGAGCGACTTCGACAAGGTGGCGGTCACGACCACGTCCTCGGCGCCCGCGAGCCCCGCCGCGTACGGCGCCCCCTGCCCGCCGTCGCCCAGCACACCGAGCCCGTGCGCGTCGTCGACGACCAGTCCCGCCCCGCGCTCCCGGCAGGCCTCGGCGTACGCGGCCAGCGGAGCGGCGTCGCCGTCCACCGAGAAGACCGTGTCGGAGACCAGCACCGCCGGGCCCTCGTGGGTGCGCAGCGCCTTGCGCACGGCCTCCGGGTCGGAGTGCGGCACGACCTGGGTGGTACCGCGGGCCAGCCGGCAGCCGTCGATCAGCGAGGCGTGGTTGCCCGCGTCGGAGACGATCAGCGAGCCGTGCGGGGCCAGCGTGGTGACCGCGGCGAGGTTGGCCGCGTAGCCGGAGGAGAAGACCAGGGCCGCCTCGAAGCCGCAGAAGTCGGCCAGCTCCCGCTCCAGCTCGGTGTGCAGCTCCGTCGTACCAGTGACGAGCCGGGAGCCGGTCGAGCCGCCGCCCCAGGTGCGGGCGGCCTCGGCGGCGCCCTCGGCGATCGCCGGGTGGTGGGCCAGGCCCAGGTAGTCGTTGCTCGCGAGATCGAGCAGCGGGGACTCGGCCGGGCGCGGCCGGAGGGTCCGTACGAGCCCGGCGCGGCGGCGCAGCTCCGCCTGTTCGTCGATCCAGCCGAACGCCATGGCTCCTCCGGGGCTTTATGGGCAGGGGCTTTTGCGGGCAGGGCCTTTTGTAGGCAATGGACAGACACTAGCCGGACGCCCCGCACCCCAGGATGTGGCAATACACACACGACGAAGTGCACGTCTTGTTGATTCTCTCCTTGGCCGCGGACGGGTCCGTAGGACAGGATCGGCTCTCATGGACCTGCTGAACACGCTGGTGGACAAGGGGCTTCGGCGCGAGCAGCCGACCCGCGAGGAAGCTCTTGCCGTCCTCGCCACCTCAGACGACGACCTGCTCGACGTGGTGGCCGCGGCCGGCAAGGTGCGCCGGCACTGGTTCGGCCGACGGGTGAAGCTCAACTACCTCGTCAACCTGAAGTCCGGACTGTGTCCGGAGGACTGCTCCTACTGCTCCCAGCGGCTCGGCTCCGACACCGGGATCCTGAAGTACACCTGGCTCAAGCCGGACGAGGCCTCCAAGGCCGCGGCGGCCGGGCTCGCGGGCGGCGCCAAGCGGGTCTGCCTGGTGGCCTCCGGGCGCGGCCCGACGGACCGGGACGTGGACCGGGTGGCCGGCACCATCAAGGCGATCAAGGAGCAGAACGAGGGCGTCGAGGTGTGCGCCTGTCTCGGTCTGCTCTCCGACGGCCAGGCCGAGCGGCTGCGCGAGGCGGGCGCCGACGCCTACAACCACAACCTCAACACGTCCGAGTCGACGTACGGGGAGATCACCACCACCCACACGTACGCCGACCGCGTCGACACCGTGACCAAGGCGCACGGGGCCGGTCTGTCGGCCTGCTCCGGCCTGATCGCGGGCATGGGCGAGAGTGACGAGGACCTGGTCGACGTCGTCTTCTCGCTCCGCGAGCTGGACCCCGACTCGGTGCCGGTCAACTTCCTGATCCCGGTCGAGGGCACCCCGCTGGCCAAGGAGTGGAACCTCACCCCGCAGCGCTGTCTGCGCATCCTGGCGATGGTCCGCTTCGTCTGCCCGGACGTCGAGGTCCGTATCGCGGGCGGCCGTGAGGTGCACCTGCGCACGATGCAGCCCCTCGCGCTGAACCTCGCCAACTCGATCTTCCTCGGCGACTACCTGACCACCGAGGGCCAGGCCGGCAAGGCCGACCTGGAGATGATCGCGGACGCGGGCTTCGAGGTGGAGGGCGCGGACCAGATCACGCTGCCCGAGCACCGGGCTACGACGGCCGGCGGCTGCGGCTCGCACGAGGACGCCGGGTGCGGGTCGCACGCGGGTGGCGGAGTCTGCGGTACGGCGGCTGCGGGGACGGCAACAGCGACGGTGACCGAGGCCCGCACGGACCTGGTGGCCGTACGCCGCCGTGGTGCCGGAACGGACCTCGCGCCCAATGCCTGACCTGCCCGTCCCCGAGCTGCTGGAGCTCGACCGACGGCATGTGTGGCACCCGTACGGTCCGATGCCCGGCCGGGTCGACCCGCTCGTCGTGGAGTCGGCGAGCGGGGTGCGGCTGCGGCTGGCCGACGGCTCGGGCGAGCTCGTCGACGGGATGTCGTCCTGGTGGTCGGCGATCCACGGCTACAACCACCCGGTGCTCAACGAGGCGGCGCGCGAGCAGCTCGGCCGGATGAGCCATGTGATGTTCGGCGGGCTCACCCACGAGCCCGCCGTACGCCTGGCGAAGCTCCTTGTCGACATGTCACCCGAGGGCCTGGAGCACGTGTTCCTCGCCGACTCCGGCTCGGTGTCGGTCGAGGTCGCGGTCAAGATGTGCCTGCAGTACTGGCGTTCGCTGGGCCTTGGTGGCAAACAGCGGCTGCTGACCTGGCGCGGCGGCTACCACGGCGACACCTGGCAGCCGATGTCGGTGTGCGACCCCGAGGGCGGGATGCACGAGCTGTGGTCCGGGGTGCTGCCCCGGCAGGTCTTCGTGGACGCGCCTCCGGCCGAGTACGAGGAGTCGTACGCCGAACAGCTGCGCGCGGCGATCGCCGAACACGCGGACGAGCTGGCCGCGGTGATCGTGGAGCCGGTGGTGCAGGGCGCGGGCGGGATGCGGTTCCACTCCCCCGCGTATCTGCGGGTGCTGCGCGAGGCGTGCGACGCGCACGACGTGCTGCTGGTGTTCGACGAGATCGCGACCGGCTTCGGCCGCACGGGCGCGCTGTTCGCGGCCGACCACGCGGCGGTGACGCCGGACGTGATGTGCGTGGGCAAGGCGCTGACCGGCGGTTACCTGACGATGGCGGCGACGCTGTGCACGTCGAGGGTCGCGGACGGCATCTCGCGGGGCGAGGTCCCGGTGCTCGCCCACGGCCCGACGTTCATGGGCAACCCCCTTGCCGCGTCGGTGGCCTGCGCCTCGCTCGGCCTGCTGCTCGGACAGGACTGGCTGGGCGAGGTCAAGCGGATCGAGGCGGGCCTGCGGGAAGGCCTGGCCGAAGCCGCCGCCCTGCCGGGCGTGAAGGACGTACGGGTCCTCGGGGCCATCGGCGTCGTGCAGTTGGACCACGAGGTCGACATGAAGGCGGCCACGGCCGCCGCGGTGCGGGAGGGCGTGTGGCTGCGGCCGTTCCGCGACCTCGTCTACACGATGCCGCCGTACGTCACCGGCGACGCGGACCTGGCGCGGATCGCGCGTGCGGTGTGCGCGGCGGCGCGGGAGGGATGACATGCCGGTACTGGTGATCACGGGGACCGGAACCGAGGTCGGCAAGACGGTCACGACGGCCGCGGTCGCCGCGTCGGCGGTGGCGGCGGGCCGCTCGGTGGCCGTGCTGAAGGCCGCGCAGACGGGCGTACGGCCTGACGAGGCCGGGGACGCGCAGGAGGTGGCGCGGCTCGCGGGTGGCGTGACGTCGGCCGAACTCGCCCGCTATCCCGAGCCGTTGGCACCGGCGACGGCCGCGCGGCGGGCCGGGATGACGCCGGTGCGGCCGCAGGACGTCGCCGAGGCGGCGGCCAAGCTGGCCACCGAGCACGACCTGGTGCTGGTCGAGGGCGCGGGCGGGCTGCTCGTCCGCTTCGACCAGGCCGGCGGCACGCTGGCGGACGCGGCGCAACTGCTGCGGGCGCCGGTGCTGGTGGTGGCGTCGGCGGGCCTGGGCACCCTGAACACGACCGAGCTGACGGCACGTGAACTGCGGGGCCGGGGCCTGGAGTTGCTGGGCGTCGTCATCGGTTGCTGGCCCGACTCCCTGGATCTCGCGATGCGTTGCAACATCACGGACCTCTCGGAGGTCGCCGGGGCCCCTCTGCTGGGCGCGCTCCCGATGGGCGCGGGCTCCCTCGCCCCCGCCGACTTCCGCGCGGCGGCGCCGGGTTGGCTGGCACCGCGGCTGGACGGGACGTGGGATCCGGAGGCCTTCCGGGAGCGGGAAGCGCCGTAGAGGCAACTCTCAGGCGGCGGCGCCCGGTTGCGGTGCGGGGCGCGACAGCACGAGGGCGATCACCACGACGCTGGCGATCACGGAGACCGCCACCAGGGCCACCACCCACGCCGGAACCCCGCTGACGAACAGCGCCGGAAGGGATGTGATCACCGACAGGATCCGTGATCCCGCGACGACACGGGACGCGGTCCGGTCGGCCCTGCGCCAGGCGAACCAGACGGCGACCAGCGTGATCACGCCCAGGATGCCGTCCGCGATCACGATGCCCTGGGGCGGTCCGGCCGCGTCGGGGTCCGAGCTCTCCACCGGGACGTCGAAAAGGTTCGTCAGGTCCAGCAGGCCGAGGACCGCGGCCAGCGCGAGACCGGTCCTGTTCTTGCGGGTGAGCACTGTCACCGGTGCCGTCTGTGTCATCTCGCTTCCCCCGTCCGGGTGTTGAGGGCGCCACCTTCGCGGTGGCCGGTGCGGCGAGCATCCCGGACCCGCCGCGCGGGGCGCATCGAGGGACTTTCCCGGCCGGCCGGGAGAATGTCCCGGCCCGGGAGGAACGCCGGACTCTCCCCGCCCCGAGGCCCCTTCGTCCATCATCGGCACATGACGTCCGCCGCGCGTCCGATCCGCGTGCTCATCGCCGACGACCACCCCGTCGTACGGCGTGGGATGTGCGCCCTGCTGGCCTCGCTGGACGGCGTGGAGGTGGTGGCGGAGGCCGCGACCGGCGAAGAGGCGCTCCGGGAGGCCCAGTTGAGCCGGCCCGACGTCGTCCTGATGGACATCCGGATGCCCGCGATGGACGGCGTCGAGGCGACCCGCCGGCTGCGGGCGTCGCTGCCGGACGTGGCCGTGCTGGTGGTGACCATGTTCGAGGACGACGAGACCGTGGTGTCCGCGATGCGCGCCGGTGCCCGCGGCTATCTGCTCAAGGGCGCCCAGCAGGAGGACATTCTCACCACCCTCCGCGCGGTGGCGGCCGGGCAGTTCGTCATGGGACAGAGCGTGGCGGCCCGCCTGCTCGGCCGTCTCGATCCGGCACCCGCGCCGCCCGTCTGCTTCCCCGAACTGACCGTCCGGGAACGGGAGGTGCTGGACCGGGTGGCCCGGGGCCACAGCAATGCGAGGGTCGCGGCCGACCTGTCCCTGGCCGCCAAGACCGTCGCGAACCATCTGTCCGCCATCTTCCTCAAGCTGGGCGTCAACGGCCGCACGGAGGCGGTGATCCTGGCCCGCGAGCAGGGGCTGGGCGAGGACGCGGCGAAGGGCGGCACAAGGAGCGACGGACCGTGAGGGTCGGCGGTCTACGGCCGGCTCTGTGGTGTCCGCTCGGGCTGCTCGCCGGTGCGGCGGTGTCGTCACTGTGGTGGGGGCCGCCCGGCGCCGGCGACGACTGGGTCGTGTGGCCGGTGCTGGTCGGCGTGTGCCTGGCTGCGTGCTGCTGCGCCATCGCCTGGCGCACGGCTCGCGTCGTCCCGGCCACCCGGCTCCTCGCCCTGTCCGCCGCAGCGCTGCTGTCCGCTCCGCTCGCCCTCGCCACCGGTGCCCACGACCTCGCGGTCGTGCTCTGCGTGCTCGGCTCGACCGTCGTCCTACCGCTCGCCGCGTTCCGTGTCGTCGAGGCGCGTCCCGCCTCCCCGCTGCCGCGCTGGGCGGATGCCGCCGTGATCGTCGCCGGCACCGGATGCGCGGTGGTCTCGGTGACCGGTCCCCGGGCCGCTCTGATCGCCGCGGAGATGGCGGTGGCGGTCGCGGTGTGCGGCGGCACCTGGGTGCTCTTCGAGGTCACCGCGGACGACGACCGGCGCCGCGTGCTGTGGCTGGTGTTCGGGGCCGCGGCGACGACGCTGGGCGGCTTCCTGCTCTTCGCGGCCGAGAGCTCCCTCGACATGCGCCCCGTGGCGACGGTCGTGGCGACGGGCCTCGTGTCCCTGCCGCTCCCCCTCGCCATCACGGTGGCCCTCGTGGCGCCACGGCGTGTCGACGTCCGGACCGCGATGCGCGGCGCTGCCGTGCTCATCGTGATGCTGGCGCTCAGCGCCGCGGTCTACGAGGGCATCGCCGCCGTCTGGGAGCTGGTGCTCGGCAGACGCCCGGACAAGGGCGTACCGGCGCTGCTGGCCGCCGTGATCGCCACCGGGTACCAGCCGGTGCGCTCGCGGGTGGAGGCCGGCATGGACGAGATGCTGTTCGGCCGCTCCGCCGACCCGGTCGAGACGCTCACCCGACTGGGCACGGACCTCACCGCCGGCGCTCCCCCGCCCCTGTGGCTGCACACCCTGCGCACCACCCTCGGCGTACCGGGGATCGCCCTGCAGCAGGACGGGGCGACCATCGCCACCGCGGGCGCCGTCGACGAGGGCCACCCGGCGGTCACCGTGCTGCGCGCCGGCGGCGAGCACGTGGGCGACCTCGTGGTCCGCCTCCCGGTCGGCCACCTGCGGCTGCCCCCGGCCGCCGGCTCCGTCGTCGCACTGGTGGCGGCACCGCTGGCCCAGGCCCTGTACGCGGCGCGGCTCAGCGAGCAACTGCGCCTGTCCCGCGGCCGTGTGGTGACCGTGCTGGAGGAGGAACGCCGCAGGATGCGCCGCGACCTCCACGACGGCCTGGGCCCCACCCTCACCGGCATCGCCTACACGGCGGACGCGGCGGTCAACCTCATCACGAGCGATCCGGAGCTGGCCGTGGAGACCCTGCGCGGTCTGCGCGCCGACGCCGGGGACGCGATCGCCGAGATCCGCCGGATCGTCTACGGACTGCGGCCCCGGGCGCTCGACGAGCTCGGCCTGGTCGACGCCATCCGTCAGCGCGCCGTCCATCTGCGCGCCGCCGACGGCCGTCCGCTGGCGGTGACCGTCGAGGCGCCCGAGCAGCTGCCGGCGCTCCCGGCCGCCGTCGAGGTGGCCGCGTACCGGGTGGCCGTGGAGGCGGTGACCAACGTCGCCCGGCACTCCGGAACGGCCGCCGCGACCATCACCCTGCGGCTGCCCGATCCCGCGTCCCTGCGCGTGACCGTCGCCGACACGGGCGGTCGTGGCGAACCGTGGGCGCATGGCGTGGGCATCCAGTCCATGCACGAGCGGGTCGAGCAGATCGGCGGCCGGCTGACCATCCGCACCGGCCCGCGGGGCGCCACGGTGACGGCGGAGCTGCCCCTGGCGATACCGGCGGGTTCAGCCGAGTGACCGACGCCTCGGGCGCCGACGGAAGCCGAGCCGCGTCATGAGGGGTCGCCGCCCTCGAGCAGCCGGACCAGTTCGATCCGCGACCGGATGCCCAGGCGGCTGAACACGCCCCGCAGATGGTGGTCGATCGTGCGTGGGCTCAGGGCGAGGCGGGCGGCTATCTCCCGATTGGTGGCGCCGTCGGCGGCCATGCGGGCGATGACGTGCTGCTGGGCGGTGAGGCGGCCGGTGGGGTCGTCGGTGCGGGTCGGGGTGGCCGGGGCGCCCAGGGCGCGGAGTTCGGCGCGGGCCTGGGCGGCGCAGTGCGGGGCGCCGAAGCAGTCGAAGGCCTCCAGCGCGCTGTGGAGGCGGTCGCGGGCCTCCGTGCGGTGCCGCAGCCGGCGCAGCGCGCCGCCGAACAGCAGCTCCGTACGGGCGCGTTCGAAGTCACGGGTGCCGCCGGCGTGCAGGTCGAGGGCCTCGCGGTAGTGGTCGACCGCCTCGGCGCCGGGCGCGAGCAGGGCGCGGCAACGGGCGCTGAGCGCAAGGTCGTCGGCGCTGCGGACGGCGGTGGCCCAGCGGTGGTAGTCGGCGTGCGCGGCCCGGGCGACACGGGTGTCGCCGGTGCGGACCGCGGCCTCGACGTAGTGCGGGGTGGCCAGGTGGCGGATGGCCCGGTGCCCGTGGCCGGGGCCGAACCCGGCGAGGGCGCGCAGACGGGCCGAGGCGGCGGCGAAACGGCCGTCCGCGAGGTCGAGGAAGGCGAGCGCCCACTGGGCGAGCGCGGCGGGCAGACCGAGTCCGCGGGCGAGGGCGTACGACCGTGCGGTGGCCGCGCGGTCGCGGCAGCCGGCCTCGTCTCCGGTGACCGCGGCGAACATGGCGAGGGCGGCCTGCAGATGGCAGGCGCCGTTGTCCTGCCCGGTGGCGTGCGCCTGTCTCAGCGCGTCCGTGGCGGTGGCCGCGCCGGCGTGCGGGCGTCCGGTCCAGAAGTCGGCGTAGGCGCGGAACTCCAGGGCCTGTACGACGGTTGCCGTCGCGCCGCGCGCCCGGGCCGAGGCGGCCGCGCGGACGGTGGCGGTACTGGCGCGGGTGTGGTCGCCGAGCATCAGCGCGGCGATCCCGGCGTGCACGAGCAGCGTGGGATCGTCCCCCGGGCCGCACCGGCCGGCGGTCTCCACCAGGAGCCTGCGGGCATCCTCGTAACGCCCGTCGACAGCGGCCACGAGCCCGCCCAGCGCCCCGGGCGGCACGAGACCGAGCCGCCCGGAAACCCGCGCGGCATCCCGGCATCGACGCAGGTCACCGGTGTAGATGGCGGCTTCGGTGGCACGGGCGAGGAGGTGCGCGGCTTCGGGGTTCGGGGACGCCCCGGCCGCGGAGACGCCGACGAGACCGGGACCGTCGGTGCGACCGCCGCGCGCGGAGTCGGCCGTAACCGCAGAACCGTTCCGCCTGCCCGCGGCCCCCGCCCCCGGCTCCCGCCTCTTCAACCGCCGCGCGTCTGTGCCCTCCGGCGGCGCCTCCTGGGCGTCCACCCAGCGCATGCCTCCGCCGTCGGGCGCTGGTTCGCGGTCGTCCACTCGGCGCACGGCTCCACCGTCCAGCCCCGGCTCCCCGTCGCCCGTCCAACGCACGTCTCCGCCGGCCGCCCCCGCCGCCCGGCCGTCCACCCGCCGCGCGCCCCCGGCGCCCGCATCCGACCCGCGGCTCCTCACGCGCTGCACCACCCCCGCCCCGCGGCTCTCCACCCGCTGCACCGCCCCCGCCACCAGCCCGTCGAACGCCTCCATCGCGTTCCCCGCGCGTAGAGCGAACAGCCCGGCCAGCGCGTCGTCCGCCGGTGCCGTGGCCGCAAGGCGGCGGGCCCGGTCCGCGTCGCCCGCGTGCCAGGCGTCCGTGGCGGCGCGGGTGCGGAGGTGGGACTGGGTGGGTGGGTCCGGACAGAGGGTCGCGGCGCGTTCCAGGAGGGCTCGGGACAAGGTGAGTTGGCCCGCGTCCCGGGCCTGGTCCGCCGCCGTGCGGAGTTCCGCCGCGAGGCGGGCGCTGGGTCCGAGCGCGCCCGCTCCCCGGTGCCAGGAGCGGCGCGGTGTCTCGCCCTCGCCGCTCAGGACGCGCGCCAGCAGCCGGTGGACGTCGCGCCGGTCGGCCGGTGAGCCGCTCTCGTACGCGGCGATCCGCGTCCACGCGTCGCGGAAGACGACCCCGCCGGGCCCGGCGTGCGCGAGCCCCGCGGACTCGGCGGCCTCCAGCGGGCGGGTGTCCAGCCGGGCGGCCGCGACCGCGCGCAGGAAGGCGTGCGTGGCGACCGGGTACTGGTCGGCGGCGGCGAGCAGCAGGAGCAGGCGGGTGTCGTCCGGGAGCGCGCGGATCTCGGCGCGGTGTGCGCGCAGCAACGCCGGTGCCAGTTCGGCGGGTTCGGTCGGCAGCGGGTCGAGGCCGGCCGACTGGCGCTCGGTGAGCAGCGGTACGAGTTCGGCGGCGGCGCGCGGATCCCCGTACACGGCGTGCAGGACCCGTACGCGGACGCCCTCGGGAAGCGGCGCCGTGCGCTGCGGTGGCGAAGTGCGGTCGAGAGGTGGGGGGTTCACCGGAGTCACCACACAACCGATGTTACTGGCGGGTTAATTGAACCGTAAAGACCGGCGATTTCGCCGATGCGGCGCGCGTAGACCCGAGTTGACACTCCTGGCGACCCCATCCGTGTCAGGAGGCACCATGCAGCGCTACCGGCGTCGTATCGCCACGGCTCTCTCGGCCGTGGTCGCATCGCTCCTTCTGTCCCTCTCACTGTCCGCGGCCCCCGCCCAGGCGGCGACCCACAACCCGATCGTCTTCGTGCACGGTCTCAGCAGCGATTCCAGCAGCTGGGACGACTGGATCTCCGACTTCGAGGCGGACGGCTACTCGTCCTCCGAGCTGTTCGCGTGGTCGTACGACTGGGGCCAGTCGAACGTCACCACGGCCTCGCAGCTGGCCACCGAGATCAAGAGTGTGCTGGCCCAGACCGGTGCGTCCAAGGTCGACATCGTCGCTCACTCGATGGGTGTGCTCAGCTCCCGTTACTACCTGAAGAACCTCGGCGGAACTTCGTACGTCGACGACTTCGTCTCGGTCGCCGGCGTCAACCACGGCACGTCCGTCGCGTCGTGGTGCGCGTGGCTGTACACGTCCTGCAAGGAGATGCAGACCGGCAGCACCTTCCTGACCTCCCTCAACTCCGGTGACGAGACACCGGGCAGCGTCTCCTACGCCAGCTACTGGTCCGACTGCGACAGCTCGGTCGTACCGAACAGTTCGGCACTGCTGAGCGGCGCGACCAATGTCGACGCGGGCTGCATCTCCCACACCGACATGAACAACGACTACGGCGTCTACGAGCAGGTCCGGGACTTCATCTCCTGAACCCGGAACCCGGCAGCGGGGGTGCGCTGGATCCTCACGGGGGACAATCGCGGTAAGGCCTGTCCCGTGGAGGAGGTCCTCATGCCGCTTCGGTCACCCGGTGCCGCCACAGTGGCGCGGGATCCCGTGCACCATCCGCTGTTCGCCCGCTACTACGCCCGGATCAGTGTGTCCGCCGAGACCCGCATGGGCATGGGCGGGATCCGCGACCGGCTGCTGGCCGGACTGTCCGGCCGGGTGATCGAGGTCGGCGCGGGCAACGGACTGAACTTCGCGCACTACCCGAGCACCGTCTCGGAGGTCGTGGCCATCGAACCGGAGCGCGTGCTGCGGCAGTTGGCCGTGGAGAACGCCCTGCGCGCCGAGGTCCCGGTCGATGTCGCACCCGGCGCCGCGGAGGCGCTGCCCGTCAAGAGCGAGGCCTTCGACGCGGCGGTGATCTCGCTGGTGCTGTGCAGCGTGCGGGACGTGCCGCGGGCGCTCGCGGAGGTACGGCGGGTGCTGCGCCCGGGCGGTGTCGTGCGGTTCTTCGAGCACGGCCGGGGCGGCGGACAGATCATGCACCTCACCCAGCGGGCCCTGGACCGCACGGTGTGGCCACCGCTGGCCGGCGGCTGCCATGTGAGCCGGGACCCGGTCGCCGCCCTGCGCGAGGCCGGTTTCGAACTCGGCCCCTACCGGCGCCTGTTGATGCCGGAGAAGGGACCGGTCCTGCCCACCTCGTACTGCGTGCTGGGCACGGCATGGCGACCGGCAGCCGCCGAGGGCCCGGCCGCCGGGGAGTGATCACACCGTCCAGCCGCGCAGTTCCTCGGCGATGTCGTGCACGGTCGCCTCACCGCTCTTGACCAGCCGGGCCAGCTCACGCACCTGCACCGGCGAGGTGGCGACCTTCAGGCCGCTGGCGACGAGGTAGGCGTAGGCGACGGCCGAGGCGAAGAGGGCGTTGGAGCGCTCCAACGCCGGTACGTGGATCAGGAGTTGGAGCAGCGACGCGGCACGCGCGTGCGGACTGTCGTAGACGGGGACGTCGAAGATCTCCGCCTCGTGGCGCGCGACGGCCGCGACGAGGGCGCCCCAGTCGGTGACCTGGGGATCGCCCGGGGTGTTCTGTTCGGCGAGCATGAGGAGCCAGGCAAGGTCGATTCTGAGGTTGCTCAAGGGATCAGCGGCGACCTTCGCGCGTGCCTTCGTGCTCAGTCCCGAACTCGTCCGCGAAGACGGCCTCGTACTGCTTCATGAAGTCGGCCGCGGCCTCCACGAAGGTGTGGCCGACCTCGCCGGTGTCCTGTCTGACCAGTTCCTCGATGTAGCGGTTGACGCTCATGCCGCGGGCCAGGGCGCGTTCACGGGCGGCGCGGGCCGTGCCCTCGTCCACTCGCACGTTCAGCTGAGTCTTAGCCATACATAGAAGCTAGCGCCCATGCGCTAGCACCGGCAAGAGGCACTTCTGGTACTCCCACGGGTGGAGCGTGCCCCTTACATGCGTATCGGGGGCCCGACCTGGGGTGGAGGCCGCCCTGCACTCAGGGGGGATTCCGGGTGTGGGCCGGATCACATTAGGCTCGCCGGGACGAGGAGTCGTATGTCCCTGTGAGCTACGTCCCTGTGAGCTACGTCCCTGCCAGCTACGTCCCTGCCAGCGAGGAGGCAGCCTTGTCCACACCTGCTGCGGAGCACGCCCCGGGCCATGCGCAGGCCGACGGGATCGCGGCCCGCGCCCGCGGTCTGACCAAGGCGTACGGCTCGGGCGAGACAACCGTGCTGGCCCTCGACTCGGTGGACGTGGACATCGCGCGCGGGCGCTTCACCGCGGTCATGGGGCCCTCGGGTTCCGGGAAGTCCACGCTGATGCACTGCCTCGCCGGGCTGGACTCGGTCTCCGCGGGCCAGGTCTGGCTCGGCGACACCGAGATCACGGGGCTGAAGGAGCGCGAGCTGACCCGGCTGCGGCGGGACCGGATCGGGTTCATGTTCCAGTCGTTCAACCTGATCCCGACCCTGAACGCGGCCGAGAACATCACCCTGCCCATGGACATCGCGGGCAAGAAGCCCGACGAGAAGTGGCTGGACCAGGTCATCGACACGCTCGGGCTGCGGGACCGGCTGGGGCACCGGCCGTCCCAGCTGTCCGGCGGCCAGCAACAGCGCGTGGCCTGCGCGCGGGCGCTGGCCTCCCGGCCCGAGCTGATCTTCGCCGACGAGCCGACCGGGAACCTGGACTCGCGGGCGGGCCTTGAGGTGCTCGGGTTCCTGCGGGAGGCCGTGGACCAGCTGGGACAGACGGTCGTGATGGTCACGCACGATCCCGGCGCCGCTGCCCACTCCGACCTGGTGCTCTTCCTCGGCGACGGGCGGATCGTGGACGAGATGGAGCGGCCGACGGCGGAAGCCGTGCTTGAGCGGATGAAGCGGTTCGACGTGATCCGCGGCCAGTTCGAGGGCCCGGAGGGATCCAAGGGCCCGGAGGGACAGGAGTGAACCGGTGCTGAAGGCCACGCTGCGGAGCTTTCTCGCCCACAAGGGCCGACTGCTGCTCTCCGCCCTGGCGATCGTCCTGTCCGTGGCGTTCGTCGCGGGCAGCCTGATCTTCTCCGACACCGTCACCCGCACCTTCGACCGGCTGTTCGCATCCACCTCCGCCGATGTGACGGTCGAACCCAAGCAGGACCTCAAGTCCCAGGTGCCGACGGGAGCGGCCGAGACCCTGCCCGCCTCGCTCGCGGACCAGGTGGCGAAGGTCGACGGCGTCGCGTCCGCGCACGCCGACGTGAGCGTCGAGAACATCACGGTCGTCGACAGCAGGAACAAGAACGTGGGTCCGACCACCGGCGCCCCCACCATCGCCTCCGACTGGTTCCTGACCGCCCGCAGCCCCGTGAAGCTCACCTCGGGCCACGCCCCGCAGGGCGGCGGCGAGGCGCTGCTGGACGCCGACACCGCCGACAAGAAGCACGTGAGGATCGGCGACACCCTGACCGTGCAGGCCGAGCCGGGCAGCTTCAAGGTCCGGATCGTCGGCATCGCCACCTTCACCACCACCAACCCGGGCGCCGCCCTGGTCTTCCTCGACCCGCGGACCGCGGCGACCCAGCTGCTCGGCGCGCCGGGCCGGGCCACGAGCATCTCGGTGGACGCGGCGAAGGGCGTGACCGACCCCGTCCTCAAACAGCGCGTCGCCGCCGCGGTCGGCACCTCCGCCTACGACGTCAAGACCGCCGACGAGCACGCCAAGTCGGCCGCCGAGGACCTCGGCGGGTTCCTCGACGTCATCAAGTACGTGATGCTCGGCTTCGCCGGGATCGCGGTCCTGGTCGGGATCTTCCTGATCGTCAACACGTTCTCCATGCTGATCGCCCAGCGCACCCGCGAGCTGGGCCTGCTCCGCGCCCTCGGCGCCGACCGGCGGCAGGTGCGCCGGTCCGTGCTCACCGAGGCGGTCCTGCTCGGCCTGGTCGGCTCGACGCTGGGCCTCGCGGCGGGCATCGGCCTCGCGGCCGGCCTGATCAAGCTGATGGGGGTGTTCGGGATGAACCTCAAGACCACGGAGATGGTGGTCGGTTGGGGAACTCCCGTCGCGGCGTACGTCGTTGGCGTCGGCGTCACCTTCGTGGCCGCGTATCTGCCGGCCCGCCGCGCGGCGACGGTCTCGCCGATGGCCGCGCTCGCGGACGCCGAAATCGCGGGCGTGGGACGGCCGTTGAAGGTCCGGGCGATCGTCGGCTCGGTGATCGGCGTGCTCGGCGCGGCGGCGCTCGCCGGCTGTGCCGCCTCCTCGAAGACCGCCTCGTCGGCCTCGCTGCTCGGCCTGGGCGTGGTCCTGACGCTGATCGCGACCGTGGTCGCGGGCCCGCTCCTGGTCCGCCCGGTCATCCGGGTCCTCGGCGGGGCCTTTCCCGCGCTGTTCGGCTCGGTCGGCCGCATGAGCCAGCGCAACGCCCTGCGCAACCCCCGCCGCACCGGCGCCACCGCGGCCGCCCTGATGGTCGGCCTCGCCCTGGTCGGCGGCATGTCGGTCGCCAGCGCCTCGATGTCGAAGTCCTTCGACCAGCAGATCGACAAGACCCTGGGCGCCGACTTCGTCATCCAGAACAGCAACTTCGTGCCGTTCTCGAAGGAGGTCACCGACAAGGTGCGCGGCACCGAGGGCGTCGGTCTCGTCGTACGGCAGCGGTTCGCGCCGGTCGCGGTCACGCTCCCGGACGGCAAGCGCGTCGAGACGACGGCCGCGGGTTACGACGACGGGGTCGACGACGTCGCACACGTCACGTACGCGTCCGGCGACACGGCGGACGCCCTGGCGGCCGGAAACCTCGGCATGGACGTCGACTTCGCGAAGGACCACGGCGTCCGCCTCGGCAGCACGATCCCGGTCGAGTTCCCGGCCGGGCAGAAGACCACCATGAAGGTCGGCGCCCTCACCGACCAGGACCAGTCCGAGGGCTTCGGCATGCAGGGCGGGCTGTTCTTCGGGATCGCGACCGTCGAGAAGTACGTGCCCGGCGGCCAGGACTCCGCCCTCTACGTCGACAAGTCCTCCGGCACGAGCGCGGACCAGCTGCGCAGGAACCTGGATCGGACGCTCAAGCCGTATCCGCAGGTCCAGGCCCGTGACCAGGCCGACTACAAGAAGCTCGTGCACGACCAGATCGCCGTGCTGCTCTACCTCGTGTACGCGCTGCTCGGGCTCGCGATCATCATCGCGGTGCTCGGCGTGGTCAACACCCTTGCCCTGTCGGTCGTCGAGCGCACCCGCGAGATCGGGCTGCTGCGGGCCATCGGACTCGCCCGGCGCCAGCTGCGCCGGATGATCCGGCTGGAGTCGGTGGTGATCGCGGTCTTCGGCGCGGTCCTGGGACTCGCGCTCGGTCTGGTCTGGGGGGTGTGCATCCAACAGGTGCTGGAGCTACAGGGGATGAAGGCGCTCGCGGTCCCGTGGAGCACGATCGTCGCGGTGGTCATCGGCTCGGCGGTGGTGGGCATCGTGGCGGCGTTGCTGCCCGCGTTGCGTGCATCCCGCATGAATGTGCTGGCGGCCATCGCGCACGAGTGATGGGATGACGGCAGGTACTCAAGTCGCCGGCGGGCCCTCAAGTCGCCGCAGAGTGAGGAGAGTTCATGCCGCGTCCCTTCCGCTTCGGGGTCAACCTGCTCACCGCCGCACCCGCCGAGGAGTGGCGCGCCAAGTGCCGCCGGGCCGAGGAACTCGGTTACGACGTCATCCTCGCCCCCGACCATCTGGGCATGCCCGCGCCCTTTCCGGCCCTGGTCGCCGCGGCCGAGGCGACCGAACGGCCGCGCCTGGGCACCTTCGTGCTCAACGCGGGCTTCTGGAACCCGACGCTGCTCGCCCGCGAGGTGGCGACGACGGACGCGCTGACCGGCGGCCGCCTCGAACTCGGCCTCGGCACCGGGTACGTGGGGTCCGAACACGAGGCGGCCGGGCTGCCGTTCGGCTCACCGCGCGAGCGCGTGGACCATCTGCGGCGCACCGTCGGCGAGTTGGACCGGCTGCTCGCCTCACCCGATCACCAGCCGCGGCCGGTGCAGAAGCCCCGGGTGCCGCTGCTGATCGGCGGCAACGGCGACCGGATGCTCCGACTCACCGCCGAACACGCCGACATCGCCGCCTTCACGGGCGCGCGTCTGGCACCGGGCAGCACGACGGGGCAGCTGCTGCCGGTCAGGGCAGCGGAGTTGGAGGAGAGCGTGGCCCGCTATCTGCGGCTGGCCGAGGGCCGCGAGGAGCCGGCGGAACTCAACCTGCTCCTGCAGCTGGTGGCCGTCACCGACGACCGCGAGGCCGCCGTCCGCCCGCTGGTCGAGCGGGTGCCCGGCGCGACCGTGGCGGGGGCGCTGGAGCTGCCCATCCTGCTGATCGGCACCGTGGACGAGATCGTCGCCCAGGTGCTGCGCCAGCGCGAGCGGTACGGCTTCTCGTATCTCACGGTCCTGGAGCCCTACATGGAGGCCTTCGCGCCGGTCCTCGCGGAGTTGAGCGGCCGGTGAGCGGGCGTCCGGATGCTGGAATTCCGGGTCCGGGGCGGCCGAGGGTGATGGGATCGCCGTATGACTGATCTGCGCATACGAGCCGCCACCCCCGCCGACCTCGACTCCGTGCTGGCCTTCTGGAAGACGTCCGCCGAGGGCACGAGCATCAGCGACGACCGAAGCGGTGTGGAGCGGCTGGTCGACCGTGACCCCGAGGCGCTGATCCTGGCCGAGCAGGGCGGCGAGCTGGTCGGCACGGTGATCGCGGGCTTCGACGGCTGGCGCTGCCATCTGTACCGGCTGGCGGTGCACCCCGAGCGGCGCCGGCAGGGCATCGGCTCGGCGCTGCTGGACGCGGCCGAGGAGCGGTTCGTAAGGCTCGGCGGGCGCCGCGGGGACGCGATGGTGCTGACCCGGAACGAGACCGCCCACCATGCGTGGCGCGCGGCCGGGTACACGCCCGAGGAGCAGTGGCGGCGCTGGGTGAAGCCCCTCGCCGACTGACCACCTTTGCCGATCCTTTACCATTGGGGGATCGTTTCGGTCCTCCAATGAAAGGTGTGAGCGTCCACCCATGGACGAGCCTCCCAGTAGTGCGCGCGGCACAGGACATCGCGCGTTCCTTCCGCCCCTGCCCGATCATGGGACGGAGGTGACCCGATGACCGAAGTGCTCCTCCTGCTGGTGGCGATCCTGCTCTCGCTCGCCTGCGGCGCCTTCGTCGCGGCCGAGTTCTCGCTGACCACGGTCGAGCGGGGCGAGCTGGAGCGGGCCGTGGAGCGCGGCGAGCGGGGTGCCGCGGGCGCCCTCAAGGCCGTACGGAACCTGACCTTCCAGCTCTCCGGCGCGCAGCTCGGCATCACCGTCACCAACCTGGTCGTCGGCATGCTCGCCGAGCCGTCGGTCGCCAAGCTGATCGCGGGTCCGCTGGAGTCGCTCGGCATCTCGGCATCGGCGGCGAGCTCCCTGGCGCTGGTGCTCGGCACCGCCCTGTCGACGGTCTTCCTGATGGTCGTCGGTGAACTGGTGCCCAAGAACTGGGCGATCTCCTCGCCGCTGCCCGTGGCCAAGACGGTCGGCAACGCGCAGCGCTGGTTCAGCGCGGCCTTCCGCCCCTTCATCACCCACCTCAACAACACGGCGAACCGCGTGGTGCGCCGCTTCGGCCTGGAGCCCGCCGAGGAACTCGCCTCCGCGCGCGGCCCGAAGGAGCTGGCGGCGCTGGCCCGGCACTCCGCGAAGGAGGGTGCCCTGGAGGCGGACACCGCCGAGCTGTTCGTACGGACGCTGAACCTCGCCGACCTCACCGCGGAGAACGTGATGACCCCGCGCGTCCAGGTCATCGCCCTCGACGCCCAGGCGACCTGCGAGGACGTGGCGAACGCGACCCGGGCGACGGGCCTGTCCCGCTTCCCGGTGCACCGCGGCGGCCTCGATGCGGTGGTCGGCACCGCCCACATCAAGGACGCGCTCGCGATACCCGCCGAGCGGCGCACGCGAGTGCCGGTCTCCGAGATCATGCGCGAGCCGCTGCTCGTCCCGGAGTCCCTCACCGTCGACCGCCTCCTGGACCGCCTCTCCGGTAAGCGCACGATGGCCGTGGTCATCGACGAGTACGGCGGTACGGCGGGCGTGGCCACGCTCGAGGACATCGTCGAGGAGGTCGTCGGCGAGGTGCGGGACGAGCACGACCCGCACGAGACACCGGACCTGGCGCCCGCGGGCAGCGACGACGAGGGACGCGCCCTGTACTCGGCCGACGGCTCGGCCCGGGTCGACCAGCTCGCGCGCGTGGGCCTCAGGGCACCCGAGGGGCCGTACGAGACGCTGGCCGGTCTCGTGGCGACGGAGCTGGGGCGGATCCCCGCGGTCGGCGACACCGTCGAGGTCGCCGGCTGGCGGCTGGACGTGGTGGACGCGTCGGGACGCCGGGCGGCGCGGGTGCTGATGCACGCGCCCTTCGACGACGCGATCGGGGACGCCGTGGATGACGAGGAGGAGGCCCGATGACCGCCGTACAGCTGCTGATCGGTTTCGCGACGCTGGTCGTCAACGCCTTCTTCGTGGGCGCCGAGTTCGCGCTCATCTCGGTACGCCGTTCGCAGATCGAGCAGGCCCTGGAAGGCGGGGCAGGGGGCGGGGAGGGCGACCGGCGGGCGCGGAGCGTGCTGTGGGGGCTTGAGCACGTGTCCGCCCTGCTGGCGGCGGCGCAGCTCGGCATCACGTTGTGCACGCTGGTCCTGGGCGTGGTCGCGGAGCCGGCGATCGCGCATCTCCTGGAGCCGGTGTTCCACGCCGTGGGTGTGTCGAAGAGCGCGGGGCACGCGGTGTCCTTCGTGATCGCGCTGACGCTGGCGACGTATCTGCACATGCTGCTCGGCGAGATGGTGCCGAAGAACGTCGCGCTCGCGGAACCGGTGCGCAGCGCCCTGCTGCTCGGCCCGCCGCTGGTCGCCCTGGCCCGGGCGCTGCGCCCGGTGATCTTCGCGATCAACGCCTTCGCGAACGCCCTGCTGAAGCTGCTCAGGGTGGAGACCAAGGACGAGGTCGCGGCCACCTTCTCGGACGCGGAACTGGCCCGGATCGTGCGGGACTCGGGCGAGGCGGGCCTGATCGACGACCGCGCGCGCGAGCGGCTGAACGACGCGCTGGAACTGGGCCGCCGCCCGGTCCGCGACGTCGTCCTCCCGCTGGAACGCGTCGTGTACGCGCGCGTGGGCGTCACGCCGGAGGAGCTGGAGCAGCTGTCGGCCGAGTCGGGCTTCTCCCGCTTCCCCGTGGTCGACGAGGGCCGCAGGATCGTCGGCTACCTCCATGTGAAGGACGCCCTGGACGCCTCGCCGCGCAGCGATCCGTTCCAGGTGCGGGACATGCGGCCCATCGCGCGCGTGCGCGCCGCGACGCCCCTGGACGACGTGCTGACCGCGATGCGCGGCAGCCGTACGCATCTGGCGGCCGTGCTCGGCGAGGACGGGCGGCTGGAGGGGATGGTGACGATGGAGGACGTGCTGCGGGAGCTGTTCGGGCAGCCGGCCTGAAGGCGTCCGGCCGGGGCCGGGTCTCGGCGGGCGGAGGCCGACCGACCGACGGGTATGGAGTCGGGATACCATCTCTGACGCCATGCAGACGAATCCCACTCCCCCGTACAACAGCCTGGTCGCGGTCGGCGACTCCTTCACCGAGGGCATGTCGGACCTGTTGCCCGACGGCTCGTACCGGGGCTGGGCGGACCTGCTCGCCGGGCGGATGGCCGCCGCCGCGCCCGGCTTCCGGTACGCCAACCTCGCCGTGCGCGGCAAGCTGATCGGTCAGATCGTCGACGAGCAGGTGGACGTGGCGGCCGCGATGGGCGCCGACGTCATCACGCTCGTCGGCGGGCTCAACGACACGCTGCGCCCCAAGTGCGACATGGGGCGGGTACGGGGCCTGCTGACCGAGGCCGTGGAGCGGCTGGCCCCCGCCTGCAAGCAGCTCGTGCTGATGCGCAGCCCCGGCCGCCAGGGCCCGGTCCTGGAGCGGTTCCGGCCGCGCATGGAGGAGCTGTTCAACGTGGTCGAGGCGCTCGCCGAGCGGCACGGCGCCCTGGTCGTCGACCTGTACGGGGCCCCGTCGCTCGCCGACCCGCGCCTGTGGGACGTGGACCGCCTGCACCTGACGCCCGAGGGCCACCGCAGGGTCGCCGAGGCGGTCTGGCAGACGCTCGGGTACGACCCCGAGGACACGGAGTGGCGTACGCCGCTGCCGGCCACGCTGCCGCCCGGCTGGGGCGCACGGCGGGTCGCGGACGTCCGGTTCGCCCGGCAGCACCTGCTGCCGTGGATCGGCCGCCGCCTCACCGGCCGCTCCTCGGGCGACGGCCTGCCCCCGAAGCGCCCGGACCTGCTGCCCTACGAGGGCCCGACGGCGTAGGACATCGCCATGCCGACGCGGGTGATCAACGTCAGGGGCCGCATCCACGACTTCGGCCCCCGGCTGGAACTCGCCCCCGAGGACGTCGTCTACGTCGGCCGCCGCTGGACGATGGGCGGCTGGGACCTCCCCCGGCACCCGCTCTACAACCCCTTCGCGTACGACACCTCGAAGCGCCGCCGGGACGGGACGCGTGCGGAGGTGATGGCGATGTACCGGGCGTATCTGCTGGAGCGTCCCGAGCTGCTGGAGGTGATTCCGGGGCTGCGGGGGCGGACGCTGGCGTGTTGGTGTGCGCCTGAGCTGTGTCATGCGGATGTGCTGGCGGAGCTGGCGGAGTCCGCGGCCGGTGGTATGTGACATAGCACTGAAATTTTCAGTGCTATGTCACATACCACCATCTCTCGTAGCATCCGACGAACGAAGCCGTGGCGCTGGCCTGCACGAATCGCCAGTAGAATCCGTACACGTGACTTCCGCTCCCGCCAAGCCCCGCATCCCGAACGTCCTCGCCGGACGCTACGCCTCCGCCGAGCTCGCCACGCTCTGGTCGCCCGAGCAGAAGGTGAAGCTGGAGCGGCAGCTCTGGCTCGCCGTGCTGCGGGCGCAGAAGGACCTCGGGATCGAGGTGCCGGACGCGGCGATCGCCGACTACGAGCGCGTCCTCGACACCGTCGACCTGGCCTCGATCGCCGAGCGCGAGAAGGTCACGCGGCACGACGTGAAGGCGCGGATCGAGGAGTTCAACGACCTCGCCGGGCACGAGCAGGTGCACAAGGGCATGACCTCCCGCGACCTCACGGAGAACGTCGAGCAGCTGCAGATCCGGCTCTCCCTGGAGCTGATGCGCGACCGCACGGTGGCCGTCCTGGCGCGTCTGGGCAAGCTGGCCGGCGAGTACGGCGAGCTGGTCATGGCCGGCCGCTCCCACAACGTGGCCGCGCAGGCCACCACGCTGGGCAAGCGCTTCGCGACCGCCGCCGACGAGCTGCTCGTGGCGTACGCCCGGGTCGAGGAGCTCCTCGGCCGCTACCCGCTGCGCGGCATCAAGGGTCCCGTCGGCACCGCGCAGGACATGCTGGACCTGCTGGGCGGCGACGCGGCGAAGCTGGCCGAGCTGGAGAACCGGATCGCCGGGCACCTGGGCTTCTCGCAGGCGTTCACCTCGGTCGGCCAGGTGTACCCGCGCTCGCTGGACTACGAGGTCGTGACGGCACTCGTACAGCTCGCGGCCGCCCCCTCCTCGCTCGCCAAGACGATCCGTCTGATGGCCGGGCACGAGCTGGTGACCGAGGGCTTCAAGCCGGGCCAGGTCGGCTCGTCCGCAATGCCGCACAAGATGAACACGCGGTCCTGCGAGCGGGTCAACGGCCTCATGGTCATCCTGCGCGGCTACGCCTCGATGACGGGCGAGCTCGCGGGCGACCAGTGGAACGAGGGCGACGTGTCCTGCTCGGTGGTGCGCCGGGTGGCCCTGCCGGACGCCTTCTTCGCGCTGGACGGCCTGCTGGAGACGTTCCTGACGGTACTGGACGAGTTCGGCGCGTTCCCGGCGGTGGTCGCGCGTGAGCTGGACCGGTATCTCCCCTTCCTGGCCACGACCAAGGTGCTGATGGGTGCGGTGCGCGCGGGTGTCGGCCGTGAGCTTGCGCACGAGGCCATCAAGGAGAACGCCGTCGCCTCCGCGCTCGCGATGCGCGAGCAGGGTGCCGAGCGCAACGAGCTCCTCGACAAGCTCGCCGCCGACGAGCGCATCCCGCTCGACCGGGCCGCGCTGGACGCGCTGATGGCCGACAAGCTCTCCTTCACGGGCGCCGCGGCCGACCAGGTCGCCGCGGTCGTCGGCCGTATCGAGGAGATCCTCAAGCAGCACCCGGAGGCCGCGGGTTACACCCCGGGGGCGATCCTCTGACCCGCTTCACCCAGGCGGAACTGGAGGCCGCCCGCGACCGCCTCGTCCCCGACGTGGTCGCGGACGGCCTCTCCGTTCTCTTCTGCGGCATCAACCCCGGCCTCATGACGGCGGCGACGGGCCATCACTTCGCCCGCCCCGGCAACCGCTTCTGGCCGGTGCTGCACCTGTCCGGGTTCACACCCAGGCTGTTCAGGCCGGCGGAGCAGGAGGAGTTGCTGTCGTACGGGCTCGGCATCACGAACGTCGTGGCGAGGGCGACGGCGCGGGCGGACGAGCTGAGTGCGGAGGAGTACCGCCAGGGCGGCCGCCTGCTGGCCGAGAAGGTGACACAGCTTCGGCCGCGGTGGCTGGCGGTGGTGGGGGTGACGGCGTACCGGGTGGCCTTCGACGACCGGCGGGCGCAGGTGGGGCCGCAGGAGCGGGTGTTCGGTGAGACGCGGGTGTGGGTACTGCCGAACCCGAGCGGGCTGAACGCGCATTGGACGGCGGCGACGATGGCGGAGGAGTTCGCGCGGTTGCGGGCGGCGGCGGAGGGTTAGCCGCTCAGGGGAGGGACGGTCTCCGAGACGACGAGCAGCAGTCGAGGCAGGGCTTCCGGGTCCTGGTCTACGACGGACAGGGTGACCCAGCGGCCGGTCTCGGGTATCTCCCAGGAGCGCAGGTCAACCGCTTGTTCGCTAACCATCCGCCAGGGCGGGGCTATCTCCTCATTGCGGCGGGCGCGTTCTTCAAGCGTCACGGTTCCCCAGCGCGACGCCTCGCCCCACCGGGCGTCGAAGCGCGGCACGATGCCCTCCTCGGCAGCGTAGAAGTCCTCTGCCGTCAGTTCCTCCCCTGGTCGGTCGTCTGCTCCTAACTCGGTCATGAAGTAGCCGGGTCCGGCCGGGCCCACGTCCGACCAGCCGTGCTCCGCCGGGAAATCCCGGGCGCACAGCCGGTCGGCGATCGCGATGTACTCCTCTGCCAGGTCCATGTGATCCAGTATTCCTGGCCCCACTGACAATTGGCGGGCCGTCAGCCGCCTCGCTCGGTCAGGCGTCCCGGCGTCTTACGCTCCACGCCCCGGCGACCAACGCGGCCCCCGCCCACAGTGCCGTCACCGCGAGCCCGCTCCAGGGCCCGAGCAGCCCGTCCCACGTGCTGTGGAGGATCACCTGCCCCGCACGGTCGGCAGCACGTCCGCCACCGACCCGGACATGTCCCCGATCACGAACGAGACGATGAGCAGGAAAGGGATGAGGATGCTCAGCGTCGCGACGCCACTGCGCAACACTGCCGTGAGGCCCGCCGCGAGCAGCGCCATCAGCGTCAGATACAGGGCGCACCCCACGGCCCCGCGCAACTCCTCACCGACCGTCAGTCCCTCCGCCTTCGTGCCGAGCGCGGCCGTGCCCACCGCCAGTCCGGCTCCTCCCGTCACCAGCCCCACCACCAGCACGGGAACGGCGATCGCGACCGCCTTCGCCGCGAACCACCGCCCCCGCCGCGGCACCGCCGCCAGCGTCGCCCGCAGCGCGCCGCCCCTGAACTCGGCCGCCACCGCGCTCGTGCCGAAGGCGATCGCCGCGATCTGCCCGAAGCTGACGCCGAAGAACACCGAGAACAGCGGGTCGAAGTCGGGATCGTCGCTGTCCAGACCGGCGAGCGCGGAGAACAGCACGACGGCGGCCAGTACCGCGCAGAGGCCGACGAGGAGCGACCGAAGTGTGCGGATCTTGAGCCACTCGGAGTGGAGTACGGGCGTGAATTCCATGGTCAGGCCTCCTGGTGCTGTGCGGTGAACTCGGCTTCGGAGCCGGTGAGGTCGAGATAGGCCTGCTCCAACGTGCCCTCCTCCGTGGTGAGTTCGAGGATCGGGACACCCGCGCCGGAGGCGAGGCGGCCGATGTCGTCCACGCGCGCGTGGTCCACGGTCCAGCGCCCCTCCTCGTGCTCCACGGCGTCATAACCATGCCGACTGAGCACGGTCTTGAGACCGGTCGCGTCGGTCGTACGGATCCGCACCCGCGGCCGCACGCGCGCGTCGATGAACTCCCGCATCGGGGTGTCGGCCAGCAGCCGTCCCCGGCCAAGGACGACGAGGTGGTCGGCGAAGGACGCGGTCTCGTTCATGAGGTGGCTGGAGACCAGGACCGTCCGGCCCTCCCCCGCGAGCCTGCGGAGCAACCCGCGGATCCAGATGATGCCCTCGGGGTCGAGGCCATTGGCGGGCTCGTCGAGCATGACGACCTCGGGGTCGCCGAGCAGCGCGGCGGCGATGCCGAGCCGCTGTCGCATGCCCAGGGAGTACGTCTTCACCCGGCGCCGTGCGACCGGGGCGAGCCCCGTCTCCTCCAGTACCTCGTCGGCCCGGCGTTGCGGGATCCGGTTGCTGACGGCCAGGGCGCGAAGGTGGTCGCGTCCGGTGCGCGAGCCGTGCGCGGCCTCGGCGTCGAGCAGGGCGCCGACGTGGCGGAGGGGTTCGCGGAGTGTCGCGTAGGGGCGGCCGCCGATCGTGGCGGAGCCCGAGGTGGGGCGGTCGAGGCCGAGCACCAGGCGCATGGTGGTGGACTTTCCGGCGCCGTTGGGACCGAGGAAGCCGGTGACGCGGCCGGGCCGGACGGTGAAGGTGAGGTGGTCCACGGCGGGCCTGCCGCCGTACTCCTTGGTGAGTGCGTGGACGTCGATGCTGGTCATGGCAGCAGCCTGGCCGGTGGGGCGGGGTGCGCTCCTCCCCCGCCGGTGTGGACCGTCTCCCCCGCCCGGGGGAGGCCCGTTGTCAGTGGCGGCTGGCACGATGACGAAATGGCCCGCCTTCTGCGCCCGTTGGTCCGGGGGACGACGTACACACGGCTGATGCACCTGTGGGTGCCGATGCTGATCGTCAGCGTGTGGCTCTACATCGACATGTCGACGTGGTGGCTGCCCGCGGCGACGCTCGTGCCGGCCGGGCTCATCCCGGCGGTGCGGCACGGCGAGGGCGTGCAGGCGCGGCTGCTGCTGACGCCGAGCGAGGAGGACCCGGGCATCTCCGTGAGCCCGGCGGCGACCTGGCGGGACCGGCTGCGCACCGTGCTGTGGCTCGAGGTGCGCATGGCGCTGGGCGGCGCGACGGCGGTGAGCTGCGTCTGGCTGCCCGTGATCGCCTTCCAACTGGCCGAGATCGCCCGCGGGCGCGTCCCCGACGACATCCCGCTCCTCAGCGATGCACAACCGCACTGGACCTACGCCTTGTTGGTACCGCTGCCGCTGATCGTCCTGTACGGCGTCGTCGTCGGCCTGGGCGAGCTGGTCACCGCCGTCGCCCGCCGGCTCCTGGGCCCGTCCGCCGCCGAGCGCCTCGAAGCCCTGGAGGCACGCACGGAACAGCTCCTGGAGCGCACCCGGATCGCGCGTGAACTGCACGACTCCATCGGGCATGCGCTCACCGTGGCGGTGGTGCAGGCGGGCGCGGCCCGCACGGCGGGCGACCCGGAGTTCACCGACCGCGCCCTGGCCGCCATCGAGGAGACGGGCCGGACCGCGCTGGAGGACCTGGAGCGCGTGCTCGGCGTGCTCCAGGAGTCGGAGCGCCCGGTCGGCAGCCGTCCCACGCTGACGGATGCCGACCGCCTCCTGGAGTCCGCACGCGCGTCCGGCGCGAAGCTGGACGCGGAGGTGTCCGGCCCGCTGGAGTCGATACCCGGGCCGGTGTCCCGCGAGGGCTACCGCATCCTCCAGGAGGCGCTGACCAATGTGCTGCGGCACGCGGGCGCCGTTCCCGTCCGCGTCCGGATCGAGGTCACAGGCCGCCTCCTCGTTCTGGAGGTACGCAATCCGCTGACCGCCGACATACCGGGGCCCGGCCGGGGCAGCGGGCTGCGCGGGATACGCGAGCGCGCGGCCCTGCTGGGCGGTCGCGCGCGCACCGGCCCCGACGAGGGTGACTGGCAGGTACAGGTGGAGCTGCCGTTGAGTTGATCTACGCTGGCCGGATGCCGGTCACCGTTCTCCTCGTCGACGACGAACCCCTCGTGCGCGCGGGTCTGCGTGCCGTGCTGGAGGCGCAGCCCGACATCGAGGTGGTCGGCGAGGCGGCCGACGGAGCGGCCGTGATCCCGCTCGTACGGCAGCTGCGGCCCGACGTGGTCGCCATGGACGTACGAATGCCGCTGCTGGACGGCATCGAGGCCACGCGCGCGGTACTGCGCACGGTCGACGAGCCGCCCAAGATCCTCGTGGTGACGACCTTCGAGAACGACGAGTACGTGTACGAGGCTCTACGGGCCGGCGCCGACGGATTCCTGCTCAAGCGCGCCCGCCCGGCCGAGATCGTCCACGCCGTACGCCTGGTGGCGGAGGGCGAGTCCCTCCTGTTCCCTGCCTCGGTACGGCAACTGGCCGCCGAGTACGGCCGGAGCGGCGGCGACAAGGCGGCCCGAGCGGCGATGGACAGAGCCCAACTGACCGAACGGGAGGCCGAGGTACTGCGCTTGATGGCCCGGGGCCTGTCCAACGCGGAGATCGCAGCGCGGTTGGTGGTGGGGACCGAGACGGTCAAGTCCCACGTGAGCGCCGTCCTGGCAAAGCTGGGAGCGCGGGATCGCACACAAGCGGTGATCGCGGCGTACGAGTCGGGATTCGTGGCGCCGGGGTGACTGGAGCGCCCTAAGGGGCGCGGGGCTGTATCGATTTGCGGCTCCGCCGCGTGGGCGCGACCAGCCACAACGGCGCCGCAGACAAAATACGACCCGGCGCGGCCCAACCCAGCGGAGCGCCCTGTACGATCCGGCCAACACGCGCACAAGCTGGGAGGACGGACCGTGGGGCGGCTGACCGGCGGGGATCCCTCGCTGCTGCGCAGGATCAACTCCGCCGTGGTGCTGCACGCGCTGCGCGCCACGGACTGCGCGACGCTGACCGAGATCACCCGGGTGACCGGACTGTCCAGGCCGACGGTGGAGGGCGTCGTCGAGGGCCTCATCGAGGCCGGTTACGTCGTCGAGAAGGCCGCCGACGAGAGCGTGGTCCGGCGTCAGGGGCGCCCGGCGCGGAGGTTCCGGTTCCGGGCCGAGGCGGGTCATCTGCTGGGCCTGGAGATCGGCCCGCACCGGGTCGCCGCGCTCCTCGCCGATCTGGACGGGCGGGTGCTGGGCGCTCAGGCCAAGGACGTCGACGAGACGGCGTCGGCCGACGAGCGCCTGGAGCGGCTGCGCACGGCGGTCGCCGAGCTGCTGCGCCGGGCCGGCGTCCCGCGCGACTCCCTGCGGGCGGTGGGGGTCGCGACGCCGGGCATCGTCGAGGCCGACGGCACGGTACGGCTGGGGACGGCGCTGCCCGAGTGGACGGGGCTGCACCTGGGCGAGCGGCTGAGCCGGTCCTTCAAGTGCCCGGTGCTGGTCGAGAACGACGCCAACGCCGCGGCCGTCGCGGAGCACTGGAAGGGTGCCGCGACGGAGTCGGACGACGTCGTGATGGTGCTCGCGGGGCTGAGCCCCGGGGCCGGTTCGCTCATCGGCGGGCAGTTGCACCGCGGGTACGGCGGGGCGGCCGGCGAGATCGGCGCGCTGCATCTGCTGGGCCGGGAGGCGACCCCGGAGACCCTCCTGTCGACCACGGACGAACCGCTCCATCCGCTCGACGAACAGGCCGTCGCCGAGGTCTTCGCGCAGGCCCGCGAGGGCGACCAGCGGGCCCGCGCCGCCGTCGACCGCTTCATCCAGCGCCTCGTGCACGACGTCGCCGCCCTGGTCCTCGCCCTGGACCCGGAGCTCGTCGTCGTCGGCGGCTGGGCGGCCGGCCTCGACGGCGTCCTGGAGCCGCTGCGCCGCGAGCTCGCCCGCTACTGTCTGCGCCCGCCGAAGGTGGCCCTGTCCCTGCTCGGCGAGGCCGCGGTGGCGACGGGCGCGCTGCGGCTCGCCCTCGACCATGTGGAGGAACAGCTCTTCGCGGTCGAGGGCACGGCGACGGCTCGGCGCTGACGGACGCCGGGTGGTCGAGGCCGCTCCCCGTGGGCCTCTGTTCTTGAAACGCCGTGCGCCCCGGAGGAGTTCCGGGGCGCACGGCGTTTGAGGATTCGCGTCAGGAGGCCCGGCGCTCCGGCCCCTCGTCGATCACCACGCCACCCGAGTCACCGAAGGTCAGACGGCAGGTGTCGGCACGGTAGGTGGCCACCGAGAGGGCGGCGACACGGCCGTCGGCGAGGAAGCGGGTGGTGACGACGAGGACGGGCGCGCCCGGGAGCCGGTCCAGCTCCTTGGCGTCCTCCGCGCGGGCGGAGCCCAGCTCCACGGCGCTCTCCCGGCCGTCGAGCTCCAGCCGCTGCAGCTCGCGCAGCACTCCACGCGCGCGTGCCGGTCCGGACGGGGCGTCTATGGCGGACAGGTCGGGCACCGACGAGGCCGGGACGTAGAGCAGTTCGGCGGCGACGGGCTGGCCGTGCGAGACGCGCGAGCGGCGGACCGTGTGCACGGCCTCGTCCGGGCCGGTCTCCAGTGCGGCGGCGACGGCGGCGGGCGGGGCCGTCACCGTGCAGTCGACGGACTGCCAGTCGTCCCGGGCGTCCCCCGGCCAGGCGTGCTGCTCGCTGCCGACGGCCACGCCCACGCGCGGCGGCGCGACGGTCGTACCGACACCGCGGCGGCGCTGCAGCCTGCCCTCCAGTTCGAGCTGCTCCAGCGCCTGGCGCAGCGTCGCGCGGGCGACGCCGAAGCGGGCGGCGAGGTCGCGCTCGTTGGGCAGGATCTCGCCCACGGAGAATTCGGAGTCCAGTGCCTCACTGAGCACGGTCTTGAGATGCCAGTACTTCGGTTCCGGCACCGATTCCAGCTGCGTGGTCCCCACCCTGTCCTCCGCAATCGCCGTGGTCCGGCGGCGTTTTAGCGCCCTTGTTTATTAAAGGTTGTTGCACTTATCTGCGACCATAGGGCGGCCCAAACCCTTGGTCAAGACCAATCCTCGATCCCATAGGGATCACTCAGAAAGCGCTTGCGAGGTGGAGGCTCCGGTTCCGCCGCTACCCAGGTGCGGAACGGCGTCAGGAACCGTTCAGGGTGCGGCTCGCGCCCGCGCGCCACGGACGCCGTCGGCATGGACGCTTCCCGGCCCGGGTTTCACCGCACGCCCCGCCCACACGGCCCGCCCCCGCGTGTGGGCGGCACAGCCAGGGGAACTCGGCGTCCGCTCGGCGGGACGGTCCGGTCGGCGCTCCAGGGCGGCGCGGGGCGGCGCTGCCCGCGCGGGTGCCGCCGTGGGACGTCGCGCTGCTCGGCGCGGCGACGTACAAGACGTCCCGGCTGCTGCCCAACGACAAGATCACCAGCTTTGTACGGGCGCCGTTCACCCGCCGCAGCGCCGAGGGCCAGGGCGCGGAGGTGATGGACGAGCCGCGCGGCACGGGCCTGCGCCGGGCCGTCGGCGACCTGGTGTCGTGAGACTCGTACGGGACACGGGCTGGTCGGTCACCAGCGTGTGCAGCTTGTCGGGGTTGCGGACGATGTAGACCGCCTGGATGCGGCCCTCGTAGACGTCCAGCTGGAAGACGCTGTCGGGCTTGTCCGCCGACAGGACGACGAGTGCGGGGCCACCATTGAGTTCCATGAAGCGGTACGACGGGTCCGGTACGCCCTTCTGGGCGGCGCCGATGAGAAACCGGCCCACCTTGTCGGCGCTCTCGAGGATCCGCAGCGGCGCCCGCGACTTGCCTCCGCTGTCCCCCACGAGGCGTACGTCGGGCGCCAGCAGCGCCATCAGGCCCTCCAGGTCGCCCTCCCCCGCGGCGGCGAGGAAGCGCTCGGTGAGCTCGCGGCGCCGGCCCGGATCGACGTCGTACCGCGGCCGCCGTTCCTCCACGTGCTTGCGGGCCCGCCCGGCGAGCTGGCGTACCGCGGGCTCGCCGCGGTCGAGCATCACGGCGATGTCGGCGTAGGGGTAGCCGAAGGCCTCGCGCAGGACGAACACCGCCCGTTCCAGCGGTGACAGGGACTCCAGGACGACCAGGACGGCGAGGGACACCGAGTCGGCGAGCACGGCCCGTTCGGCGGTGTCCGGGACGGTGTCGCCGAAGTCGGTCACGTACGGCTCGGGGAGCCACGGGCCGACGTACGCCTCGTTGCGTGCCTTGACCTGGCGCAGCCGGTCGATGGCCAGCCGGGTGGTGACGCGCACCAGGTAGCCGCGCGGTTCGCGTACGTCGCTCCGGTCGGCGCCGGACCAGCGCAGCCAGGCCTCCTGGACGACGTCCTCCGCGTCGGCCACCCGTCCGAGCATGCGGTAGGCGACTCCCAGCAGGACGGGGCGGTGCTCTTCGAAGACGTCGGTCTCGGTGTCGGTCGTCACGGGCCCATCCCATGCGACGGGTCCGGGCATGTCTAGGAGAATTCCGCGTGTCCGGTAGCAGAATGACCGCGAGTCGCCGAGGCGGTCGGCGGCCCGGACGTGCGGAGGTTGCCATGCGGTACGCGGTTCTGGGCACGGGCGAGGTGGGCAGGACCCTCGGTGGCAAACTGGCGGAGCTGGGCCACGAGGTGACGCTGGGCTCCCGTACGAAGGACAATCCGGCCGCCCTGGAGTGGGCGCGCGAGACCGGTGCGGGTGCGCGGGCCGGCACCTTCGCGGAGGCGGCCTCGTCGGCGGAGGTGGTCCTGGTCGCCGTGGGCGGGCAGGTGGCGCTCGCGGCCCTGGAGGCGGCCGGTGCGGCGAACCTGGGCGGAAAAGTCGTCCTCGACGTCTCCAACCCGATGGCGTTCGAGGACGGTGAGCTGCGGCTGGACCCCGTGGAGTCCGACAGCATGGGCGAGCGGATTCAGCGCGCGTTCCCGCACGCGCGGGTGGTGAAGTCGCTGAACACCGTGAACTGCAAGGTGATGGTGGAGCCTTCGCTGGTGCCGGGCGAGCACCAGGTGTTCGTCTGCGGTGATGACGCGGACGCCAAGGAGCAGGTCACGCGCATGCTCGGGGAGTTCGGCTGGCCGCCGCACCGGGTGCTCGACCTGGGTGGCATCCGCTCGGCACGCAGCGTGGAGATGCTGCTGCCCCTGTGGCTCGACCTGTTCCGGAACCTGGGGCATGCCGAGTTCAACCTGGAGGTCCGCAGGGCGCGTTGAGGGCGGTACCGCGGTGAGGTCGACGAATCCGGGGGCTACCCGTCGGTAGCAATTGCTGACAAGCTGTCTACACGGCGTCCGTCAGCGAGCCCCAGACGAGGAGCACCCCCATGTCCGCCACCGTCTCCTTCAAGGTCCCCTCCCCACGCGGCCCGCAGCCCGTGACCGTCTCCTACGCGCGCGTGGGCCGCGGCGAGCCGCTGCTCCTGCTGCACGGCATCGGTCACCACCGGCAGGCCTGGGACCCGGTGGTGGACATCCTGGCGACCGAGCGCGACGTGATCGCGGTGGACCTGCCCGGCTTCGGCGTGTCCCCCGGACTGCCGGACGGGCTCGACTACGACCTGCCCACGACGACGGCCGTGTTCGGCGCCTTCTGCGAGGAGTTGGAGCTCGACCGTCCGCATGTGGCGGGCAACTCGCTGGGCGGGCTGCTCGCCCTGGAGTTGGGTCGCGAGAAGCTCGTCCGGTCCGTCACGGCGCTCTCACCGGCGGGATTCTGGTCGGAGGCGGAGCGGCGCTACGCGTTCGGCGTCCTGCTCGCGATGCGCCGCATCTCGCGGCGGCTGCCGCTGCCGTTGGTCGAGCAGCTGTCCCGTTCGGCGGCCGGCCGCACCATGCTGACGAGCACCATCTACGCCCGCCCCGGCCGCCGTTCACCCGAGGCCGTGGTCGCCGAGACGCTGGCGCTCGCCCAGGCCACCGGGTTCGACGACACCCTCCGGGCGGGCGGCACCGTCCGGTTCACCGACGACGTCCCGGGACTGCCGGTCACGGTGGCCTGGGGCACCCGGGACATGCTGCTCGTGCGCAGGCAGGGCGTGCGCGCCAAGCAGATCATCCCCCGGGCCCGCCTGGTCCGGCTGCCCGGCTGCGGCCACTGCCCGATGAACGACGACCCGGCGCTGGTCGCCCGCGTCATCCTCGACGGCAGCCGCTGACCCGGCGGGCCTGCGGGTCAACGCGCCCGATCCCAGGGCGCTTCCGGGACCGCCGAGGGCGCCGACGGCCTGGGCGGGGCCGTGGGAGTCGGTGCGGGCGGCGACCGGGATGAGGCCGGACTGCACGTCATCGCCGCACTCCCGAGCCGCTGCGGGCCCCCGGATCGCTTCCGCGCGCGTGGCCCCGACCAGGGTGGCAGTGACTGCACGCGCGCGTGCCGAGTCGGAGGTCGGCAAGGGCGTACGGCTGGTCCTGGGTTATGCGCACCAGTCGGCCGCCCGAATCCACGCGGGTGCACAGCTGATGGCCGGGGCGACGGCCGTATGACCACGGGGTGACGCGCGCGCGAAGCAGCCGGTGGGCTCGTCCCTTTCGTCACGGGCATCCCCCTGGCCGCGTGTCTGTTCCCTTGTCCCCGCGGTCAGTTGTTCACTTGTGGTTTCCGTGTGCGCTGCGGCGCACCAGTAGTTGTGGCAGCGCACACTTGGCCGGATCCCGTCCTGGAGGCGTATCCATGTCACACCGTCCGTTCCCCGGCCGCCGCAGCGTCCTGCGCGGCTCCCTCGCCGCGTCGGCGGCCCTGACCCTGCCCACGGCCCTCGGCGCGGCCCCGGCGTTCGCCCTGTCGGGGCGGCCCAAGGCGGGCTGGGGCGTGCAGGCGGGCGACGTGACCACCGACTCCGGTCTGGTGTGGGTGCGTTCCGACCGGCCGGCCCGGATGGTCGTCGAGACGTCCGCGACCGAGTCCTTCCGCAACCCGCGCAGATGGCACGGCCCGCTGCTCGGCGAGGGCTCGGACTTCACCGGTACGACCCGGCTGCACGGGCTGCCCTCGGGCGAGCAGATCCACTACCGCGTACTGCTCGCCGACCCGGACGACCCGCGCCGCACCGGCGAGCCGGTCATCGGCACCTTCCGCACGGCGCCCGCCAAGCGGCGCAAGGGCGTCAAGTTCGTGTGGTCGGGCGACCTGGCGGGCCAGGGCTGGGGCATCAACGAGTCGATCGGCGGCTACCGGATCTTCGACGCCATGGCCAAGGTCGATCCGGACTTCTTCCTGTGCAGCGGTGACAACATCTACGCCGACGGCGTGATCTCGGCGACGCAGGCCCTGCCCGACGGCAGCCTGTACCGCAACGTCACCACCGAGGAGAAGTCGCACGTCGCCGTCACCCTGAACGACTTCCGGGGCAACTTCCGCTACAACCTGCTGGACTCGGCGCTGCGCCGGTTCAACGCCCAGGTGCCCAGCATCATCCAGTGGGACGACCACGAGGTCCGCAACAACTGGTACCCGGGCGAGGTCATCGGCACCGGCACCCCCTACCCGGCCGGCACGAAGCTCGACGACATGGCCCTGCGCTCCCGGCATGCCTTCTCCGAGTACTTCCCCATCGGCACCATCAGCGGCCGCCCCGACGGACGGATCTACCGCGTCGTCAACCACGGTCCGCTGCTGGACGTGTTCGTGCTCGACATGCGGACCTACCGCAACGCCAACTCCCCCGACAACCAGACGGTCGACCCGCAGGGCATCCTGGGCGCCGAACAGCTGGAGTGGCTCAAGCGCGAGCTGTCCCGGTCGCGCGCGGTGTGGAAGGTCATCGCCGCGGACATGCCGATCGGCCTGGTCGTGCCCGACCCGGTCGAGGGCAAGGCGAACTTCGAGGCCGTCGCCCAGGGCGACGCGGGCGCACCGCTGGGCCGCGAGCTGCAGATCGCGGAGCTGCTGCGGTACATCAAGCACCGGCGGATCACCGGCACGGTGTGGCTGACGGCCGACGTGCACCACACCTCGGCCCAGCACTACGACCCGTCACGGGCCGCGTTCAAGGACTTCGAGCCGTTCTGGGAGTTCGTATCGGGTCCGCTCAACGCCGGCGCCTTCCAGGCCAACGCGCTGGACGGCACGTTCGGCCCGGACCGGGTGTTCGTGAAGGCGCCGAGCGTCGCCAACGTCTCGCCGGCCGACGGCTACCAGTTCTTCGGCGAGGTCGACATCGACGGCGACAGCGGTGAGCTGACGGTCCGTCTGCGCGAGTACGACGGCACGGTGCTGTTCACCCAGACGCTGCAGCCGGGCCGCGTCGGCCAGTAACTCCCGTACCCTCTCAGCAGGGCCGCGCACCGGCGTCATCCCCCGGCGCGCGGCCCTGTCCCGTTCCCGAACTCGACCGCCCGCACGGTGTTTTCGCAGGTCGGAGCGATTGTCAGTGGTCGCCTCTACGGTTTTTCCATGACGCGATCTTTGCAGGCCGTGGCCTATCGCCGACCCTCCGTGCTGGAGTCGTCGGCGAGCGGTCGGCGCCTGGGACTCGAGACCTCACGGGGTGCGACGCCGACCGGCGCCGAGGACCATCCCCGCTTCTTCGCAGGCTTCCTGACGTCTCCTCAGGTGGCCGCCGCCGGGCTGCTCGCGGTGGCGGACGTGGCGGCCGCGCGCTACTACCAGCGGCAGCTGCGCGCCTCGCTGGACCCGGTGGTGACGGGCAACGGCGACCGGCTGCGCTTCGAGTCCTTCTCCGGCTGCGGCGGGGTCTACGCCCGTCTGGACGTGCTGGAGTCGGGCCTTGACGGTGGCGAGGTCGGGCACGGCACGACGAACGTCGACGTCAACAACCCGCTGCGGGACGCCCTTTCCCGGATCGGCTCGGACGATCCCCTGCATCTGCGGGTCGGTCCCGAGGACCTGGCGGTGACCACGCTGGACGGTCCGGTCGTGGAGAAGAAGGTGCCGCTGCCCGACCGCTGGCTGCGGGGCTTCGCCGAGGCCCAGGTGATCGCGGCCGGCTTCGACCTGCGGGCCGAGCTGCCGGCGGCCGACGCGGTCCGGTTCCTGCGCGCCCTGCCCCGCGGGGGTGGGCGGGGCGCCTCGACCGGTCCGCGGTGGGTGGTGCCGGCCGGCCGGACCCTGCGCCCGACCACCCGCGCGGTACCGGGCGCGGTGTGCCTGCCGGGCCCGGAGCGGCTGATCGCCCTCCAGCGCGTACTGCGGCACGCGACGGCCCTGCGGGTGTACGGCCCGACGGTGACCGACGCTGCCTCCACGGCGAGCGCCTGGGAAGCGGTCCTGCCGGGGATGCGCCTCACGCTCACCCTCTCGCCCGACGCCTCGCGCGGGTTCTCCGGCGAGGGCGGCGTCCTCGACGCGCTCGCCACCGACGAGGCGGCCGAGGACGCGGAGCTGATCTCGGTCCTGCTCGCCTGGGAGCCGCGCATCGACATCGCCGACCTCGCCACGGCCTCGGGCCTGACGACCGAGCGGGTCCGGGCGGCACTGGTCCGCCTGGGCACCTCGGGCCGCGTCGGGTACGACACGGCGGAGGCGGCCTACTTCCACCGCGAACTCCCGTACGACGCCGAGCGCGTGGAGCGCCACAACCCCAGGCTGCGTTCGGCCCGGGCACTGGTGGCCACGGGCGCGGTGGCCCTGGACGGCACCCTGGGGACGGTGACAGCTGAGGACGGCCATGTGCACCGGGTCCGGGACGAGGCCGGGGTGCTGACCTGCAGCTGCCTGTGGTGGGCGAAGTACCGGGGCGGGCGCGGGCCGTGCAAGCACGCGCTGGCTGTGCGGATGGTGCGGCGGGGAGCCGCGGTGGGGAAGCCGGGCGGCCGGGTGGTGCAGGCGGGTGCGGCAGCCGGGCAACTGGGCGGCGAGGTGCCGGAGGCGGGTGCGGCGGTGAGGCAGCCGGGCGGCGCGGTGGCGGAGGCGAGTGCCGTGGCGGAAGAGCCCGGTGCCGCGGCGGACCAGCCCGGTGGCAAGGCACAGCAGTCCGGTGCCCGCGCGGTGCCGGGGACGGTTCGGATCGACGGGGGTGTGCGATGAGTTCGCTGATGGAAGCGGTGCGGGCGGGGCGGACGCCCGAGGTGGTGAGCCTGCTCGACGAGATGACGGACGCCGAACGCCGGTCCCTCCTCCCCGAGTTGAAGGCACTGCGCAAGGAGCTTCGGGCCGCTCCCTGGGAGGCGGACGCCCGCCGCGCCTACCCGCCGCTGTACGCGGCCGGCGTGGCGTGCCAGACCGGCGCCGCGGCCGTCGCCGCCTGGATCGCCGCGGCCGACATGCGCTGGTCGCAGACCTCGCCGGCCCTGCTGCTGCGCATCCTCGGCGACCGCTCCCCCGAGTGGCTCGCCGACCTCACCCACCGGCTCGCCGAGCGGCCCGCCTCGTCCGGAGTGCCGTACGAGCTGATGTCCGGGCTGGTGCGGCTGTCGGGCTGCCCGGTGCCGACCACGGACGCGTATGTGCGGGGCTGGATGGGTCACCTGGGCTGGGCCTGGCGGCAGGGCGGCACGTTGCTTGACCGGCTGCGTCGGGATCCGCATCTGCCGGAGCTCGTGGCCGCGCTCTTCGAGACGAGCGACATCGGTGGGCAGCTCGAGTGGCCGCACGGCGACGGCCCGGACACCTGGACCGGCGCGCTGGCCCGGCTCACCGCCGAGGGCGTGCTGGACCGCAAGGTGATGGTCGACGCCTGTGTGTCCCGCCTGCTGCGGGGCGGCACGAACACCGAACTCCGGGTGTTCCTCCGCCTGTTGAAGCTGCTCGACCTCGAACCGGACGAGGTGCGGGAGCGGACCGGCGACTGGCTGGCCCTGGCCTCCGACGCGGTTTCGCCGGTGGCGTCGCACGCCCAGTCGGTGCTGGCCGCACTTGCCCTCGACAGTGAGCTGACGACCCGCCAACTCGCGGAGATGTCGGACGCGGTGCTGTTCCGCACCGAGAAGAAGCTCGTGCGGGCCCAGCTCGTACTGCTCGGCAAGGTGCTCACCCGGGACACCGCCACGGTCGACGAGTTGCTGCCCGTCGTCGCGCAGGCCTTCGGCCACGAGGACTCGGACGTGCAGGAGCGGGCGCTGAAACTGGCGGAACGGCACCTGAAGAAACTCGAAAGCGCCGAGGTTCGGGGCGAACTGGCCGTCGCCGCCGAGCAGTTGATCCCGGCTCTGCGCGCCCGGGCGGCACAGCTCCTGGGTAGCACTCCGGCGGCACCCGAGCCCCTGGTGTACGAGGAGATCCTGCCGCCCGCACCGCAGCCGGCCCGCCTCGCCCCGGCGCCGGTCTCCGCGGTCGAGGTCGCCGAAGAGGTCGGCGCGGCCCTGGCGTCCGAGCCGGGCGTGGCCGCGTTCGAGCGGGTACTGGACGGGCTGGTGCGCCATGCGTTCCACGATCGGGAGGGGCTGCTGGAGGCACTCGGGCCCGTGGTCGCGCGCCGCTGGTGGAACGACGCCGACTCGCCGGACGGGCCATACCGGGGAGGCCGGTTCAACAGGAGCGACTTCGCCGTGTCGACGGCGGCGGACGGTCTGGACCTCCTCCTCGCAGCTCTCTGCGAAAAGGTGCCCCTCGGGACGCTGCACAGGTTCGTCCAGCACGGGTCCACGGCACGTGAATGCGGTCACACCGCACTGGCCCGGGCCTTCGCGGCACGCTTGTGGGAAGTGGCGTACAGGCTGCGGACCGAGCCGCTGCCGTTCCTGCTGTCGACCCCGATGTGGAGCACGGGTCTTCTGGAGCCGGACGAGCTGGTGGACCGTCTGGACGAGTACCGGCGCCTGGGCTCCCGTGTCTCGGAGGCGGACTTCGCGCAGGCGCTGCTGCGGGTGCGGTGCTCGGACCGGGCGGCATCGAAACGAGCCGCCGAGCGCGCGGCCGCCCTCGGCACCGCCGAAGGCACGAGGCTCGCCGACTGGCTGAGCGCGTCCGGGCTCGCGGCGCCGAGGACCGGACGACAGATCTCGGGCAATCGCATCCTGCTGGAATGCGGTGAACTCCTGGCTCTGCAGGAGGACTTCCCGGCGGAGTTCCGGCCGCTCGGCCGCCCGGTGAGCGGCGTGCGGGAGCGTTCGTACTGCTACCACTGGAGCGAGGGCATACGGCAGCACTGGCTGGCCCTGCTCCCCGAGCGGCGCGAGCTCGTCGCCGTACGTCTGCTGCCGGACCTCTCCGCCGGTGCCGTGCACGACGAGCGGGGTGCCGCCGCCGTACTGCCGCTGCTCGCCGAGTCCGGGGGCGAGGCGGGGGAGGCCGTGCATCTGGGGCTGGCGTACGGGCTCGGTGCGCGGCATTCGGAGGACCGGCTCGCCGCGGTGGACGCGCTGCTGATCCTGGCGGCCCGGGGGCAGCTCGACGCGGCCCGGCTGGGTGCGGACCTGGGCCAGTTGGTGCGGCGCGGGGCCGTGAAGCCGCTGCGGCTCGCCGAGTCGGCGCGGACCGCGGCGGCGACGGGGGCGAACACCAGCATCTGGGAGATGCTGCGGCACACCCTGCCGGTGCTGCTCGCCGAACTCGCCGTCGGCGGGAGCGACAGCGGCTCGGCGGCGTCGGCCCGTGGGCTCGGGGAGCTGCTGGCGGTGGCCGCGGAGTCGGCCGAGCGTTGCGGGGCGCGGGGTGAGATACCCCACCTGGCGCAGGCGGCGGATCGGCGCGGTTCCTCCCGGCTGGTGTCTCAGGCGCGGCGGCTGCGGAGCGCGCTGGCCCTGGAGGTGGCCGCCTGACCAGCGCCGTCACCGACCCTCCCGCCGCCCGCAAGACAATCGTAAAAAGATCAACAAAAGGTACATAACCATGCTTTACCCGGCAGTCACAAGGCGTTCGTGATCACGCAACACCCTTCCTTCACAGTGGCTGCATGAGTCGAGAAATGTCTGATGTGACGCGTGCGAAGAACGGACGTCCCGTGCACCACTGGCGGCGGGACGTCGTCGAACTCGCCGCCCTGTTCACGGCCGTGGCCGTGGCGGACGGCGTGGCGAACCTGGTCGGGCAGGGCCCGGACGGGCCGGCGCTGCTGGTGATCTCGGCGGTCGTGCTGGCCGCCACGGCGGGGTTCCACATCTGGTGGTCACGCCGCCACGGTCATGCGCCGCCGGTGAGCGATACCGGTGCCCGGTCGCTGCCGCAGGGGCAGCAGGCCGGGCCGTCCGAGCCGTCGACGGCGGCGGCGACGCCGGAGACCGTGCCCGTGGAGAGCACGTTGTGGCGGATGCGGACGACGGTGAAGGACGAACCGGGGTCGCTGGCGACGCTGTGCACGGCGCTCGCCGTGGAGCGGGTCGACATCCTCAGCCTGCAGACGCATCCGCTGGCCGAGGGGACGGTGGACGAGTTCCTGCTGCGGGCCCCGGGTGGGCTGGCGGCGTCCGAGCTCACGCGGGTGGTCTCGTCGGCCGGGGGTGCGGACACCTGGATGGAGCGGGCCGACGCCCACGATCTGGTGGACGCGCCGACGCGGGTGCTGGGCCTGGCGGCCCGCACCGCGCTGGACGCGGCGGAACTGCCGCTGGCGCTGCGGCAGTTGCTGGGCCGGTGCACCATCCGCCAGCTGCCGGCCGTGCCGATCGGCGGCGGGCGGGCCCGGGAGGGCGTGCCGGTGGAGGGAGTTCTCGAGGACACCGTGATGCGCCTGCGGGCGCCGGAAGGTGGAGTGATCAGCGTGGAGCGGCCGTATCTGCCGTTCACCCCGACCGAGTTCGCGCGGGCGCGGGCGCTGGTGGAGCTGGACACGCGGCTCGGGCCGCGGGTGCCGCGCAGCCAGGACGTGCTGACGTTGCCCGAGGGGAACGAGATCACCGTGCGGCGGGCCGATCCGCGGGACCTGGAGGCCGCGCGGGAGATGCACGAGCGGTGCTCGTCGCGGACGTTGGGGATGCGGTACCACGGGCCTGTCGGGGACGCGGACCGGTATCTGAACCATCTGTTGAACCCGCGGTTCGGCCGCACACTCGCCGTACAGACCGCGTCCGGTCGGCTGGTCGGGCTCGGTCATCTGCTGTGGGACGGGGACGAGACCGAGGTTGCCCTGCTCGTCGAGGACAAGTGGCAGGGGCGGGGGATCGGGAGTGAGTTGTTGCGGCGACTGGTGGCTATGGCGACCGAGACGGGGTGCGGGAGTGTGTATGCCGTGACTCAGGCGTCCAACACGGGGATGGTGGCTGCGATGCGGGGGTTGGGGTTGCCGCTCGACTATCAGGTCGAGGAGGGGACGCTGGTCATCACGGCCACGTTGGATGTGGAGGCGCGAGCTGTGAGCGCCGAAGCGCCGTAGGGGGCACGTAATCGTCGGCGGGTGCGGGTGAATTGTGGCTGGTCGCGCCCCGCGGCGGAGCCGCAATTCGATGCAGCCCCGCGCCCCTGACGGGGCGCTGCCCCAAGGCCTGATTGAGATCCGACCAGAGATCCTCTACCTCCTCCAGGCCTACCGACAGGCGCAGCAACCGGTCACTCACGCCCGCTCCCCGGCGGTCCGCCGGGTCCACTATCCGGTGGCTGATCGACGCCGGGTGCTGGATCAGGGTGTCCACGCTGCCCAGGCTCACCGCCGGGGTGATGAGGTCGACGTTGGCTATGACCTCGTGGGGGTCGCCCGCCACCTCGAAGGCGATCATCGCGCCGCCGATGCGTGGGTAGTGGACGCGGGTGACGCGCGGGTCGGCGGTGAGGCGGCGGGCGAGTTCGGCTGCGTTCGCGGAGGCGGCCCGCACCCGCACCGGCAGGGTCGACAGGCCGCGCAGCAGCAGGTAGCCGGCGAGCGGATGCAGGACGGCGCCCGTGGCGAAGCGGATCTGGCGGAGGTGGGCCGCGAGCTCCTCGTCGCAGGCCACCACTCCCGCCATCACGTCTCCGTGCCCGCCGAGGTACTTGGTGGCGCTGTGCAGGATCAGGCGGGCGCCCTGTTCGGCGGGGCGTTGCAGTACCGGTGTGGCGAAGGTGTTGTCCGCCAGCAGCGGGACCGAGCCGCAGGCGTGGGCCATGGCGCGCAGGTCGACCTCGGCGAGGGTCGGGTTGGCCGGGGACTCGACCATGACCAGGCCGGTGTCGGGGCGCAGGGCGTCCGTGACGCCGGCCGGGTCGGTCCAGGTGACCTCGGAGCCGAGCAGCCCGGCGGTGAGCAGGTGGTCGCTGCAGCCGTACAGGGGGCGGACGGCGACCACGTGGCGCAGGCCCATCGAGGCCCGTACCAGAAGTACCGCGGTGAGCGCGGCCATGCCGCTCGCGAAGGCGACCGCCGAGTCGGTGCCCTCCAGGCGGCCCAGGGCGGTCTCGAAGCGGGCGACCGTCGGATTGCCCAGGCGGCCGTAGACGGGCGGGCCCTCCGGCTCGGCCCCGGTCGCGGCGAAGGCGTCGATGCGGGCGGCTTCGCCGCGGCTGTCGTACGAGGGGTAGGTGGTCGACAGGTCGATGGGCGGCGCGTGCAGTCCCTGGCGGGCGAGGTCGTCGCGGCCTGCGTGCACGGCCTCCGTGGCCAGCGCTCTCGTGGAGTCCATACAGGGAAGGGTGAACAGGCGCCGGGGCTGAGGGGCAGAATGCCGTGCTACGTTCGGGACATGGGCGAATCCGTCGTACTGGATCCGGTGGATCTGCAGCTGCTGCGGCTGTTGCAGAACGACGCCCGGACCACCTATCGGGACCTCGCCGCGCAGGTCGGGGTCGCGCCGTCGACCTGTCTGGACCGGGTGACCCGGCTGCGCCGGGCGGGTGTGATCCTCGGGCATCAGCTGCGGCTGGATCCGGCCAAGCTCGGCCGGGGTCTGGAGGCGCTGCTGTCCGTGCAGGTCAGGCCGCACCGGCGGGAGCTGGTGGGGCCGTTCGTGGACCGGATCCGGGCGCTGCCGGAGTCCCGTACCGTCTTCCATCTCACGGGACCGGACGACTATCTGGTGCATGTGGCCGTCGCGGACATGGCCGATCTTCAGCGGCTCGTGCTGGACGAGTTCACGGCGCGGCGCGAAGTGGCCCGGGTGGAGACCCGGTTGATCTTCCAGCAGTGGGACTGCGGGCCCCTGCTGCCGCCTACGCCCTCGGCTCAACCGGGGTGACGTGCGGCGGATCCTCGTATGAGGATGGACCGCATGTCAGAGACCAAGAACCCGTTGCCCCGTGAGGTCGCCGACGCATACGTCGACGAGCTCATCGCCCTCGACCCGGTGACCGGTACCTACCTCGGTGTGAAGGAGAGTTCCAGCAGGCTGCCCGACCTGTCCCCCGCGGGCCAGGAGGCGCTGGCGGAGCTGGCGCGGGCGACCCTCGCGAAGCTCGACGAGGCCGAACGGCGGCCCGGGGCCGACAGTGACATCGAGCGCCGGTGCGGCCGGCTGCTGCGCGAGCGGCTCACCGCGGAACTCGCCGTGCACGAGGCGGACGAGGGCCTGCGCCGGGTCGGCAACATCGCCACGCCCGCGCACTCGGTGCGTGATGTGTTCACGGTGACGCCGAGTCAGACGGACGAGGACTGGGCGGCGATCGCCGAGCGGCTGCGCGCGGTGCCGGCCACGTACGCGGGCTACCGCGCGTCCCTCGCGCTCGGCCTGGAGCGGAAGCTCTACGCGGCGCCGCGGCCCACCGCCACCTTCGTGGAACAGCTGACCGAGTGGTCGGACACGGACGGCAAGGGCCGCGGCTGGTTCGAGGACTTCGTGTCGGCGGGTCCCGAGGCGCTGCGCGCCGAACTCGACGAGGCGGCCCGCGCGGCGACCGCGTCCGTGGTCGAGCTGCGGGACTGGATGCGGGACGTGTACGCGCCGGCCGTCGAGGGCGCCCCGAACACGGTGGGCCGCGAGCGGTACGCCCGCTGGGCGCGCTACTTCAACGGCACCGACCTCGACCTCGACGAGGCGTACGCGTACGGCTGGTCCGAGTACCACCGCCTCCTCGGCGAGATGCGGCAGGAGGCGGAGAAGATCCTGCCCGGCGCCGAGACGCCGTGGGTGGCGCTCGCCCACCTCGACGAGCACGGCACGCGCGTCGAGGGCGTCGACGAGGTCCGGGAGTGGCTGCAGGGCCTGATGGACCAGGCGATCGAGAAGCTGGACGGCACGCACTTCGAACTCGCTGAGCGGGTACGGAAGGTGGAGTCGTGCATCGCGCCGCCCGGCGGTGCGGCGGCCCCGTACTACACCGCGCCGTCGGAGGACTTCTCGCGTCCCGGCCGCACCTGGCTGCCCACGATGGGCCAGACCAGTTTCGTGGTCTACGACCTCGTCTCGACCTGGTACCACGAGGGCGTCCCCGGGCATCACCTGCAGCTCGCGCAGTGGGCGCACGTGGCCGACAGCCTCTCCCGCTACCAGGCCTCCATCGGCCTGGTCAGCGCCAACGTCGAAGGGTGGGCGCTGTACGCGGAGCGGCTGATGGACGAGCTCGGCTTCCTCACGGACGCGGAGCAGCGGCTCGGCTATCTCGACGCGCAGATGATGCGGGCCGCCCGGGTCATCGTCGACATCGGCATGCATCTGGAGCTGGAGATCCCGGCCGACTCGCCCTTCCACCCGGGCGAGCGCTGGACGCCCGAGCTGGCGCAGGAGTTCTTCGGGGCGCACAGCAGCCGGCCGGCGGACTTCGTGGAGAGCGAGCTGACCCGCTATCTGACCATCCCCGGGCAGGCGATCGGCTACAAGCTGGGCGAGCGGGCCTGGCTGCTGGGCCGGGCGAAGGCGCGCGAGGCGCACGGCGACGCGTTCGACCTCAAGGCCTGGCACATGGCCGCACTCTCGCAGGGCTCGCTGGGCCTGGACGACCTGGTGGACGAGCTGTCCCAGCTCTGACGGCCGCCCGGCGCCGATCACCGACCCCTCAGATCGGCGCCCCGGCCGTACTCAATGCCGGAATCCGCCTTCGGAGTTGACGACCTGGCCGGTGATCCAGTCCGCCTCGTCCGTGGCCAGCCACGCGATGAGGCGGGCCGGGTCGTCGGGCATGCCCCAGCGGCCGGCGGGGAAGCAGGCGGCGATCGCCTCGTAGGTGTCGCCGGTCGCGTAATCCGTGTCCACGGGGCCGGGGTTGACGGTGTTCACGGTGATCGCGTGCTCGGCGAGCGTGGTGGCCAGGGAGCGGGTGATCGAGGCGAGGGCGCCCTTCTGGAGGGCGTAGGCGAGCTCGCCCGGCATGCCGCCCGCGAGGTCCTGCCCGGAGGTCATCATCACGACGCGTCCGCCGGGGGTGCGCGGCGGAAGTTGGGCGCGGTGGCGGGCGAACGCCTGCACGAGCAGCAGCACCGAGCGCGTGTCGACCGCCCAGTGCGCGTCGAGCATCGCCGCGTCGATCGTGTCCAGGTCGCCGTCGCTGCCGCTGAGGGCGTGGTTCGCGATGAGGATGTCGAGGCGGCCGCCGAGCGCGGAGGCGGCGGTGGCGATGAGTTCGGCGGGCGCCGACGGTTCGGAGAGGTCGCCGGGTCCGGCGACGACCAGCGCCTCGGGATCCCCAAGTGCCGTGCGTACGGAAGCGGTTACGTCCTCGGGGCGGTCGGCGCCCCAGGGCATGGCGGCGTCGTGCGGTACGTGGTGGTGCAGGTAGACGCTCGCGCCGTACGCGGCCAGCCGGCGGGCGACGGCGTGTCCGATGCCGCCGCGTCTGCTGGCCCCGGTGACCAGGGCGGTACGGCCGCGCAGCGGCAGGGGGTCACGGCGCAGGTCTTCGGGGGCGGGGTGCGGAAGTCGGGGCATGGACGACCATGATGGGGAGGGTGCCGTCCGGGCGCACGTGATTATCCGCGCAGGGGGTGGTCAGGCGAGGCGCCGCAGCTGTACGAGGCCCAGCCAAGTCTCCGGTCCCGGCTGGACGTTGGCCGCGCGGACCGCGTAACTCCCGGGCTCCAGAACGACCCGCAGGCTGTCGGTCCGCTCCGTGTCGGTGCCGGGCCAGGCGCAGTCGAAGAGGACGACGTCGCCGGGCACCTGCCAGCGCATCGCCTCGCTCCAGTCGGCCGTGGCGAGGGCCTGCGGGACCTCGGCGAGGAGTTCGGCCTCGGAGTTCGCGGCACACCAGCGTACGAAGGTGCCGTGCTCCGGCAGATAGGCGGTCGAGGCGGGTTCGTCGCCGAGGACCAGTGCGGCCGAGTCGCCGACCGGGAGCAGGCCGACGCAGCCGTCGACCTCGCAGGCGCGGTCGTAGTCGGAGGCGTTCTCCTCGCCGTCGGCCCCCGCCCAGAACGGCAGCACGGTCTCCGGCACCGCTATGAGCGGCCCGCCTCCCGACTCGACCCAATCCAGAGCGCCGGGTTCCGCATATCGCACCATGGCGCAGAACCGTACACGCACATACGGCCCACAGTTTCGCCGTCCCCCAACCCTCCCCATGCGCTGGCCGCTCTCTCCCTCAGCAGCCGCAGTCCTCCGCGTCCACCGGCGCCGTCAGCGGGTCGGCGTCGCGGCGGGTGCGGCCCTCCCAGGTCTCGTACTCGAAGCCCTCGCGGGCCCAGTACTCGAAGCCGCCGAGCATCTCCTTGACCTGGTAGCCGAGTTCGGCGAGGGCGAGGGCTGCGCGGGTCGCGCCGTTGCAGCCGGGGCCCCAGCAGTACGTGACCACCGGCACGGACCTGTCGAGGAGTTGCCCGGCCTGCTCGGGGATGAGCGCGGTCGGCAGGTGGATCGCGCCGGGGATGTGGCCCTGGTCCCAGGACTCGGTGGAGCGGGAGTCCAGGACGACGAAGCCGGGGTCACCGCCGGCCGAGAGCGCGGCGGCCACGTCGGACACGTCGGCGTGGAAGACCAGGCTCGCCCGGAAGTAGGCGGCCGCCTCGGCCGGGGCCGCCGGGGCGACGCGCAGGACGGGGTTCACGGCGGTGGCGGTGCTGGTCATGTTCGGCCCTTTCGCCGGAGTTCGCTGTCTGTGCCGAGAAATCTACGGCCGGAGATCATCTCCCTGAAGGGGCATTCCACGGCCCTCACCTTGCTCTGCCGGGGATTCCCCTGCTATCCATCCGCCATGACCGTGTTTTCCCCGGACGCCACCGACTGGCGCATTCTCGACGTCCTCCAGCGCGAGGGACGGGCCAGCTTCGCCGAGCTGGCGCGGGCCGTGGCCATGTCGCCGAGCGCGGTCACCGAGCGGGTGCGGCGGCTGGAGGAGGCGGGCGTCATCCAGGGTTACGCCGCCGTCGTCGACCCCGAGCGGCTGGGGCTGCCGATCCTCGCGTTCGTGCGGCTGCGCTATCCGAACGGCAACTACAAGCCGTTCCACGACCTGGTCGCGGTGACGCCCGAGATCCTGGAGGCCCACCATGTGACGGGCGACGACTGCTTCGTCATCAAGGTCGCCGCCCGCTCGATGCGCCACCTGGAAGAGGTCTCGGGGAAGATCGGCGCGCTCGGCTCGGTCACCACGAGCGTCGTCTACTCCTCACCGCTGCCGCGCCGCCCGCTCGGTCACTGACCCCGCTGCCGCACCAGCGACCCCGAGCGGCCCTTCACGACCTCCAGCTGGGCGTGGATGCGCCGTCTCAGGTCGGCGACATGGCTCACGATGCCGACGCTGCGGTCGCGCTCGCGCAGGGAGTCGAGCACGTCCAGGACCTCGTCGAGGGTCTGGTCGTCGAGGCTGCCGAAGCCCTCGTCGATGAAGAGCGTGTCGAGCCGGACGCCGCCCGCCTCGTCGGTGACGACGTCCGCGAGGCCGAGGGCGAGCGCGAGAGAGGCGAAGAAGGTCTCGCCGCCGGACAGCGTCGCCGTGTCCCGCTCGCGCCCGGTCCACGCGTCGACGACGTGCAGCCCGAGACCGCTGCGGCCGCGGCCGGCCCGGTCGTCGGAGTGGACGAGCGTGTACCGGCCGGAGGACATGCGCTGCAGGCGTACGGTCGCGGCGGCGGCGACCTGTTCCAGGCGGGCGGCCAGGACGTACGACTCCAGGCGCATCTTGCGTTCGTTCTCGGCCGAGGTGCCCGCGGTGAGGGAGGCCAGCCGGGCCACGCCGTCGTACTCCTCGCGCAGCGGGGCGAGCCGTCGTACGCCTGCCGCCGAACGGGCGGAGAGACGGTCGAGTTCGGTGCAGCGGCGGGCCGCCGCGTCGCGGGCGGAGGCGGCGTCGCGCACCCGCTGGGCCGCGCGGGTGGCGCGCTGTTCGGCGCCGGCGACGTCGGCGGGCGGTCGCTGGGCGGCGGCCGCGGTGTCGGGTTCGGCGAGCACGGCTCGTACGGCGGACTCCTCGGACTGCCAGGCGTCCAGGCGCCGTTGGAGGTCCCGGTGGGCCGCGTCGTCGAGGAGGGCGTCGGCCGCGGCCTGCGGGGTGTCGAAGCCGGCCCGGAACGCGGCGTCGGCCAGCCGGGAGTCGGCGTCCTTGAGCCGCTGGGCGGTGTCCTCGGCGGCACGTGCGGCATCGGCGGCGTCGGTGAGCAGCGCGACCCGCCGCTCCAGCTGGGCGGCCCGCGCGGCGACGCTCTCGGCACTCCCCCGCGCCTCGGCCAACTCCCCCTCCAGGGCCGTACGTTCACGGTCCAGTGCTTCCCGGCGGGCGATCCGCGAGGCGCCACGCACGGCGGCCTCCTGCTGGGCGGCGACGCGCCGCTCGCGCTCCTCCTGGGCCTGCCGCAGACGTTCGCTCGCGGTGTGCAGGGCGGTGGCGCCGTTCCGGGCCTCCGCGTACCGCTGCTCCAACTCCTCGGCCTCGGCGGCGAGTTGCTCGGTGGGCGTGTCACCCGCCTCGCCTTCGGCGGCGGCCAGGGCTCGTTGTACGAGGCCGAGGTGCCGCTCGGCCTCGGCGCGGCGTTCGTCGGCCTGCTGGGAGGCGGCGAGGGCGCGCTCCTCGGTCTCGCGGTCGACGTGTCCGGCGTCCTTGCGGGCGGGTGCGGGGTGCTCGACGGCGCCGCAGACCGCGCACGGGTCGCCGTCCTTGAGCTGGGCGGCCAGCTCGGCGGCGATGCCGTTGAGGCGCTGCTCCTTGACGTCCAGCCACTCGGCGCGGGCCTTCAGGGCGGCTTCCGTGGCGGCGGTCACCTGTCGCTGGGCGGCGTCGGTGTCGCGGGCGAACTGGTCCCGCTGGCGGGCGGCGGCGAGGCGTTTGTGGGCGGGGTCGCGCTGGACGGCGAGCTGTTCGGCGCGGGTGACCGCGGCCTGGGCTGTCTCGACGGTGCGTTGAAGGCTTGTACGGGTCTCGTCCCACCCGGCGAGCCAGGCCTCGGCCTCTTGCCGGACGTCCTCGTCGACGCGCTCCTGGTGGTCGAGGTCGGCTCGCTCGTCGGCCAGTTCGGTCAGGCGCTGCTCGGCTCTGCGGGCGGATTCCAGGCCGCCGAGCTCTTCGGCGGTGCGGCGGGCGGCAGCGGCAAGGTGGTCTGCGGGGAGGGCCGAGATGGGTTGTGTGTCGTCCGCGGCGCCGTTGTGGCTGGTCGCGCAGTTCCCCGCGCCCCTTTGGGGCGCTTCAGCGAAGGTCTCTTTGAGAAGTGCACGTGCGTGTGCCTCCGTCTGAGCCGCCTCGCGATGCTCGGCCTCCGCCGATTCCCGCAGGTCCAGTGCCGGCGCCACCATCTCTGCCTTGCGCGCCCGCTCCATCCGGGCCAACGCCTCTTGGTAGCGGTCGGCTCGTTCCTCCAGAAGGCGTGCCCTGTCCTGGGCCTCGGTGAATCTGCGTTGCAATCGGGCCAGTTCGCGTACGTCGTCCAAGTCGCGGTCCGCGGCGGCCTGGGCGGATTCCGCGGATGTGAGGCGGATGTGGGCGATCGTCAGTTGTTCGCGCGCCGTGCTGCGGGCCGTCGCGGCTGCGCCCAGGATGGCCTCCGCCAATCCCGGCTCCCCCGGCGCCAGTTCGGGCAGTTCCATCGCGCCGGCCGCCGCCTGCTGCATGCGGTGCGCGTCGGCCAGGAGTTCGGCGTCGCCCTCGCGGACCTGTGCCTCGGCGGCCCGGCGGCGTTCCGAGAGCCGCTTCTCCACCTCGGCGAAGCGGTGGGTGTCGAAGAGGCGGCCGAGCAGCTTGCCGCGGGCCTCGGCGTCCGCGCGCAGGAAACGTGCGAAGTCGCCCTGGGGCAGCAGCACGACCTGGCAGAACTGCTCGCGGCTCATGCCGAGCAGCTGGGTGATCTCCTCGCCGATCTCCTGGTGGGAGCGGCTGAGGTCCTTCCAGGAGGCCGTCGTGGCGTCGTACTCGCGGAGACAGCTCTGGGCCTTTTCGAGGGTCGTGCCCTCGCCACGCTTCTTCGGGCGCTCCCAGGGCGGCTGCCGGGTGATCTCCAACCGGCGTCCCGCGACGGTCAGTTCGAGGGTCACCTCGGTGCGGGTTCCGGCCGCCGCGTGGTCGCTGCGCAGGGTGAGGCCCTGGCCGCTCTGGCGGGCGCCCGGGACGGTGCCGTACAGGGCGTAGCAGACGGCGTCGAGGATCGATGTCTTGCCGGCTCCGGTCGGCCCGTGCAGGAGGAACAGTCCGGCGGCCGACAGTTCGTCGAAGTCGACCGTCTGGGCGCCGCCGAAGGGTCCGAACGCCGTGACGTCCAGCCGGTGCAGCCTCACCGCGCCACCTCCCGGACCGCCTCGTCCGCGCGCACCGCGTCGAACGCGTCCCGCAGCACGCCCTGTTCCCGCTCGTCGGGCCCGGCGCCGCGCACATGGGCGACGAAGTCCTCGGCGATCTCCTGGTCGCTGCGGCCCGCGAGCCGGCGGGCGTACGACACCTCGGGGTCGTCCGGTGTCCGCTCGGGGTCGAAGACGAGGCTGAGGGTGTGCGGGAAGCGCTCGGTGAGCCGGGCCATGGGGTCGGCGGGGCGGACCGCGTCGGTGAGGGTGGCCTCGACCCACGCGTCCTCGTGCCGGGCGAGGTCGGGGTCGGCGAGCAGGTCGTCCAGGGTGCCCCGGAGGCGGGCCAGCGCGCGCGGCACCGGGCAGTCGACGCGCTCGGCGGTGACGGCGCCGTCGGCGTCGAGGTCGACGAGCCACATGGTCTTGCGGTGGTCGGCCTCCGAGAAGGAGTACGGCAGCGGGGAACCGGAGTAGCGCACGCGCTCGGTGATGGTCTGGCAGCCGTGCAGGTGGCCGAGGGCCGTGTAGTCGACGCCGTCGAAGACTCCGGCGGGCACGGCGGCCACGCCGCCGACCGTGATGTCCCGTTCGCTGTCGCTGGCCTCGCCGCCGGTGACGAAGGCGTGGGCCAGGACGACGGAGCGGGTGCCGGGCGCGCGGGTGGCGAGGTCGGCGCGGACGCGCTCCATGGCGGCGGCGAGGACGGCCTCGTGGCCCGCCTTCTCGACGCCGAACTCGTCCTTCACCAGGGCGGGTTCGAGATACGGCAGTCCGTAGAAGGCCACGTCCCCGTGTGCGTCGGCCAGCACGACGGGTGTTCCGCACGCGGCCGGCTCGGTCCGCAAATGGATGCCCGCGCGTCCGATCAGACCGGCGCCGACGCCCAGTCGGCGGGCCGAGTCGTGGTTGCCGGAGATCATCACCGTCGGCACGCCGAGGCCGGCGAGCCGGTGCAGGGCGTCGTCGTACAGCTCGACGGCGGCGAGGGGCGGGACCGCGCGGTCGTACACGTCTCCCGACACGACCACCGCGTCGACGCCGCGCTCGCGCACGGTCGCGACGAGGTGACCGATGAACTCGGCCTGGGCGGCGAGCATGTTCACCCGGTGGAACGCCCGGCCGAGATGCCAGTCGGAAGTGTGCAGCAGTCTCATGATCCCCGAGACTAACGGCCGGGGCTGACATCACGGACGGTTACTCCCGTATCGCCCCGTCATGAACCACCCCGTACCGGTCCGTTACGCCCGTTTCATGCGGAACGTCACACGTCTCCGTACGCCTCCCCGCCCAGTTCGAACCCCGCCGTCCCCGCCGTCGCGTCGGCGAGCCACGCGCGGAAGGCGTCCACGTCGGCGTCCGGGAGGCCGATCTCGATGGTGACCGCCTCGCCGTAGCGGACGTCGCGGACCTCGCGGCCGGTGGAGCGCAGGTCGTTCTGGACCTTGCCGGCACGCTGGTGGTCGACCGTCACCGTGGCGAGGCGGAAGCGGCGGCGCGTGATGGTGTCGAGGGCGTCCAGGGCCTCGCCGACCGCGCCGCCGTACGCCCTGATGAGGCCGCCCGCGCCGAGCTTGACGCCGCCGTAGTAGCGGGTGACGACGGCGACGACGTACCGCATCTCGCGGCGCAGCAGCATCTGCAGCATGGGGACGCCGGCGGTGCCGCCGGGTTCGCCGTCGTCGCTGGCCTTCTGGACGGAGGCGTCGGCGCCGATGACGTACGCCCAGCAGTTGTGGGTCGCGTCGGCGTGCTCCTTGCGGACGGCGGCGACGAAGTCCTGGGCCTCCTGCTCGGTGGCCGCCGGGGCGACGGCACAGAGGAAGCGTGAGCGGTTGACCTCGGTCTCGTGCACGCCGGCGCGGGCGACGGTGCGGTACTCGTCCTGCATCCGGCCACCCTATGCGCAGGCGTGGCGGGCGGCCGTACGTATGACCGGGACCGCTACCAGCAGGGTGTCGCGGCGCTTGCCGCCGGTCCGGTCTCGCCCGTCGCGACGCTCGTGCCGGTCGCCCCACCGGTCACCCGCGAGGTGCTGCGGCGCGGCGGCCACGCGTGCACGTGGGCTGCGTCAGCCCTTCTCCTTGCCGTCGCCCTTCTTGCCCCTGGGCACCAGGACGCTCGTGAGGAGCGCGGTGCCGGGGGCGAGGGCCTGCCAGCCGGTGCCGTGCCAGGCCAGGACCGCGATCGCCGAGGTCGGGAACTTCAGCCGTACCTGGTCCAGCGCGTCGTCGAGTCCGTCCCCGGCCAGCTCCAGGACGAGCTCCTCCAGGCCCGGGTTGTGCCCGATCAACAGCAGCGTCTCGACCTCGGGCGACACCTCGTGCACGGCACGCAGCAGATCGCCGGCCTCGGCGCCGTACAGCCGCCGGTCCCGTCGTACGGGCGGCGGGGTGCCCCACTGGGCGGAGGCCAGTTCCCAGGTCTGACGGGCGCGTACGGCGGTGGAGCACAGGGCGAGGTCCGGCAGGCAGTCGGCCTCGGCGAGGGCCCGGCCCGCGGCGGGCGCGTCCCGGCGGCCGCGCGGCGCGAGCGGACGCTCGTGGTCCTCGACGCCGTCCGGCCAGGCCGACTTGGCGTGCCGCAGCACGACCAGGCGGCGCAGCGGACCGGCTCCGGCGCGCGCGATCACGACGCTGACCCGAGGTCGCGGGTGAGGTCGAGGCCGAGCAGCCGGTCGGCGAAGGCGTACGTCTCGAAGCGGGCGCCGTCCGGGAGTTCGGCCGCGCTCTCCACCCAGGTCAGGACCTGGAGTACGGCGGGGGTGTCCAGATCGTCCTCCCAGGCGGTACGGAGACGCACCCGCGCCTCTTCGGGAATCGGCCGCGAGGGCTGCCGCGCCCATCCGGCGACGGCTCTCCGCCAGCGTACGAGGGTGTCGTGGGCCTCGGCGAGAGCGGCGGCGCCGAGCGGTACCGGGACGCTGCGGTGATGGGAGAGCAGTGCGAGACGCAGGACGCCGGGGTCGGCGACTTCGGGGATGGCCGGGGCCGAATCGTCCCCGTCGGCGTGTACGGGGGCGACCGTGACCAGGACGCCTGCCGGGACCGGCCCTCCCTCTGCCGCGACATGGATGATCTGGGTCTCGCCCAGGCCGGAGCCGACGTCGCGGCTGTCCTCCAGGGGGCGGATGCCGAGGGCGGTGGCTCCGGAGCGCAGGGGCGCCGGTGGTGGGTCGCCGCTGAGCACGCCCCACACCGGGGTGCCGCCGAGTTCCAGGGTACGTACGAGCAGGTCGGCGACGAGCAGCACGCGCAGGGCGCCGGTGTCGGCCCCCGCGGCATGGACCTCGACCCGGGTCAGGCCGCGTCGGGCCGGAGCGGCCTCGACGGCCTCGCCCGTCCGGGCGTCGATGATGCGCAGCACGGGCTGAGCGTAGGCGGGCGGACGGCCGGGCGCAGGCTTCCGACGCGGATTCCGGACAAGGTGGCGGCGTTCAACCAGGCCGAACCGGGCTCGACCGGGCGCGGCCCGCCCGTGCCGGGGAATTCCGGGGGTGCCGCCGTCGGTTGTCGGTCGGGACGGTTCCGGTACGAGGCTCAGGGAGGCCCCGGGTGTACGGCGACGACGAGACGGTCCGCAGGATTCTCACCGAACTCGGCGACACCTGGGCCGTGGTGGGCCTGTCGTCGAACCGGCGGCGCGCCGCGTACGGCGTCGCCGACGTGCTGCAGCGCTACGGCAAGCGCGTCGTACCCGTCCACCCCAAGGCGGAGACCGTGCACGGCGAGCAGGGGTACGCCACCCTCGCCGACATCCCGTTCGGCGTCGACGTCGTCGACGTGTTCGTGAACAGCGACCTCGCCGGGCCGGTCGTGGACGAGGCGATCGCGAAGGGCGCGAAGGCCGTCTGGTTCCAGCTCGACGTGATCGACGAGGCGGCGTACGACCGCGCCCGCGCGGCGGGTCTCCTCATGGTGATGGACCGCTGCCCCGCGATCGAGATACCGCGCCTCGGATAGCCATACAGGCCCCGCCAACAGCCCTTTTAGGCCTGTCCAGGAACCCCCCGGGCGTTGGTCAAAAGTTCACCATGGGTCTTCTGCTCGACCTCTGTTGTTTCCTAATCTGCGACGTCGCACGAGCTGAAAACAACCATTCACTTTGTGAGAGGTCGCTGAAAATATGGTGAGCGTCGAGCAGACCTCCGTGGAGGACGCCAGGGGTCCGAGTGGCCTGAGGCGTGACGTCGGACTGATCGGTCTGATGTGGGCCTCGGTCGGTTCCATCATCGGTTCGGGATGGCTCTACGGTGCCGAGAAGGCCGTCACGGTGGCCGGTCCCGCGGCGATCATCTCGTGGCTGATCGGCGCGGTGGCCATCGTGCTGCTGGCCCTCGTGCACGCCGAACTCGGCGGCATGTTCCCGGTCGCCGGCGGCACGGCACGCTATCCGCACTACGCCTTCGGCGGCCTGGCCGGTCTCTCCTTCGGCTGGTTCTCCTGGCTGCAGGCGGCGACCGTGGCCCCGATCGAGGTCGAGGCGATGATCGGCTACGCCGGTCACTGGCACTGGGCCCAGGGCTTCCAGCACAGCGACGGGACCCTGACGCCGTCCGGCATCGTCACCGCCGTCTTCCTGATGGCCGTGTTCGTCGCCGTCAACTTCCTCGGCGTGCGCGTCCTGGCGCACACGAACAGCGCCGCCACCTGGTGGAAGATCGCCGTCCCGCTGGGCGCGATCTTCTTCATCGCCATCGGCAACTTCCACCCGGCGAACTTCACCTCCGAGGGCTTCGCGCCGTTCGGCGCGAAGGGCGTGCTCGGGGCGATCAGCGGCAGCGGCATCATCTTCGCCCTGCTGGGCTTCGAGCAGGCCATCCAGCTGGCGGGCGAGAGCCGCAACCCGAAGCGGGACCTGCCGCGGGCGACGCTCGGCTCGGTCGCGATCGGCGCCGTCATCTACGTCCTGCTGCAGGTCGTGTTCATCGCCGCGCTGCCGCACAGCACGTTCGCACACGGCTGGGCCCACCTCGACTACAAGGGCATCAGCGGCCCCTGGGCGGGCCTCGCGACCCTGGTCGGACTGGGCTGGCTCGCCGTCGTCCTCTACGCGGACGCCATCATCTCCCCCGGCGGCACCGGCCTGATCTACACCACCGCCACCTCCCGCGTCTCCTACGGTCTGGCCAAGAACGGCTACGCACCGAAGATCTTCGCCGGCACCGACTCCCGCGGCGTGCCGTGGTTCGGCCTGATCATCTCGTTCGTCACCGGTGTGATCTGCTTCCTGCCCTTCCCCAGCTGGCAGGAGCTGGTCGGCTTCATCACCTCGGCGAGCGTGCTCATGTACGCGGGCGCACCACTGGCGTACGGCGTCTTCGCCGACAAGCTGCCGAACCACGAGCGCCCCTACCGGCTTCCGGCCGGCCAGGTGCTCTCCCCGCTGTCCTTCATCGTGGCGAACCTGATCATCTACTGGGCCGGCTGGGACACCCTGTGGCGGCTCGGCTTCGCGATCCTCATCGGCTACGCCCTGCTCGGCGGCTACGCCTGGTGGGCCAACGCCACCAACCAGCCCGACGCACCCCGGATGGACTTCAAGGCCGCCCAGTGGCTGCCGGTGTATCTGCTGGGCATGGGCGTGATCTCCGCCGAGGGCGGCTTCGGCGGCTCGGGCAACATCGGCCTGTGGTGGGACATCCTGGTCGTCGCCGCCTTCTCCCTGGCCATCTACTACTGGGCCCGGGCGACCTCCTCGAAGCCCGAGGACATCGAGCGCAGCATCGAGGAGGTCGTGGTCACCGACGCCCCGGCGCACTGACCACACCCTCCCCGCACCTCCTCACGTGGCCCGTCCGCCCGGCTCCCCTGCCGCGGCTGACGGGCCCCGGTCATAATGCTCGGGTGACCTCCTCCCCCCACCCCGACTCCCCTTCTCCGCAGCGCTTTCCGGTGGTGATCGTGGGCGCCGGGCCCGCCGGGCTGACCGTCGGGAACATCCTGCGGGCCGCGTCGGTCGACTGTCTGGTGCTGGAGACCGAGACGCGCGCGTTCATCGAACAGCGGCCCCGGGCCGGGGTGTTGGAGGAGTGGGCGGTCAGGGGGCTGGAGCGGCGGGGGCTCGCGGAGAACCTGATGGAGCGGGCCCAGACGCACACCGAGTGCGAGTTCCGGTTCGGCGGGCGCAGCCACCGGCTCGGCTACCAAGAGCTGACGGGGCATCACCACTTCGTGTATCCGCAGCCGTTGCTGGTGACGGACCTGGTGCGCGAGTACGCGGACGTGCGCGGCGGGGCGATCCGGTTCGGGGTGCGGGACGTCCAGCTGCACGGGCTCGACTCGGACCGTCCCGCAGTGTCGTACGTCGATGCCGAAACCGGTCAACGGGAGCTGGTGCACTGCGAGTTCGTGGCCGGCTGCGACGGGGCACGCGGAGTGACCCGGACCGTGCTGCCGCAGCATGCGCGGATCGCCCGGCACGACTACGGCGTCGGCTGGCTGGCGCTGCTCGCCGAGGCGCCGCCGTCCAGCGACTGCGTGGTGTTCGGCATCCATCCCAACGGCTTCGCCGGGCACATGGCCCGCAGCCCCGAGGTCACGCGCTACTACCTGGAGTGCCCGCCCGGCGACGACCCGGAGAACTGGTCGCACGAGCGTGTCTGGGCGGAACTGCAGGAGCGACTGGGCTCCGCCGACCGCCCGCCGCTCACCGAGGGCCGATTGATCGAGAAGCGCGTCCTCGACATGCACAACTACGTGGTGGAACCCATGGTGTTCGGCCGCCTTTTCCTGGCGGGCGACGCCGCCCATCTCACCGCCCCGATCGCCGCGAAGGGCATGAACCTCGCCCTGCACGACGCCTTCCTGCTCGGCGACGGCCTGGTCGGCTTCCTCACCAAGGGCGAACAGGAAGGCCTGACCGGCTACTCGGACGCCTGTCTCGGCCGGGTCTGGGACTACCAGGAGTTCTCCCAGTGGCTGTCGGAGGTCTACCACGGCACCTCGTCGGGCGACGCCTACCGGGCGGGCACCACGCTGGCCCGGCTGCGCCGTCTCTTCGAATCCCCGGCCGCGGCGGCCGCGTTCGCCGAGCAGTACCTCGGCGAGAGCTCGGCCGGCTGAGAGCTCAGGCCACGCCCAGCCCCTCGATCACCACCGCGCCCGGCAGCTGCGCGAACGCCTTGCCCGGCACCAGCAGTTTGCCGCGCCGACGCCCGCTGCCGACCAGGACGTACGGCAGGTCCACGACGCGTGAGTCCACCAACACCGGCCAGCCGTCCGGGAGTCCGATCGGCGTGATGCCGCCGTACTCCATGCCGGTCTCCCCCGTCGCCGTGTCCATGGACGCGAACGAGGCCTTGCGGGCGCCGAGTTGGCGGCGGACCACGTTGTTCACGTCGACCCGGGTCGTGGAGAGCGCCACGCACGCGGCCAGGGTGGTCTCGCCGCCCCGCTTCCCGGCCACCACGACACAGTTCGCCGACTGCTCCAGCAGCTCCTGGCCGTAGTGCTGGACGAAGACCGCGGTGTCGGCCCACTCCGGGTCGGTGTCGACGTACACGATCTGGTCGGCGGGGACAGTGCCGTGCCAGCCGCGTACGGCGGCGGCGACCGGGGCGGTCAGTTCGTCGAGGGCGTCCGGGGCGGGGAGGGCGGTGTCGAAGTGTCCGATGGGTGCGCGCATGCTCCGCACGCTAACAGGACGGTTCAGCGCACGGGCGGGACGGACACCGCGAGCACGAACTCCATCGGTACGTCGCCGTGATTGCCGTAACTGTGCGGGGCGTTGGCCTCGAAGGTGACGCTGGCGCCGGCCGGGACGCGGTACTCCGCGCCCTCCACCGTGAGGGTCAGCTCCCCCGCGATGACGTGCGCGATCTCCACCGTGCCGACGGGGTGCGGGTCGGAGGCGCTGCTGTCGCCCGGCATCAGCCGCCAGTCCCACATCTCCAGCGGGCCCGGCGCCTCGGTGCCGGCCAGGAGCCTGCTGTAGCTGCCCGCGTCGGTGTGCCACAGCCGTACCACCTGGTCGGCGGGGACGATCCGCACCTTCGGCCCCTGTTCGTAGTCGAGCAGGGTGGTGACGCTGACCCCGAGCGCGTCGCCGATCTTCACGACCGTGCCGATGCTCGGGTTGGTGCGGGCCTGCTCGATCTGGATGAGCATGCCCCGGCTGACGCCGGCGCGGGCGGCGAGCGCGTCCAGGGTGAAGCCGCGCTCATTGCGCCAGCGCTTGACGTTGCGCGCCAGGGACTGGGTCAGCAGGTCGAGATCCGACACGTTCCGTCCAACGTTTCCGTCCAACATTATGGATGACAGAGTTCAATGCAGTGAACTACGGTGTTGTGCACCCGATCGTTCACCGAACTGTACTGCGAGGCGACCTGTGACGGCATTCTTCGCCCTGGCCACGAGCTTGCTCTGGGGCCTCGCCGACTTCGGCGGCGGGCTGCTGACCCGGCGCACCCCGGCGCTGACGGTCGTGGTCGTCTCGCAGGCGATCGCCACGGCCGTGCTCGGGGCGGTCGTGGTCGCCACCGGGGGCTGGAGCGAGGCCGGTCCGCGGCTGTGGTTCGCGGTCGCCGCGGGCCTGGCCGGGCCCGTCGCGATGATCTGCTTCTACAAGGCGCTCGCCCTCGGCCCGATGGGCGTGGTCTCCCCGCTCGCCACGCTGAGCGTGGCCGTGCCCGTCGGCGTCGGCCTGTTCCTCGGCGAGCGGCCGGGGCTGACGCAGGCCGCGGGCATCGCGGTCGCCGTCACCGGCGTGGTGCTCGCCGGTGGACCGCACCTGCGCGGGGCGCCCGTGCAGCGGCGGACGATCCTCCTCACGCTGGTTGCGGCGCTCGGCTTCGGCACGGTGTTCGCGCTGATCGCGGAGGCGTCGACGACCGTGACCGGCCTCTTCCTCGCACTGTTCGTGCAGCGGCTGACGAACGTAACCGCGGGCGGCGCGGCCCTCTACGTCTCGGTACGGCGGGGCAACCCGGCACTGCCGACTGCCGGCTTCCCGTGGGCCTCCCTCCCGGCCCTCGGCTTCGTCGGCCTCGCGGACGTGGCGGCGAACGGCACGTACTCGGTCGCGGCCCAGCACGGCCCGGTGACAGTGGCCGCGGTGCTGGCGTCGCTGTACCCGGTGGTGACCGCGCTGGCCGCACGCGGCTTCCTCAGTGAAAGGCTGCGGGCGGTGCAGGCGGCGGGTGCGGGTCTGGCCCTGGTGGGGACGCTGCTGCTGGCGACGGGCTAGGGCCACCGAAGGGTCGGTGGGCGGGCCTTCAGGCCTCGGCGTCCAGCTCCGCCAGCCGGGACGCCGTCTCCTCGTCCAACTCCGAGAGGGCACGCAGCTGTTCGGGCGTGATGTCGTCGGGCAGGGGAACCGGTGCGGGGGTGCGCAGCGGCGGCTGCCAGCCCTCGGCGGGAGTCCAGCGCCGTACGACCCGGGCGGGCGCGCCCGCCACCACGGCGTGGTCCGGGACCACGCCTCGTACCACCGCGCCGGCGGCCACCACGACGTTCCGCCCGATCCGGGCGCCCGGCAGGATCACCGCGCCGGTGCCGATCCAGCAGCCCGGGCCGATCTCCACGGGTTCCATGCGGGGCCACTGCTTGCCGATGGGTTCGTGGGGATCGTCGTACGAGTGGTTCGTGGACGTGACGTACACGTACGGGCCGAAGTAGCAGTCGCTGCCGATGGTGACCGTCGTGTCGGCGATGACATGGCTGCCGCGGCCCAGGACCACGCCGTCGCCGATGCGGAGGATCGGGTCGGGGCCGAGGTCGAGGTCGGGCATGAGGCCGGCGGTGAGGGTGACCTGTTCGCCGACGATGCAGTGGGAGCCGACGTGGATCCAGGGCTCGCCGAAGACCGTGCCGAGCGGGAAGGCGAGGCGGGTGTGCGGGCCCAGGGCGCCGAAGCGGAAGCGGCCGGGGTGCTCCGCGGTGACCGAGCCGGTGCGCTGCACCCAGGCCCAGCCCGCGTGGACCGCGCGCTGCGCTAGGCGGCGCGGCCAGGACGAGAACGTGTTCTTGCGCTTCGGCACCCGCTCACCGTACTCAGCGTGAGGTGCGCCCATGGGGTCGTGGGGCTGTGATCTTCGCCCCACGGGGGGGGCGCGCGGGGTGGCCCGGCCGGAGCACACGGGGTCGTGCGGCGGTTCACCCGCAGCGGATGAGGCGACGGTGCGGGGGGCCGTGCTGCGGTGGCGGGATGACCTGGTACGACACCGTGAACCCCCTCGGCCTGGCGGAACGTGTGGCGCGTCGTGTGCTGGGCGGCGCGGCCTCCACCGCCGACCAGGTGATCCGGGCGCTGACGGCGGCCGTGGTGGACCGCCTCGAACTGGACGACCTGGCCGCGCGTATCGACGTGAACCGGATCGCCGACCGGGTGGACGTGGACCGGATCGCCGACCGGGTGGACGTGGACCGGGTGGCGGCACGGGTGGATGTGGACCGGGTGGCGGGGCGGATCGATGTCGACGCCGTCGCGGGCCGTGTCGACGTGGATCGGATCGTGGACCGCGTCGACCTGGACCGGATCGTGGCGCGTATCGACGTCGACCGGATCGCCGCGCGGCTGGACGTGGACGCCGTGATCGACCGGGTCGACCTCGTCGTGCTCACCAGGGCCGTTCTGGAGGAGATCGACCTGGGGCGGATCGTGCGGGAGACCAGTGGCGGGATGGCCGAGGAGACAGTGGACGCCCTGCGGTCGCGCAGCATGCGGGCCGACCGGATGGTGAACCGCGTCGCCGACCGACTGCTGCACAGACCGGGGGTGCCGGCGGGGCCCGGGGAGGAGACCGGGCCGACGGCGCGGATGGACGGAAACGGTCGGATCGACGGACACGGAACGCCGACGCGGGCCGGCGACCACCGCATGGCGGCACATGCCGACGGCCACGGCACGCCGACGCGGACCGACGGCCAAGGACCCACACCGTGATACCGGCCGACCGAACCGCGGAACCCGACCGCGACCCCGAACTCGACTCGCCCCCTCGGCCCGACGGGGAGCTCGACGCCGCCGCTGGGCCCGACCACGCATCCGGGTCCGCTCCTGGATTCGACGGCACCCACGAAACCGGTTCCAGCCCTCCACCCCGCCACGACCCCGAGTCCGACTCCGGCCCTCGGCCCGACCACGCATCCGGGTCCGCCCCTGGACCCGACCGCACCCCCGAAACCGGCCCCAGCCCTCAACCCCACCGCGGTCCCGAGCCGGGCCCCGGGCCTCGGTCCGAGGGCGTCGGTGTCTCCGCGCCTGCCCCCAGGCTCACAACGGCGCCACAAGTCGCCCCGCGAGCGGCGAGTGATGTTGCCGGGGTCGTGTCTCGGTGTCTTGCCGGGCTTGTGGATGCCGTCGTGGTGGCCCTTGCCGGGCTTGGCGCTCAGCTCGCGTTCGGTGGGTTGCGGCTGCTCGTCACCGGGCCGCCGTTCCGGATGCCCGAGCTGTCGGCGTGGCTGACCGGCGTGCTCGGCTGGGCCCTCGCCGTGCTGTATCTGGCCGTGAGCTGGGCCTCCACCGGCGGCACCGTCGGCGACTGGCTGCTCGGCCTGCGCGTCACCGCCCGCGCCGGGCGACTGCTCGGCGTGCCCCGGGCGCTGCTGCGCGCCGTGCTGTGCGTCGCCTTCCCGCTGGGCCTGTGCTGGATCCCGGTCAGCCGACGGCACGCGTCGCTCCAGGATGTCCTCGTGGCCAGTTCCGTCCGTTATCACCGGTTCTGATGCAATCGCGCGATCGTCGGTGGCCGGCAGGCCAAAGAACCCCGCGGCGTTCAGCCGATCCGCCCCTTCCCCCGCGGCAGCAGCGCCGCCGTGCCCAAGCCGCCGAGCCCGATGACGCCCAGCACGATCATCGCGGCCGCGTACGCCCCGAACGCCGGGTCGGCGACCAGGATCGTGCCGGCGACCGCCGTACCGACGGACGAGCCGAGGTTGGACACGCTCCGCGACAGGCCCGAGATCTCGCCCTGGCGGTCCTCCCCGAAGCTGGACTGCACGACGTTCACCGACGGGGTCAGCATCACGCCCATCCCGAGGCCGATCAGCAGCAGCCCGGGCACGAAGGCCCAGGCGCTCGCCGTGCCGTGCGCCATCGGAATCAGGATCGCGATGCCGGACACCGACACCGCGAACCCGGCCATCACCAGGGTCCGCTGCTCCCGCCGCTTCGCGAAGCGCTCCGCGCCCAGCGAGGAGGCGAGCAGTCCGAGGGTGGCCGCGGTGAAGACGACTCCGGTGCGTATGGCGTCGTAGTCCCGCACCACCTGGAGATAGGCGGCGACCACGAACGAGACGCCCATCAGCAGCAGCCACTGGAGGTGCTGGGTGACCAGGCCGAGGTTGGAGGTGCGGTTGTGGAACAGGCTCGTCGACAGGAGGGGCTCGCGGCCGGTGCGCTCCTTGATCCGCGTCCAGCGGAAGAACCAGGCCAGCACCAGCGCCCCGGCCAGCAGCAGGACCGCCGCCAGCCAGCCGTTGTCGTCGGTGGCCAGGATGCCCATGACCAGGAAGATCAGTCCGAAGGCGGACAGGACCGCCCCGCCGGTGTCGAAGTCCCGCCCGGGATCCGGCGGCAGCGGGTCCTCGACCCGCCGGCTCAGCACGATGATCAGCGCGACCACCAGCGCCTGGAACACGAACGCCGCCCGCCAGCTCAGCGCCGAGGTGATCAGCCCGCCGATCAGGGGCCCCGCGGCGGCGCCGAAGCCGCCGAACGCCATCACGGCGCCGAAGGCACGGGCGCGGGAGGTGACGTCGGTGAAGAGCAGCGTGGTGAGGACGTACACGGGCGGGATGAGCAGCGCCGTACCGACGCCCTGCAGGATCGAGTAGCCGAGGATGAGCACGCCGAGGCCGGGGGCGGCCGCGCAGAGCAGGGCGCCCGCGCCGTACACGAGGAGGCCGCAGATCAGGCAGCGCTTGCGGCCGTAGCGGTCGGTGAGCTTGCCGCCGGGGATCATCAGGGCCGCCATGACGAGCAGGAACGAGGTGATCGCGATCTGCACCCCCTGGACGGTGGTGTCCAGGTCCTCGCCGATGTCGCTGATCATCACGTTCATGTTGGAGCCGGCGAAACTGCAGATGAACTGGGCCAGGGCGAGCGGGGCCAGGATCCTGCGCGCGGCGCCGCGCGAGGGGCCGGAGCGGCCCGCTGACGTGGGTACGGGCGGTACGGCCATGGCGGCTCCCGGCATCGGCGGCTGCACGCACGGGAGCCCGGGCTCCCGGGCGCCCCATCACGCCCATCGTCCGGCCTCGATGATCATCCGTCTTCACCCCTGCGAGGTGACGCCACCGCCCGGGGAAGCGGAGTACGAATCATCGACGAAGGGCCGCGACCGGCGGCCATCCCGAAGACGGAGGCCCAGCCATGGCCACCACGACTACTAAGCACCAGCATTCGCCAGGCGCTCTGGCGGCGGCCGGCGGTCTGACGGCCTTCGCCTGCGTGATGCTGATCATGACCGGCATTCTGGATGTCTTCCGCGGCATCATGGCGATCGCCAACGACGAGGTGTTCGTCAACACCCGCAACTACGTGTTCCAGTTCGACCTGACCAGCTGGGGCTGGATCCACCTGGCCCTCGGCGCGGTCGCTGTGGGCGTCGGCATCGGTCTGGCCATGACGGCGACCTGGGCACGGGTGATGGGCATCCTCATCGCGGGCCTGCTGATCATCGCCAACTTCCTGTCCATGCCCTACTACCCGTTCTGGTCGCTCACCCTGATCGCGATGAACGGGTTCATCATCTGGGGCCTGTGCATCGTGCAGAAGGACTCGGAGTACTGAGAAGCGGACGACACGCATGGCGGACCAACGAGCCGAGCGGATCGCCGAGTTCATCGCACCCCTGAGGGTGCGGCCGGGGTCGGAGGTGAACCTGTCCACCGACTTCGACCCCGGCTTCAAGGCGGGTATCGCAGGCAAGAAGGACGGCCGGGAGCTGCTGCAGACAGGCGTGGCGCTCCTGGCCGACTACCAGCGAAGGCTGGCGGCCGAGAACAGATACGGCGTGCTGATGTGTCTGCAGGCGCTGGACGCCGGCGGCAAGGACGGCACCATCCGGCATGTCATGAGCGGGGTGAATCCGCAGGGCGTGCACGTGGCGAACTTCAAGGTGCCCTCCAACGAGGAGCTCGACCACGACTACCTGTGGCGCTACGCCTGCCGGCTGCCCCGGCGCGGCGAGATCGGCATCTTCAACCGCTCGCACTACGAAGAGGTGCTGGTGGTGCGTGTGCACCCCGAGCACCTCGACCGCCAGCGGCTGCCGGAGGAGGCGAAGCGCAAGGGCGTGTGGCGCCGCCGCTACCGGGAGATCAACGACTGGGAGCGGTATCTGCACGACAACGGGTTCCGGGTGGTCAAGCTCTTCCTGAACCTGTCCAGGGAGGAGCAGCGCAGCCGCTTCCTCAAGCGGATCGACGTGCCCGAGCGCAACTGGAAGTTCTCCGCGGCGGACGCGCGTGAGCGCTCCTGGTGGGACGACTACCAGGAGGCCTTCTCGCACATGCTCTCCGCCACCAGCACCCGGTGGGCGCCCTGGTACGTGATCCCCGCGGACCACAAGTGGTTCGCGCGCATCTGCGCGGCCGCGGTGCTCGCCCACACACTGATCTCCATCGACCCGCAGTATCCGGAGGTCGGCGAGAAGGCCCGGCACGAACTGTTCGTGGCGAAGGAGGAGCTGCTGGCCCAGGCGCCGCCCGGTGCCGAGGCCGATCCGTACGCGGCGTCGGTCGCGGCCGACGGGGAACGGAGGCACGGACGATGACCTCCTCGACGGAAGGGCGGTACGGCGCCGCCGAGCCGTCCGAGCCCTGGTACGCGCAGCCGCCCGACACGGTCGCGAAGGCGCTCGGCGTGGACCCGGCGGTCGGGCTGACCGGCGCACAGGCGGCCGAGCGGCTGGAGCGGGACGGGCCCAACGCCCTCCCGGAGGAGCGGCCGAAGCCCACCTGGCGCCGGGCGCTCGACCAGTACCGCAGCTATATGCAGATCATCCTGGTCGGCGCCGCGATCGTCTCGCTGCTGATCCAGGAGTGGGCCACCGCGGTGCTGCTGCTGGTGCTGACCGTGCTCAACGCGGTCATCGGCATCCGCCAGGAGGGCAAGGCGGAGAGCGCCATGAACGCCCTGAAGTCGATGATGGAGGCGACCGCCCGGGTCCGGCGGGACGGGACGGAGACCGAGATCCCCGCTGAGCAGGTCGTCGTCGGGGACGTCGTCCTGATCACGGCCGGCGACGACGTGCCCGCCGACGGGCGGCTGGTCGCCGCGAGCGCGCTGCAGATCGACGAGTCGGCGCTGACCGGCGAGAGCACGCCGGCCGCGAAGGAGACCGGGGTGCTGCAGGGCTCGGGGCTGAGTCCCGGGGACCGTACCAACACGGCGTTCATGAACACTCCGGTCACCCACGGCAGCGGCACCATGATCGTCACGGAGACCGGGGCCCGCACCGAACTGGGCAAGATCTCCGGGATGTTGTCGGCGACCGAGCGCGAACAGTCGCCACTGACCCGTGAGTTGGACAGGCTGACACTGTGGATCGCGGGCGCGGCCGGGCTCACCATGATCGTGATGTTCGTGCTGGGACGCGGCCGCGGCGAGGCGTGGGACGCCCTGTTCGTCAGCGCCGTGTCGCTGGCCATCGCGGCCGTCCCGGAGGCGCTGCCCACGGTGACGCAGACGATCCTGTCGATGGGCGGTCTCGACCTGGCCAAGCAGCACGCGATCGTGAAGGACCTGCCGTCGGTGGAGACGCTGGGCTTCACCTCGGCGATCAACTCCGACAAGACCGGCACGCTGACGCTCAACCAGATGACGGCTGTCGAGGTCGTCGACGCCTTCGACCGGTACACCGTCTCGGGCACCGGCTACGGGCTGGAGGGCCGGGTGCACCACGCGGCCGGGCGTTCGCCCGACATCGAGGACGCGATCCTGCCGTACCTGGTGGCGAGCGACGCGAAGCTGGTGGACGGCAAGGTGGTCGGCGACCCCACCGAGGGCGCCCTGCTGGTGCTCGGCCACAAGGCGGGCCTGGACGTCGAGGCGACCCGCGAGCGGTTCCCGCGCCTGGCCACGCTGCCCTTCGACCCCTCGTACAAGCTGATGGCCACCTTCAACTCGGCGACGAACGGGCGTGGTCGGCCGATCGTGCGCTGTTTCGTGAAGGGGGCCGCGCCCGCCGTGATGGGGCGGGCCTCGACGGCCCTGTCGGAGGGTACGGCGATCCCCTGGGACGCCGATCTCGACAAGCGGGCGCATGCGCAGATGGAGCGGATGGAGCGGGAGGGCCGCCGGGTGATGGCCGCCGCCACCCGCGATCTGGACCCGGCCGAGTTCACCTCCGACGACCTGCTCGGGTACGTCGAGGGACTGCAGGTGACGAGCCTGGTCGGCATGGAGGACCCACCGCGCGAGGAGTCCCGGCAGGCGGTGGCCGGCGCCCAGGCCGCCCACATCCGGGTGCGGATGGTGACCGGCGACGACGTGATCACCGGTGCGGCGATCGCCGGGCAGGTCGGCATCGAGGGCGGGGCGATCCTCGGGTCGGACTTCGCCGCCCTGTCGGAGGAGGAGCGGCTGGCGCGGATCGACGACATCGGCGTGATCGGCCGGGTCGCCCCCGAGCACAAGGTGCTCCTCGCGGACACCCTGAAGCAGAAGGGCGACGTGGTCGCGATGACCGGGGACGGGGTGAACGACGCCCCCGCCATCAAGGCGGCGGACATCGGGATCGCCATGGGCTCCGGTACCGAAGTGGCCAAGAACGCGGGCCGGTTGATCCTGTCCGACGACAACTTCGCCACGATCGTCTTCGCGGTCGAGCAGGGCCGCAAGATCTACGACAACCTCACCAAGTACATCCGGTTCGTGCTGGTGCTGCTGGTCGTGTTCGTGCTGACCTTCCTCGGCGCGACCCTGTTCAACATCGCGGGCGGCGAGCCGTTCACGCCGGCCCAGGTGCTGTGGATCCACTTCTTCGTCAACGCGGCCTTCGGCTTCGCGCTGGGCTTCGACCAGGTCAGTCCGGGGCTGATGGGACGCCGGCCGCGGCCGCGCGGCGAGCCCGTCATGACGACCCGGCTCATGGTCACGGTGGGCCTTGCGGGGCTGGCGATCACGATCGGCCTGCTGTCAATGATCAAGCTCGGCGAGGCGCGCTTCGACAGCCCGGAGATCGGCAACTCGATCGCCTTCACCTCGTTCGCGCTCTGTCTGATCGTGGCCGCCCTGGAGTGCCGCAGCGAGACGGAGACGGTCCTGTCGGCCTCGGCCTTCGACAGCAAGCAGATGAACCGGGCGGTCTTCGGTGAGTTCGTGCTCGCCGTGCTGGCGACCCAGACGGACGTCTTCAACCGGCTGCTCGGCACGACTCCCCTGACCGTGGGGCAGTTCGGCTGGGCGCTGCTGCCCGCCCTGGCCCTGCTCGGGCTGTGGGAGGCCGGCAAGGCGCTGGCCCGCGGGCGTGCGCGGCCCGCCGCCGTCCCGCAGGGCTGAACCCCCGTACTCCGGCGAAGGAGCGGAGGACCGCGATGCCAGGTGACGACCCCACCCGCCGCTTCGTCCCGCCGGGGCTGCGCACGCTGCTGTCCTACCGGCGCGAGTGGCTGGTCAAGGACGTCGTCGCCGGCATCGTCCTGACCACGCTCCTGGTCCCCCAGGGCATGGCCTACGCCGAACTGGCGGGCCTGCCCGCGATCACCGGCCTGTACACGTCCGTGCTCTGCCTGCTGGCCTATGCCGTCTTCGGGCCGTCGCGGATCCTGGTCCTCGGCCCGGACTCCTCGCTCGGCCCGATGATCGCGGCCACGGTACTGCCGCTGATCGCCTCCGGCGGGGACAGCGAGCGGGCCGTGGCGCTGGCCTCGATGCTGTCGCTGATGGTGGGTGCCATCACGGTCCTGGCCGGGGTGTGCCGGCTCGGCTTCATCGCCGACCTCATCTCCAAGCCGACCATGATCGGCTACATGAACGGTCTGGCGCTGACCATCCTGATCGGACAGCTGCCGAAGCTGTTCGGCTTCAAGACGGACGCCGACGGGCTCATCGACGAGTTCCGTGCGTTCGTACGGGGGCTCGCCGACGGGAAGGCCGTGCCCGCCGCGGTCGCCGTGGGCGTCACGGGGATCGTGCTGATCCTCGTACTGCAGCGGTGGCTGCCCAAGGTGCCGGCGGTGCTGATCATGGTGGTGCTGGCGATCGGCGCGACCTCGCTCTTCGACCTGGGCGGGCACGGCGTCAGCCTGGTCGGTGAACTCCCCAGGGGGTTCCCGCCGTTGACCCTCCCCCACATCGGGCTGGACGACGTGGGTCCGCTGTTCGCCGGGGCGCTGGGCATCGCCCTGGTGTCGCTGGCCGACACCATCTCCAACGCCTCGGCGTTCGCCTCCCGCACCGGCCAGGAGGTGCGCGGCAACGAGGAGATGACGGCGATCGGCGCGGCCAACGTGGCGGCCGGGCTGTTCCAGGGCTTCCCCGTCAGCACCAGCGGATCACGGACGGCGGTGGCCGAGCGGGCCGGCGCCAGGAGCCAGCTCACGGGAGTCGTCGGAGCGGGCCTGATCATCCTGATGCTGGTGCTGCTGCCCGGCCTGTTCCGCAACCTGCCCCAGCCGGCGCTCGCCGCGGTCGTCATCACGGCCTCGCTGTCGCTGGCCGACCTCGCCGGGACCGCGCGGCTGTGGAAGCAGCGCAGGACGGAGTTCCTGCTGTCGATCTCGGCCTTCCTCGGCGTGGCCCTGCTCGGCGTCCTGCCCGGCATCGCGATCGCCGTCGGCCTGTCGATCCTGAACGTCTTCCGCCGGGCCTGGTGGCCGTACAACACCGTGCTGGGCCGGGTGCCGGGGCTGCCGGGCTATCACGACGTACGGTCCTACCCCGATGCGCAGCAGCTGCCGGGCCTGGTGATCCACCGCTTCGACGGGCCGCTGTTCTTCGCCAACGCCAAGGCCTTCCGCAACGAGCTCATGCAGCTGACCCGTGTCGAGCCGCCGCCCCGGTGGGTGCTGCTCGCGGCCGAGCCGATCACGGACGTGGACACCACCGCCGCGGACGAGCTGGAGGAGCTGGACGAGGCGCTCAACGCGCAGGGCATCAGCCTGGTGTTCGCCGAGCTCAAGGATCCGGTGCGGCGCAAGATCGAGCAGTACGAACTGACCCGCACCATCGACCCCGGCCACTTCTTCCCGACCCTGGAGGCGGCGGTGGCCGCGTACCGCGAACGGACCGGGGCGCAGTGGACGACGGCGACGGAGGCAAGGCCCGTCGGCTAGGCGTTTCGGCTAGGCGTTCGGCCCGACCGACAGGACATGTGTGCCCCACGGTTCCAGGTCGACGAACAAGCCGGGGTCGGTCAGCTCGTCGCCCTCGCGGGTGTAGCGCGTGCCGTCCAGCAGGCCGGTCAACGTCCAGGTGACCGCGGTCAGTTCGGGCCAGGGCAGCCGGACCCTGCCCTGGGCCGGGGCGTCGGAGAGGTTGACGACGGTCACGAACCGCCCGGCCGGGCCCACCCAGCCGGAGGCGATCAGATTGCGGTGGGTGGCGTTGTCCGGCCAGCCCGTGCAGTCGAGCAGCCGCCACCGCCCGCCGCGCATCCCGCTGCGATGCACGGCGGCGAGCAACCGCTCGTGGAACGCCCGCAGTTCGGCCTGCGCCGGTTCGTCCGGGCGCCGGTCCAGGAAGACGGGCAACCGGGTACGGCGTCCGGTGAACTGTCCCTCGTGCCACAGCGTGGCCCCGGGCAGCGTGGCGATCAGCACGGCCGCCGCCCGCTCCTTGGCCGGGGTCATGGTGTACGCGGCCCGCGGCTCGTCGTGGTTCTCCAGGAACCGCACGAGCCGCCGCTGGTAGGCCTCGTCGGCGAGCAGGTGCTGCCGGACCGCCTCGGGGCCCTCGTTCAGGACCCGGTCGTAGAGTCGCTTGTCGTAGCAGAAGTCGAACCCCTGCTGCTGGAGCACCCATTCGAGGTCCCAGTACGCCTCGGCGACGAAGGTCATGGCGGGATGCCGGCCGCGGACGGCCGCGAGGACCGTCGGCCAGAACTCCTCCTGCGGCCGCGGCCCCGCGAGACCCGCCCAGGTGCGTTCGAAGACGTCGTTGGTCAGCAGCATCGCCATGTCGCAGCGGACCCCGTCACAGACGTCCCCGATGTGCCCCAGCACGTTCGCGGTGGCCTCGCGCAGCGCCGGCGCGAAGGCGTTGAGCTGGACGACGTCCGGCCACGGCGGGAAGAAGGGGTCGCGCCCGCGCGCGAGGGCGTTGCCGGCGACGGTGAGGAAGGCGGCCGGGTCCCGGCGGGCGTCCTCGTCGCCGCCCCGCACGAAGTACTCGGGGTGTTCCCAGGTCCACGGGTTGTCCGGCGCGACATGGTTCGGGACGTAGTCGAGCAGCAGCCCCACGCCCCGCCGGTCGAGTTCGGCGCGCGCCCCGGCCAGCCCCGCGGCCCCGCCGAGGCTCGCGTCGACCTCGTAGCGCCGGATGCAGTACGGCGATCCGGCGATCTCCTCCTCGCGGATGTCGGGGACGGCGTCGGTGAAGGCCTTGCGCAGGGCCGGGTCGCGCAGCGCGATGTTCCGGCCCTCGGGGCTGCGTTCCCACACGCCCATGAGCCATACGGCGTCGACGCCGTGCGGGGTGATCTCGTCCCAGGCGTCCTTCGGTACGTCCCGCAGGCCCGTGATGCGCCCGGTGCGGGCCGCGATCTCACGCAGCCAGACACGGGTGCTCACCTCGTGGACGACGGGCTGGACGGGCAGCTCACCGGTCATCGCTTCGTCCTCCTGCCTACGGGGTCGGCGAGGAAGTCGCCGGGCCCGAGGGTGCCGAAGATCGTCATCAGGGGGGCGACCAGGCCGGTCCAGCCGGTCTGGTGGGCCGCTCCGATGCCGGCGCCGTTGTCGCCGTGGAAGTACTCGTGGAAGGAGATCAGGTCCCGCCAGTGCGGGTCCTCCTGGAACGTGCGCTGGCCGCCGTATACCGGCCGGCGCCCGTTCCCGTCGCGCAGGAAGAGCCGGGTCAGCCGGTCGGAGATCTCCCGGGCCACCTCGAAGAGGGTCATCCGGGTGCCGGACCCCGTCGGGCACTCGACGGTCAACTCGTCGCCGTAGAAGCCGTAGAGGTTGAGCAGGGCCCGGATGACGAGGGCGTTCATCGGGAACCACACCGGCCCGCGCCAGTTGGAGTTGCCGCCGAACATCCCGGTGTCCGACTCGGCGGGCAGATAGCCGACGCGGTACTCCTCGCCATGTACCCAGAAACGGTAGGGGTGTTCGGCGTGGTGGCGGGAGAGGGAGCGGATGCCGTACGGACTGAGGAACTCCTCCTCGGAGAGGAGATGTCCGAGGACCCTGAGCAGCTTCTTCTCGTCGACGACCGACAGCAGCCGCGGGCCGCCCGCGCTGCCCGCCTGGGCCGACGCGAGCGTGACGGAGAGCGAGGGGTGGCGGTCGGCGAAGCGGCGCAGCCGCTCCCCCAGGCCCGCCACCTTGGCGAGCTGCCGCGGGCGGAAGACGGTGGCCGCGCACAGCGGCAGCAGGCCGACCATGGAGCGGACCTTGAGGCGGACGGCCTGTCCGTCGGGCAGCCGCAGGACGTCGTAGTAGAACCCGTCCTCCTCGTCCCACAGTTCGTCGCCGAGGTCGCCGACGCGGTCCATGGAGGCGGCGATCCACAGGTAGTGCTCGACGAACTTGAGGACCAGCTCCTCGTACGCGGGGTTGTGCTCGACGAGTTCGACGGCGATCTGCAGCATGGACTGGCAGTACAGGGCCATCCAGGCGGTGCCGTCGGCCTGTTCGAGGGTGCCGCCGGTGGGCAGCGGGGCGCTGCGGTCGAAGACGCCGATGTTGTCGAGGCCGAGGAAGCCGCCCTGGAAGACGTTCCGGCCGCCGGGGTCCTTGCGGTTGACCCACCAGGTGAAGTTGGTCAGCAGCTTCTGGAAGGTGCGTTCGAGGAAGGCGTGGTCGGCGTGCCCGGTGGTGCGCTCCTCCATCAGGTAGACGAAGTAGGCGGCCCAGGCGTGCACCGGCGGGTTGACGTCCGCGAAGTTCCACTCGTACGCGGGAATCTGGCCGTTGGGGTGCAAGTAGGCGTCCTGCAGGAGCAGTTCGAGCTGCTCCTTGGCGAAGCGGATGTCGACGGCCGACAGGGCGACGGTGTGGAAGGCGAGGTCCCAGGCGGCGAACCAGGGGTACTCCCACTTGTCCGGCATGGAGACGATGTCGTCGCTGACCATGTGGAACCACTCGCGGTTGCGCACGCCGGGGCGCGGCATGCTCCACGGGTCGAGCCCGTGCTCGTTCAGCCAGGCCTCCAGGTCGAAGAGGTAGTACTGCTTGGTCCAGAGCATCCCGGCGAGCGCCTGCCGCAACACCCGCGCCTCGTCCTCGCTCGCCCCCTTGGGGGTCAACTCCCCGTAGAAGGCGTCGGCTTCGGCGATGCGGTCCTTGAACACCGTGTCGAAGCCGCGGGCGAGGGACAGCTTGGCGCCGGCGGGGCCGAGGCGCAGGCGCACGGTCTCGGAGCCTCCGGCGGGGACGGTGAGGACGTGGTGCGCGGCGGCCTTCGTGCCCTCCCGCGCGGGATTCACGGCACCGCCCTCGCCGTCCACGACGTGCCGGCCGACGCCGTCCTTGACGTACGGGGAGGCGTTGGGCCGGCCGAAGAGCCGTTCCTCGTCGGTCTCGTTCTCGGTGAACAGCAGGGGCACGGACGCGCCGAACCGGCAGTCGTAGCTGCCCAGTTCGGGATGCACGGCACGGATGACGGTGGTGCCGCCGGGGCCGTCGGACGCGCTCAGCCGCGGCCTCTCGGCGCCGTTCTCGTGCCAGGACCAGGTGTTGCGGAACCAGAGGGTCGGCAGCACGTGCACGGTGGCCTCTTCGGGGCCGCGGTTGGCGACGGTGATGCGGGCCAGCACGTCGTCGGCGGCCGCCTTGGCGTACTCCACGGTCACGTCGAAGTAGCGGTCGTCGTCGAAGATCCCGGTGTCCAGCAGCTCGTACTCGAACTCCTGCCTGGTCCGGGACCTGTTGACGGCCACGAGGTCGGTGTAGGGGAACTCCCTCTGCGGGTACTTGTACAGGTACTTCAGGTACGAGTGACTGGGCGTGCTGTCGAGGTAGAAGTAGTACTCCTTGACGTCCTCGCCGTGGTTGCCCTCGCTGTTGGTGAGGCCGAAGGCGCGCTCCTTGAGGATCGGGTCGCGCCCGTTCCACAGGGCGAGCGCCAGGCACAGCCGCTGCTTCTCGTCGCAGATCCCGCCGAGGCCGTCCTCACCCCAGCGGTAGGCACGGGAGCGCGCGTGGTCGTGGGGGAAGTAGGACCACGCGTCACCCCCGTCGCTGTAGTCCTCGCGGACCGTGCCCCACTGACGTTCACTCAGATACGGCCCCCACAGGCGCCATCGCCCGTCCTCGTCGCCCCGCGGGCCGATCCGCTCACCGCTCGTCCGCGCGCTCATCCCCTCGCTCCCTGTCGCAGCTCTAACCGGCGGCGCCAGTCTGTGGGGGCCTCCCGGCAGGTGCCTCACCTGCCGCGGGTGAGGCCGCGCCGCGCGCGAGAAGGGTGAGCGTCACCTCGTACACCGCGAGGACGACCGCGACGACGAGCAGGCCCGTCCAGGAGGACAGCAGCAGGGCGCAGAGCACCGCGAGGACGATCCCGGCGACGCGCAGCACGTCCACGTGGTCCCTGATCCACAGCCGCACCTCGATCTCCCGGGTCAGACGCCGGGTGGTGTCGGCGGCGAACCGGCCGGTGGCCTGCGCGCCCTGGACGCCGTAGCGGCGCGCCGCCACCGGGAGCCGGCCGGGGCCGACGACGTAGGCGGCCACGGCCAGGGCGATGCCCACCAGCAGGAGTTGGTCGCCCCGTTCACGCAGGGTGGTGAACACCGTCCAGAGGACCGCGCGTACGCCGTCGCGGTAGACGCCGTCCGGCACCTGGCCGAGGATCTGGTCACGCACCGCGCGCAACACGCTGGACAGCACGGCCGTGCACACGACGAGCCAGAGCCCGAGCTGCAGCACGCTGCGCCGGCGGTTCGGCGAGATCCACAGCGCGAGGGCCAGCAGCAGGACCGTGCCGATCAGCAGGCCGACGAGAGCCCGCTTGAACACCACGACGGCCTGCTGGAGCTGGCCGAGTTCGTGCCGGTTGTAGAGCCTGATCTGGGCGAAGTCGTCGGGGAGGGTGACCCCGAGGGCCTTCTCGATCCGGTCGTGCAGTCCGGGCGGGATCTCGCCGGAGGAGAGTTCGGGCAGGTCCAGCTGCTTGCCGAACAGGCTGGGGAGCTGCTCCTCCAGGGAGTTGAGGGCGTTGTTGACCATCGGCAGCAGGTTCAGGGTCACGGTGTCGTCCGACGTACGCACGTTCTCGTTGCGCTTCTCCAGCACGTCGACGATCCGCGCATGCGCCGAGCGGTTCGTGGCCCGCCACAGGTTCTGGAACTGCTCGGTCCTGATCAGCTTGGAGATCGTGTCCTTCATGTAGTCGTGGACCGCCGCGGTGACGGGTGCGGCGGCGAAGGCCGCGCGGTCCGGGAGCGCCTCGGACAGCCGTTGCTCCACGTCGAGTTGGTCGAAGATCTGGTCGGTGAGATAGGTGGAGACGGCCGCGTTCACGGCCGGGTTGTCGGGCAGCGGGCCGACCGTCGCGACCCAGCGCCCGGTGTTGAGGGTCGTCCGCGCGCCCCACACCCCGACCACCGAGGTCACCGTGAGGATCGCGACCAGTGCCACGAGCACCGCGGCCACCACGCGCCGCACCATCAACAGCCTGGATCGGCGCCGCTGTTCGCCGCCGACGCGGGCGCGCAGCTCGGCGAGTTCGGCGCGCAGCCGCCGCAGTTCGCCCTCGTCCGCGGCCGGCGGCTTCTCCTGCTGTGCTGCCCGGTTCCGGTCCATGGGCCTCGCACCTCCGAGGCCACCGTGGCGCCGACTTGGGGCCGGGCCCTCACCTGCGGCGGGTGACGCGGAACCGGAGCCGGCGCGACTGGATGGAGTGCCATCACGTCGGCATCACGTGGAGGGAGCGGCCATGGCCGGGATCGGGCCGGTACAACTGCTGACGGTCGAGTTCGGGCCGGACGCGAAGTTCGAGGGAAGGATCGTCGACGAACTCGGCGCGCTGGAGGGCCGCGGCCAAGTCCGCGTGCTCGACCTGCTCTTCGTGCAGAAGGAGCCCGGCGGGGATCTCGTCGTCGCCGACTACCAGGCCGAGGGCATGGGCGAGACCGTGGCCGCGCTGCTCGGCATTCCGCGCCGGACCCTGCGGGAGGCCGAGGCGGTGTTCCCGTCCCTGTCCGAGGGAAACGCCTTCGGTCTCACTCTGGAGGAGATCCGGGAGCTCGCACAGCAGCTGGACCCGGGCACCGCGGCCGGGTTCGTGCTGCTGGAGCACACCTGGGCCAAGGGTCTGCGCGAGGCGATCCGGGAGGCGGGCGGGGTGCCCGTGGCCGAGGGCTTCCTCACGGAGGAGTCCCTGGAGGCCGTGATCGCCGAACTCGCCCTCGCCGTGGCCCGCCTGGACGAGGCCGCCGAAGAAAACAGCCAGCCGGGCCGGGAGTCCGGCCGGAACACCGGGAGGTTCTGATGACCGATCTCGTCGTGCTCGGCTTCACCGACAAGGAGAAGGCCGAGGCCGTGCTGCGCCTCTCGAAGGAGCTGTCCAAACAGGAGCTCCTGGACCTCGAGGACGCGGCGCTCGCCTGGCGCACCCAGGACGGCAAGATCCATGTACGGCAGTCGTTCAGCCCCACCGCGACCGGTGCGGCCGGCGGCGCCCTGTGGGGGACGCTGTTCGGTCTGATCTTCCTGATGCCGGTGTTCGGGGCCGCGGTCGGTGCCGCCACCGGGGCGGTCGCGGGCAAGCTCACGGACGTCGGCATCAACGACGCCTTCATCAAGGAGATCGCCGGCGCGCTGGAGCCGGGCCGGGCCGCCGTCTTCGCGCTGGTACGGCGCACGACGCCCGACAAGGTCCGGGACGCGCTGCGGCCGTTCCAGCCGACCGTGCTGCGCACGTCGCTGACGAAGGACCGCGAGGAGGAGCTCGTGGCGGCCCTCCAGGGGTGAGGGAGCGGTGTTCCCGCAGGGTGCGGGGACGAGCGTCGCGCCGTGAACAGCTGAGCGTTCTACCAAGTTCACCCGGGTGAGATGGGGCGTTCCTCGTGGGCGCCCCGAGCGGGTGGGACCACACTCGTCTGACGTGCACCAGCCAGCCCCGAGAGCGAGGAGCCGGCGATGGACGAGTGGAGGAAGCGGCAGCGGCCGCCCGGGACGGGCGCCCCCGCTCCGTCGGCCGCTCTCCCGGCCCGGGTCGGGGTGCCTCCCCTGCCCTCGTGGCTGGTCCCCCGGCCCCGGCTGACGGACCGTCTCTCCCGAGGCGTGCTGGGGCCGTTGACGGTGGTGGTCGGCCCGGTCGGGGCCGGGAAGTCGGCGGTAGCCGTGGAGTGGGCGCACACCAGGGGCGCGCCCGGCCCGGTCGCCTGGGTCACGTGCGACGGCTCGGAGGAGCAGCCGGACGTCTTCTGGTCCCGGGTGCCGGCGGCCCTGCGCGAGGCGGGCGTCGACCTGCCCGACCTGTCGGGGATGCCCCGCCTCGCGACCGTCGACCCCGCAACCGGAGCCGGGGCCGACACTCTCGCCTCGGTGACCTCGCTGGAGGACTGGCCCCTGCTGGTCGCCTCCCTCGCCGCCGCGCTCGCGGGCCGCGCGGACCCCGTCGTACTCGTGCTGGACGACTTCCAGCCGGAGACCGGTTCGCCGGTCGCCCTGGGTGCGGCCGCCCTGCTCCGGCACGCGGCACCCGCGCTGCGGCTTGTCGTGGTCTCGCGCCGGGACCCGCCGCTGCATCTGCACCGCTACCGGCTGGCCGGTGAACTCACCGAACTGCGCACCGCCGACCTGGCCTTCGACGACCGGGAGACGGCCGCGCTGCTCGCCCAGCACGGCGTCGAGGTGCCCCGCCAGGTGGTGAGCACCCTGCGCGACCGGGCCGACGGATGGGCGGCCGGGCTGCGCCTCGCCGCCATGTCGATGCAGCGGCACCCGCATCCGGAGAAGTTCGTCGCGCAGTTCGCGGGCGACGACGAGGCGGTGGTCAGCTACCTGGTCGAGGAGGTGCTGGACGGACAGAGCCCGGCCATGCGCAGTCTGCTGCTGTCCACCAGTGTCCTGGAGCATCTCAACGCCGAGCTGGCCACCGAGCTCGCGGGCCAGGAGGCCGGGGCGCACTTCGCCGCGCTCGTCGGGCACAACTCCTTCCTCCAGTACGTCGGCAACGGCTGGTACCGCTGCCACCGGATGTTCGCCGACGTGCTGCGTGTACGGCTGCGGCACGAGGCGCCCGGCCTGGTGCCCGGTCTGCACGGCCGCGCGGCCTCCTGGCTGGCCGAGCACGGGCTGCTCGCCGAGGCGGTACGGCACGCGCTGACCGCGGGCGACTGGTGCCAGGCCAGCCGGCTGATCGTCCATCAGCTGGCCATCGGACAGGTCCTGGCCCTGACCGACGCCCGGCTGCCGAAGGAACTGGTCCGGCTGACGCCCGCCGATCTGCGGGACCTGCCCAGGCAGTCGCTCGATCCGGAGACCGCGCTCGTCGCCGCGGCGGCCGCCCTGCGGCGCGGTGAGCAGCCGGCCTGCGTCCAGGCCCTGGAGCTCGCCGACCGACTGCTGACCCAGCTGCCCCGGGAGGAGTCCGACCGGGTGGCGCGCTGCCGGCTGTCCCACGCGGTGGTCCGTATGGCCAAGGACCGGTGCTGCGATCCGCCGGCGGCGCGGGCCGCGGCGGCCGACATCGAGGGGCTGTTCGTCCGTGTGCCGCGCACCCTGCTCGCGGACCGGCCCGAGCTGAAGGCGCTGGCCCTGTCCATCCGGGGGCGCGCGGAGCTGCGGGAGGGCGGCCTCAAGGCGGCCGAGGCCTCCCTGACCGCCGGTCTGAAGGCCGCGGGCGCCGCCGACAACGAGGCGCTGCGCCGCGACTGCCTCGCCGAGCTGGCGCTGCTCGAGGTGGTGCGCGGGCGCTTCCGGGCGGCGGACGAACTCGCCGGGCACGCCCAGCGGCCGCCGCTGCCGGCCGGTATGCCGGAGGACCCGTCCCGGGCGGCGCTGCACGTCGTACGGGCCTGGGTCGGCTTGGCCAGGCTGGAGTCGGGCCGGGCGCGCAGCGAACTCGCCCGGGCGCACGCCGCGTTGCGCACCACGCCGGATCCGTTCGTCGCCGGGATCGGCTCGCTCGTGGCCCAGCTCGTCAGCGCGATGGAGAGCGGCGCTCCGCCGCCGCCCGGGACCGTGGAGGCCATCCCCGACACCGCCGAGTGGCTGGCCGACGGGCTGCGCCGCCCGGTGCGGCAGGCGTGCGCGGCCTCGGTCGGCGCGATCCGCGCCCACACTCAGCGCCTCCCGAGGCTCGACGACCGTACGGCCGTACCGGAGCACCGGCGGGAGGCGGAGCCGCCGCCCGTCGACGCGCTCAGCGCCCGGGAACAGGACGTACTGCGGCGGCTGGCGCAGATGATGACGACGGAGGAGATAGCCGCGGAGCTGTATCTGTCGGTCAACACCGTCAAGACACACCTCAAGAGCGTCTATCGCAAGCTCGCCGTGACGCGGCGGTCGGCCGCGGTACGGCGAGCCCGCGAACTGGAACTGCTCTGAGGCTCCCCCTGACCGGCTCCCGGGGTCACAGGAGCCGCAGTTGCCTCGCCCGGTGCAGCGCCTCGGTGCGCGAGGAGACACCGAGTTTGCGGTAGACCGCGCGCGCATGGCTCTTCACCGTGTTGTGCGAGATGAAGAGATCTGTTCCGATCTGCCGGAGCGGCACGTCCTCCTGGAGCCGCACCAGGACGGTGTGCTCACGTTCCGTCAGGGTTTCGGCCGGTACCACGGGGTCCTGGAGGCCCCGACCGTCCCGAGGCACCGCGGCCAGCACGGCCGACGCCTCGTCCACCAGCACGCCCGCGCTGCGCGGGTCGCCCACGGCGGCCGCGATGTCCACGAGCGTGTCGGCGACCCACACCAGACAGGTCGCCACCACGGTGTCCGCCCCGGGTTCGTCCTCCCCGAGGGCACGCAACCGCCCGTGCAGCACGGACACCCGCCGGGCGTCCGCCGGCCGGAGGGCCGTTTCCCTCCGCTCGCTGCCCAGCACCGTAGGCATGTCCCTCACCTCCTTCGAGGTCGGCGGTACATACCAACGGTGCTTGCCGGACGCCCGGGCCGGAAGGGGCCTTGCGGCATTTTGGTCACGGGACCGGAAAATATGCCTGAAGAGTGTCTACGTCCGCCGACCGGAACCGGGGTCAGCCGCACCGCCATGCCCACCCGGCAACCGGCGTACCTCGACCAGTTCGAGTCCGAGGGCCTGGATCCGGTCCAGGATCCCGTACAGGGCCGCCTGGTCGAGCCCGGCGCCGTGCAGGATGGTCTCCGGCGGGTTGACCGTGACCGTCAGTTCGGCGAAGGCCGTCCGGAAGGCCTCACCGACCCTGCCCTTGATCCGGATCTCGAACTCCTCACCGACGGTGCGCGCCTCGCCCCGCTCAGGTCCCGGGCGTTCCTCCGCCGTACCCATGGGGGTCACCTCCGCTGCCGCGGCCTGGGGGCTGCCCGTCATTCTCCGGGTCCCGGGCCCGCCCGGAGTCATCCATCGCGGGTGAACCCCCGGTGTGCCGCCCGCAGGATGCTCCTGGTCTCCCGAGGAGGAGGTGCCCGACATGGCGGAGCAGACATCGGCAGGGCAGTCCCAGTACGGCCGCCCCGCACCGGAGCCGCGGATCACGCCGCTGATGCTCGGCGGGGTGGTGTTCGCCGTGTGCATGTTGTTCCTGGTCGGCCTGTACCACGCGGTCGTCGGCATGGCCGCGATCATCGACGACGACTTCTACAAGCGGATCCGGGACTATCCGTACGACTACGACGTGAACGCGTGGGGATGGCTCCAGCTGGCCTCCGGGATCGTCATCCTGGCCGCGGCCTTCAGCCTGTTCAGCGGCAAGACGTGGGCCCGGGTCGTCGGCATCGTCGTGGCCGCGCTCAGCGCGCTGGAGAACTTCTTCTTCACGCCGTACTACCCGGTGTGGGCGGTGATCATCATCGGCCTCGACGTGCTGGTCATCTGGTCGTTGGCCACCTACGGCCGGGCGCAGGCCCACAAGGCCTACGGCGCGCCGATGTAGGAGTTCCGGCTCCCGCGGCCGGTCGTCAGCAGGCCCAGCCGGGAGAGCCTGCGCCAGTCGAGCGGGGGCCGCGCCGGGCGCAGTCCCGGGCGGTGGCGGGGCACGAGTACCCGCAGTGCGCGCGGCCGTATCTCGCAGCGCACGGGCACGGGCAGCGTCAGGGCCTCGCCGTCGACGCCCGCCGGGATCGACGGCCGGTCCGCGTCGACCACGACCGTCGTCGCCGTCGCCGTGGTCAGCCCGGCGGCACGGCCGCCGCGCAGCAGACCGGCGGCCTGCGCGGCGCTGGTCACGTCGACGCCGACGGCGCCCAGTTCGCCGCTGTCCAGCCGGGCCCGGCGGCCGAGGCCCGCGATGTCGCCGGTGCCGTAGGGGTTGTTGCTGACCAGCAGGGCCTGCGGCCCGGTGAACGTGGTCTCCCCGGCGCGGGCGGTCAGCCGGGCGCCCTTGTGGCCCACCAGCAGGTCGGGCAGCAGGTCGAGGGTGGTGCGGGTCTTGCCGTCGCGGTAGGCCGGGCTCTGCACCACCTCGGCGTAGGCGCCGAAGGAGACGTTGTTGACGAAGGTGCGGCCACCGGCGAGACCGAGGTCGACGCGGAGTTCGACGCCGTCGCGCAGGGCGTCCAGGGCCCGCGACGGGTCCTCGCGGTCCAGGCCCAGGTCGAGGGCGAAGTGGTTGCGGGTGCCGGCCGGGACGACGAGGAAGGGCAGGTCCAGCGCGGCGGCGACCTCGGCGACCAGCGCCTGGGTGCCGTCCCCGCCGGCGACCCCGAGCAGGTCGGCGCCCTCCGCGGCGGCCTTGCGGGCGAGTTCGGCCACGTCGGTCGGGCCCGGGCCCTCCAGCAGCAGTACCTGGGCGCCCAGCTCCGCGGCCTTCTCGCGGAGCCGGAACCGCTCCACCTTTCCGCCGCCCGACCGCGGGTTCATGATCAGGACGGGGTGGCGGACCGGCGGCGCCGGCCGCTCCGGCATGGCGAGGGGCCGCTCGACGGGGACGAGGGCGCGCCGGCCCGCGCCGATGGCGAGCAGCCACAGCGCGGCGGCCACGATCACGACCCAGGTCAGGTGGGCGCCGGTGTACGTCACCAGGACCCACACGGGCGCGGCCACGGCCAGCAGCACTGCGAGCGCCCGTACCAGGCGCCGCCGGGTCAGCGCCCACCACACGGCCGCCACGGTGATCGCGGTGCCGGCGAGTCCCACTCCCACCAGGGCGATGGTGCGCAGGCCCGCGAAGACGGCCAGGACCAGCACGGACGCGGTGGCGGACGCCAGCGAGGCCCGGGCCAGCCACCGCTGTCGCGATGTCGTGGATTCCATGGCGTCACCTTCGGTGCCGCCCAGGGGAGGCACATCACCCCCGGCAGGCGATCCGTGAGCCGGTGACACCGCGCACCCGGGCGCACCCGGGGCGTGCATCACACGGCCCGGGTGACGGCGCGGACGCCGTTCGGCTCGACAGTCGTAACGTGACGAAGGGGGTCCGCCATGACCGGAACCAGGCACACCCATTTCACCCCGCAGGAACGGGCGGACCGCGGCCGGGAGGCCCGTACGCGCGTCCCGCTCGACCGGCACGCGGAGTTCGCGCCCGCCGCCGACCGGACCGATCCGGTCGACCAGGTCGAGCGGCAGTCCGCGAACCGGCTCCAGGACCTGGTGCCGATCCGCTACGGCCGGATGACCGAGTCGCCGTTCCGGTTCTACCGGGGCGCGGCCGGGGTCATGGCCGCCGACCTCGCCGGAACGCCCGCGAGCGGGATCACCGCCCAGCTGTGCGGGGACGCCCACATGCTGAACTTCCGGCTGCTCGCCTCCCCCGAGCGGCATCTGATGTTCGACGTGAACGACTTCGACGAGACGCTACCGGGGCCGTGGGAGTGGGACGTCAAACGCCTGGCCGCCTCGCTGGTGATCGCGGGCCGCGCCAACGGCTTCGGGGACCGGGAGCGGGCGCACGTGGTCCGGGACACGGTGCGCTCCTACCGGGAGTCGATGGACGAGTTCGCCGGGCAGCGCAACCTGGAGGTGTGGTACTCCCGGATCGAGGCGGACGATCTGTTCACCACGCTGTCCGAGCAGTTGGGCCACCGTGAGCAGCGCCGGGTGAGCCGGGCGCTCACCAAGGCGCGCACCCGGGACCATCTGCACGCGTTCGAGAAGCTGACCCATGTGGTCAAGGGCGAGCGGCGTATCGCCGCCGACCCGCCGCTGGTGGTGCCGCTGGGCGAACTGATGCCCGGGGTGGAGCGGGAGCAACTGGAGGGGCAGCTGCGCGAGTTGATCGACCGCTACGGCCACACCCTGCCGTCCGACCGGCAGGCGCTGCTGGGTCAGTACCGGGTGGTGGACATGGCCCGAAAGGTGGTCGGCGTGGGCAGTGTGGGCACCAGGTGCTGGATCATCCTGCTGCTCGGCCGCGACGACCAGGATCCGCTGCTGCTGCAGGCGAAGGAGGCCGGCGAGTCCGTGCTCGCGGAGTTCACGGCGCCGAGCAGCCACGCCAACCAGGGCGAGCGGGTCGTCGCCGGACAGCGGCTCATGCAGGCGACCAGCGACATGTTCCTCGGCTGGGAACGGGTCGAGGGCCTGGACGGCCGGCAGCGCGACTTCTACGTCCGCCAGCTGCGCGACTGGAAGGCGATACCGCAGGCCGACACCATGTCCCCGGACGTGATGCGGCTGTTCGGCCGCCTGTGCGGGGCGACGCTGGCCCGGGCCCACGCCCGCTCCGGCGACCGCATCGCGATCGCGGCCTATCTGGGCGACTCCGACGCCTTCGACCGAGCGATAGCGACCTTCGCCGAGCTGTACGCCGACCGCAACGAGAAGGACCACCGGGCGCTGACGGAGGCGGTACGGGACGGCCGGGTGACGGCGGTCTCAGCCTGACCGCCGGGTCGTCGCCGCCTCGGCCAAACGGCCCGGGTCGCCGCCACCTCGGCCAGACCGCCCGGTCACCCCCGCCTCAGCCAGACGACCAGGTCACCACCGCCCTCAACCAGACGACCAGGTCACCGCCACCCTCAACCACACGGCCAGGTCACCACCGCCTCAGCCCGAGGGCCGCGGGGCAGCCACCCCGAGCCGCCGCGCGACCGCGTCCACGTGGGCGACGACGTATCCCACGGCGATGCCGACGACGACCGTCGCGAAGAAGAGGATCAGCCAGGACAGCAGGGTGAAGACGGAGCCGAGCGGGCCGTACCGTTCGACGCTCAGCCGCAGTGAGCGCGGCAGCCACAGCCCGGAGACGGCCGAGAAGGCGACCACCCCGACGCCGGTGAGCAGCGCGCCGGGCAGCAGCGGCAGCCAGCCCACCCGCCCGACCAGCAGCAGATGCTGCGTCCACCACCACAGCAGACACGCGCCGACCAGCTGGAGCGGCAGCCCGAGGACCGGCCCCGCGCCGAATCCGTCGCGCACCACGCCCTGGAACAGCAGGGCCGCGACCCACACCACCAGCCAGGCGCCCCACCGCCACACCACACTGCGCAGCCCGGACCGCGGCAGATGCCAGGCCCGCTCGCACAGCCGCTGCAGCGCCCGGCTGAACGCGGTGGCGGACACCAGCGCGACCAGCACCCCGACCGCGCCCCAGGTCTCCCGCGCCTGGTCGCCGCCCGCGTACACCTCGTCGACCTGGGCGAGGACCGGGCCGGAGGCGCCGAGCAGCAGCCGTACCGTCCGCCGCAGTTCGTCCCGGACGGCGGCCGGGGAGAAGGACGCGATCGCGAAGAGCAGGGGCAGCGCGGTGAGGAAGGCCTGGGCCGCCAGCCGGGTCGCCATGTCCAGGAACCCCACGCTCACCAGTTGACGCCCGATGCCGACGGCCAGGGACCTGCCAACGGCCAGCGATTTGCCGATGGCCGGGGATTTGGCGAGACCAAGCGCCATGACCGCCTCCTCGGACCGCGGAAGCCTGTCGATCCGCCACCCTCGCCCAGGCCGACGTGAGCGTGCTTCGCCCGCAGTGGGTGACGCACCGCCCCGCCGAGCCGCCGCGGCCGTTCATCGCCTACCGTGCGTCCTGAACCGACGACGAGGAGAGGTCGATGACGCACAAGGCGCTGATCACGGGCATCGGCGGCAGGGAACCGAAGATCGACGCGGAAGCCTTCGTGGCCCCCACGGCCTCGGTGATCGGCGATGTGACGCTCGCGGCGGGGGCGAGCGTCTGGTACGGCGCGGTGCTGCGCGGCGATGTCGAACGCATCTCCGTGGGCGCCCGGGCGAACATCCAGGACAACTGCACCCTGCACGCCGACCCCGGTTTCCCGGTGAGCATCGGCGAGCGGGTGTCGGTGGGCCACAACGCGGTGGTGCACGGTGCGACGGTCGGCGACGACTGCCTGATCGGCATGGGCGCCACGGTCCTCAACGGCGCGGTGATCGGCGAGGGCTCACTGATCGCGGCGCAGGCCCTGGTGCCGCAGGGAATGCAGGTCCCGCCGGGTTCACTGGTGGCCGGCGTACCGGCGAAGGTGCGGCGCGAGCTGACCGAGGAGGAGCGCCAGGGCGTGACCCTGAACGGCACGTTCTACGCGGAGCTCGCGAAGTCGCACGACGAGCTGTACGAGAAGTAGCCCTCAGCTCTCAGCCCTCAGTCGACGGCCGGGACGGGCTCCGTCTCGGCCGCTTCCTTGCGGGCCGTGGCCTTCTTCGCCCTGCGCCTCAGGACCAGCATCGAGGTGAGCCCGATCAGCAGGGCCACCACCAGCCCGAGGTACGAGAACCGCTTCAGCCAGTCCTCGGCGACGACACCGACGTAGTAGATGACGGCCGTCGTACCGCCCGCCCAGCAGATGCCGCCGAGGACGTTGGCGATCAGGAACTTCCAGTACGGCATGTGCAGCACGCCCGCGAGCGGGCCGGCGAAGATGCGCAGCAGGGCGACGAAGCGGCCGAAGAAGACCGCCCACATGCCCCACTTCTCGAAGGACTTCTCCGCCGTGGCGACGTGTCCCTCGCTGAAGTGCCGCGGGAACTTCCTGCCCAGCCAGGCCAGCAGCGGACGTCCGCCCTTGCGGCCGATCGCGTAGCCGATGGAGTCGCCGACGACGGCGCCCACGGTCGCGCACGCGCCGAGCACGACCGGGTTGATCCCGGAGTGCTGGGAGGACATCAGGGCGGCGGAGACCAGGATGATCTCGCCCGGCAGCGGGATGCCCAGGCTCTCCAGACCGATGACCAGCCCCACCACGGCGTAGACGGCTGCCGCGGGCACGGTGTCGAGCCACTCCTGGACGTGCAACGCCGGTTCCTCCCGTTTCGCGACCTTCGGTTCCGGTGTTCCCGGCGTGCGCCGCACGGGGGCGCACGCCGGGAAGCCTACCGGGTCACCCCGCCGTGGCGGCGTCCCACAGGTCGCACCGGTGCTCCTGGTGCAGGGTGGTGCTGAGGGTGTTCCCGCCCTTGGACGCGGTCTTCAGGGAGAGCACCGTGCCGACAGTCCCCGGCATCGCGGGCTGCCCCGCGGCCCGCGGCACCCCGTCCCGCACGAAGGATCCCCAGTACTGCACCATCTGCCCCGCCAGCACCTTCTGCTCCGCGTTGAACGGTGACTCCAGTCCGAAGTGCTTGAAGAGGTACTGGATCTCGTTCACGTGCGTCGCACCGAAGTCGAAGTCGGTGTGCAGATTGCGCAGGGAGGCGAAGGGCGGGGAGGTGCGGTCCGCGAACTCGTACGAGTAGACGGGACCGCGCGCGGCGAGCAGTCCGTCGAGCCGCAGCGCCGAGCAGCTGAACAGCGTGTCGCCGAGTGCGGTCGCGTAGGCGATCGTCGGCGTCGGGTACGCCGAGAGCGGGTAGCGCTCCAGGGCCTGCTCGCCGAAGTCGTTCCGCATGACCTCGGGGTACTGCTCGGCCGTGAGAGGTGTGCCGTTCAGATCGAAGGAGGAGAAGGCGAACAGCCGGCCCTCGTCCTTGTTCGAGCCGTTGATCACCGGCACCCGGGACGCGGTCCCCCGGGCGATGGCCTGCTCGGGCTGCACCGGCAGGAAGGCGCCGCCGGTCACCGGCCCCCAGTCGAAGTCCCCCTGCGCTTCGAGGATTTCGCGGGCCGATTTGCCGCGCAGACAGGCCATGTCCGAGCAGCCCAGCTTCTGGGCGAAGGCGGCGCCCTGAGCCACCGCGTCCTCGTGCGTGCGCGCGCCGCAGTCGTCGTAGGCACCGCTCTCGATGATCGCCGAACGGAACAGCCCCTTCGCCGTCGGCGAGGCCAGCTGGGTGCAGACCGACCGGCCGCCCGCCGACTCGCCTGCGATGGTGACGCGGCCCGGATCGCCGCCGAAGCGGCCGATGTTGGCGCGCACCCAGCGCAACGCGGCCTGCTGGTCGAGCATGCCGAAGTTCCCGGAGACCCCGTCGTGCGCCTCGCCGTCGAGCCCGGCCGCGGCGAGGAAACCCATCGCGCCCAGGCGGTAGTTGACGGTCACGACGACCGTCCCGGTCTGCCGGGCGAAGACGTCGGGCACGACGTCCTGTCCGGCCCCGGCGGTCAGCCCGCCCCCGTGGAACCAGACGAGCACAGCACGCCGCTGGGACCCCTCGGGCACGTACACGTTGAGATCGAGACAGTCCTCGGTGTACGACGGCTGCCCGTAGCCCGGGTCCCAACTCTCCGTCTGCACACACTTGTTGCCGAAGTCCCGTGCCGAGCGCACTCCTTGCCAGGGCCGGACCGGCCGCGGATCGCGCCAGCGGAGCTTCCCGACCGGCGGTTCGGCGTACGGGATGCCGAGGAACTGCCGCCCCTCGGCGGTGGTTTCGCCGCGCACCGAGCCCGCGTCGGTGCGCACGACCGGACCGGCGCCCGACGCCGATGCCTGGGCAAGGGGAGCCGGAGCGAGGAGCGCCGCGGCGAGCGCGGTCATGGCGATGGCGACACGTCGTATCACTTGCCCACCTCCACGGTCGTCCGCAGCCGCAGATCACGCGAGGACGCGCCGGCCCACACGGTGCGCCGGCCGGTCCCGAGCACCCAATCGTGACGCTTCGGGTCCCATGAGGACAATGTGCGTGCGGAGACTTCGACTTCGACACGACGCCGCTCCGCCGCGCGCAGCGAGATCCGCCGGAATCCGCCCAACACCCGTACCGCCTGGTCGAGTCGGAGATCGGGCGAGCGCCCGACATACACCTGCGGCACCGCGATCCCGTCCCGCCGCCCGGTGTTGCGCACGGAGAACGACACCACGAGGCCGCGCCGGCTCCGGTGCGCGCGCAGATCGTCGTAGGAGAAGGAGGTGTACGACAGTCCGTGCCCGAAGGGGAACAGGGGCCGCACGCCTTCCGCGTCGTACCAGCGGTAGCCGGCGTGGATGCCCTCGGAGTACTCCTCGGTGCCGTCCACGCCCGGGTAGCGGCGGGGGTCGCCGGCGACGGAATGGTGGTCGTCGTCGACCGGGAAGGACTGGGTGAGGCGGCCGCCGGGGTCGCACTCGCCGTACAGCACGGCGGTAGTGGCGGCCGCGCCCTCCTGGCCCGGGTAGTACATCTGGAGCACGGCGCCGGTCTGGCCGAGCCACGGCATCGAGGTCGAGGACGAGGTGTTGAGGACGACCGTGGTGCGCGGGTTGGCCGCGGTGACCGCCTCGATCAGCTGGGCCTGGTGTCCGGGGAGGGCGATGGTGGTGCGGTCGAGGCCCTCGGTGGCGTCCTCGTAGGCGAACAGCACCACGTCCCGGGCGGCGCGGGCGGCACCGACGGCCTCGGCCACGTCCTGGGCGCGGGTCGTGCCGGTGATCCGCCGCAGCCGGAAGAGCAGGCCGGAGGCCCCGCCCTGCGCGGTGATCTTCAGGCTGTGGCTGCCCTGGGTGACGCTCAGGGTCTTGCGGCGCACCGAGAGGCCGTCGGGGGCGGCAGAGACCAGTCCGCCCGAGAAGTACTCGCCGTATCCGGCGGCCTGCGGGAACAGTTCGGTGCCGTCGAGGAGGACCTTGGGGCGGGCCGTGGGCGCGGAGGAGAAGTGCAGGACGAAGGTCCACTCGTCGTCCTCGGGGACGGTGAGCGTCCCGTCGTACGTCCAGATCTTGCCGACGCCGACCTGCTGGCCCTCGCTGTCGAAGGCTGGGCTCAGCGCGGAGGCGGGGATCGCCTTGCCGAACAGGTCCTCGCCGAGGGCGTAAGTCACCTTTCCCGCGCGGGACTTGATGGCGTCCAGCGGGCTGTCGGCGTGGTCGGGGACGACGTGCGCGCTGCCGCCGCCGCTGACGAAGGGCTGGCTGCCGGTCGGGCCGATCACCGCGACGCTGCCGCCGGGGGCCAGCGGGAGGGTGCGGTGTTCGTTGCGCAGGAGGGTGGCGCCCGCCTTGGCGACCTCCAGGGCGACGGCCGCTCCGGCCGGTGCGTCACGGTCGGGGCGGGGCGGCACGCTGCCGTCGAGCAGACCGAAGCGGTCCATGACGGCGAGGATCCGGCGTACGGCACGGTCGACATAGCGCTCGGGGACGCCGCCGTTCTGCACGGCCGTCCTGAGCGCCGTACCGAAATAGGTGCCGTCGGGCATCTCCATGTCGAGGCCCGCGGTGATGGCGGCGACGGTGCTGTGGGCGGCGAACCAGTCGGTCATCACCCAGCCCTCGAAGCCCCACCGGTCGCGCAGGATGTCGCCGAGCAGGGTCTTGTTCTCGCAGGCGAAGGTGCCGTTGACCTTGTTGTAGGCGCCCATGACGGCGCCGGTGCCGGCGTCGACGGCCGCCTCGAAGCCGCGCAGCTCCAGCTCGTGCATGGTCTGCTCGTCGACCCGCACGTCGATCGACATGCGGTCCTTCTCCTGGTTGTTCATCGCGTAGTGCTTGACGGTGGCGATGAGGTGCTCGCCCTGGATGCCGCGGATCTCGGCGGCGACCATGTCCGACGCGAGGAGCGGGTCCTCGCTGAAGGTCTCGAAGTTGCGGCCCGCGTACGGGGTGCGGATGAGGTTGACCATCGGGGAGAGCAGCACGTCCTGGCCGAGGGCGCGGCCCTCGCGGCCGATGACCTGTCCGTAGCGGCGGGCCAGGTCCGGGTCGAAGGCGGAGGCCAGCAGGACGGGGGCGGGCAGGGCGGTCGCGTGCCGGGTGACGCGGACGCCGGCCGGGCCGTCGGCGAGGCGGAGCGGCGGGATGCCGAGACGCGCGACTCCGGGGACGTAGCCCGCCTGACCGAGGGAGGCGGGGTCGGTGGCACCGTGCAGGAGGGAGATCTTCTCGTCGAGGGTGAGCTTGCCGATGAGGCCTTCGACGCGGGGGCCGGCCCCCGCGTCGGGTCTGGTCTGCGCGTGGGCGGGAGTGGTGAGACCGCCGGTGGCCGCCGCGGCGACGGCGATCGCGCCGCCCAGCAGTCGCAGTGCGGATCTCCTCGAGACAGTGTCGGTCATGGGCCGTCACTCCTTCGGTGTGCGGGCACGACGATGTGAACCGCAGGCGCCGCGCGGCGGCCCCGGTCTGTGTTCGGCATCTGAACGCACTATGCGTCAGAACCGAATTGACACCCCGTCGGACACCAGCGGCGCGGCGGGAAAACTATGACCGGAGGTGACTCGTGTCAATGATCCGAACAAGAAACACCCGAATGCCGACAAGAAGCGAAACCGGGGCCACCCCTGGGTGGGGTGGCCCCGGCTGTTGTGCGGCGTGTCAGCCGAGGGCGGACCCGAGCGGGGCCGCGAGGGACGAGACCGTGTCGAGTACGTCGGTGGGGAGCGGACGCAGGTCGTCGAGCGGAACCGGCGGACCGGCGGGTCCGGTCTCGCTGCTGACCCGGGCGTACTTCTTCCCGTACTGCTCGCGCTCTTCGCTCTGAGGCGCCGGCGTCGGAGGCGGGCCGACGGGCGGGCGCGGGGTCGCACCGGGCGGGTCCGGCCGCACGGGCGGCGGCTGCGCGCCCGCCGTTCCTCCCTGCTGGGGCGCGATCCCCTGGTTGTCGGTGCCGGTTTCGAGCACCCAGCGCTGCCGGGCCGCCCCGTCCCGGTGGGCGACGCCGACGGCGTCCCCCTTGCCGGGCGCGACCAGCGATCCCTTGCCCCCGCGCAGCAGCAACTCGCCGCGCACGGTGAGGTCGTAGCGCACCTCCCCCGCGTGTACGACACAACCGGCCAGGGTCACCGAGCCGTCCTCGGCGTCGGAGTCCAGGCAGAGAGCGGGGTCCGCCCCGCTGCGCAGCAGACCGTCGTCCTGGTACGACCACTGCTGGGACCCGGCGGCCGAGCACGCCGCCAGGACGGCCGCGGCGCCGCTGCGGGCCCGGCCGCCGTCGATGTCGAGGCAGAGCCCGGCGCTCGGGTTGCGGAGCCTGCCGCGGCCGACCTCGATCGGCTGCCCCGCGGACGCGGCCGAGGGCGATCCGGCCGAGGCCCCGGTCGCGGAACGCCCCGGGTCGATGGAGCTGCCGCTCTGCGCTCCCCAGGTGGCGTGCGGGTCCGGGACACCGTTGTCGTCGGTCCAGCCCTTGGTGACAAGCACGGTGGCGAGCAGCGCGAGGGAAGTGAGACCGACGCCGACCACGACGGCCTTGGTGCTTCTTCGCGGGGCGACGGGGCGGTGGCGTCCGCCTCCCGCGGGCCGCAGGAGTCCGCGCCCCGGCGCCGGGGCCCGCTCGCCGCCGCGCCCGGGGCGGGAGTCGAGGTAGCGCCGGGCGCCCCAGCCGAGGACGGTCTCGGCGAGGAGCACGTCCAGGCCACCCTCGAAATGGCTCAGCTGCTCGGCCGCGTGCCGGCAGTAGCGGCACTCGGCCAGATGCTGCTGGACATCCGGGAGCAGGGCACCGCCCCGGCGTATCGGGACGTCGAGGAGACGGTTGTAGAAGCGGCATTCCTTGCCCGGCGCGAGTTCCCCGTGGGCGCGCACGCAGCCGGCCCGGAATTGCTCCCGCGCCTGGTCGAGGGCGGCCGTCGCGGTGGGCGCGTCCACCCCCAACAGACCGGCCGGTACGGTTATGGGTTCGGCCTCGACCTCGGTGTGCCACAACAGGCATTGCGAGGCCCCCGGGAGGGCCCGGAATGCACGCTCGGCGAGCAATCGCCTTTCGGGCGTCACGGAGCGTGCCGCCCGCAGTCCGCGGCCGCCGGTCGGTTTGCGGAGTTCCGGCAGGACGAGAGAAATACGGTCGTCGGCGGCCCACTCCTTGACGGTGTCCCGTACGGCGGTCAGAAGCTGTGGCCGCAGGGCTCCGCCGGACGGCTTCCCGAGCACCCGGTGGAATGCGGCGGCCGCCGCCATGGACGCCGAGTGTTCCGGGGCGGCCAGACAGATCGCGGCGTAGTCGTAGGTCGCGCGCCAGTGCCGGGCCAGCAGCAATGCGCCGGCCCGGGCACTCGCGGCCCCCTGGTCCAGTTGCGCGACGAGGTTGCGGTCGGACTCGGCCGGCCCCGATCCGGGACGCGGCGGGTAGGGCGGACGTGGGGGGTATGGGGATTGCACTGAACCAATTCCTTCCACCGCAGGACGGTAAGCGGAATACGCGCGTCCATCGGAAAGCAGGTGCCTGATTGGTGCATACCTATGCGCGTCGGGTCCAGGAGCGCCATAGGGCCGCTCACTTTCGCACAATTGACTCACAGCAAACAAGGAGTTCGAGTGACCCAAGTTCAAAAACGGGAAAGTTCAGATAAGTTACCGCGAGTATCCGTACCCGCATTCGAAATCGCCGGCTCCTGCGCGTCAACTTGTGGACGCCCAAAGGCGGTTGGCACACGAAATCTCCAACTTCTGAGCCCCCGTCACACTTCCGCCGCCGACCCACAGCGTTCTCTGAACTTTCTCCCGGGAAGCTCTCATTCCCGTGGGCCAGCATGGCCCGCATGAGCGCCCCCCACTCTTCGAGCACCCCCGCCCGCACCGTCCGAAAGGCCGTCGTCCCGGCGGCCGGACTCGGCACACGTTTCCTGCCGGCGACCAAGGCCACGCCCAAGGAGATGCTGCCGGTCGTCGACAAGCCGGCCATCCAGTACGTCGTCGAGGAGGCCGCCGCGGCCGGTCTGGACGACGTCCTCATGGTCACCGGCCGGCACAAGCGCGCCATCGAGGACCACTTCGACAACGCCTTCGAGCTGGAGCAGGCACTCGCCGCCAAGGGCGACGCCGTACGGCTGGACGCGGTGCGCGATCCGGCCCGGCTGGCCAACATCCACCACATCCGCCAGGGCGAGCCGCTCGGCCTCGGCCACGCGGTGCTGTGCGCCCGCCGCCATGTCGGCGACCAGCCCTTCGCGGTCCTGCTCGGCGACGACCTGATCGACCCGCGCGAGACCCTGCTCAGCCGGATGCTCGACGTCCGCGACCGGCACGAGGGCAGCGTGATCGCGCTGATGGAGGTTCCGCCGGAGCAGGTCCACCTCTACGGCTGCGCGGCGGTGGAGGCGACCGGCGAGGACGACGTGGTCCGGGTCACCGGCCTGGTCGAGAAGCCGTCCCTCCAGGACGCGCCCAGCCACTACGCCGTCATCGGCCGCTACGTCCTCGACCCGGCCGTCTTCGACACCCTGGAGCGCACGAAGCCCGGCCGGGGCGGCGAGATCCAGCTGACCGACGCGCTCCAGGAACTGGCCGCGGGCGGCACGGTCCACGGGGTCGTCTTCGACGGACTGCGCTACGACACCGGCGACAAGGCGGACTACCTGCGCACGGTGGTCCGCCTGGCCTGCGACCGGGACGACCTGGGCCCCGAATTCGTGGCCTGGCTCAAGGAGTTCGTGTCCGGACTGGAGGGCGGCGGCGCGGAACGCGGGCGCCTGGCGGCCTGAGACACGGCGTCTGCCGACAACGCCGAGGGCCCGGAGCGGACGTACGCCCCGGGCCCTCCGCTCGTACCCCGCTCAGCCGTTGGGCCGCAGCGTCCACACCACGGTCATCTCGCAGGCGACGGCGCCGTCCCCGCGCCGGACCTCGATCGACACCGGGAACTCGGGGCGCTCACCGGCGTCCAGCTCCGCGACGACCTCGGCGACCGGGCGGCCCAGGGTCGCCGTCGCCGTGACGGCCCCCATGGCCAGCTTCCTGTACGCGATCTCGGCGCGCACGGCGAGCGGCACGGCCCGCGCGAGCTGGTCCCCGAACGCGGCCAGCACGATGGTGCCGCTGGCGGTCTCCCCCAGCGTGAACAGCGCACCGGCGTGCGGCCCGCCCACGTGGTTGTGGTACTCGCTCTGGTCCGGCAGTGCCACCACGGCCTTCTCCGCCGTGGTCTCAAGGAACTCGAGGTTCAGCGTCCGGGCCATCGGCACCGTCGCGGCGAGCATCTCGCCGATCGACATCTGGTCTGCGCTCATGAAGCGCATGTTACTCACGAGTATCATCAGGTGGCCAGATCCTTGCGCGGCCAGATCCTTGTGACGAGCGACGCACCCAGGGCTCAGCCGATGCCGAAGGCCCCGTCCGGAGGCTCGGGCGACGGTACGGCGTCCTCGTCCGCCACCGGCCGGGCCGAGCCGATGAACTCCCGCAGCCCCGCGCCGTGTTCGACGCGGGCCGGGAAGGCGTCGGCCGCGGTGAGGCGGGCCAGGGTGGCGGTGTCGACGGGGTGGTGCGAGGCGACGAGCACGGCGTTGCCGAAGCGCCGGCCGCGCAGGACGGCGGGCTCGGCGATCAGGACCAGCTCCTCGAACTCCTCGGCGAACGTCGCGAGTTGGGAGCGGAGGAAGCCGAAGGGGGCGGAGTCGGCGAGGTTGGCGAGGTAGACGCCGTTCTCGCGCAGCACCCGGCCGGCCTCGCGGGCGTAGGCGAGGGAGGTGAGGTGGGCGGGGACACGCGAGCCGCCGAAGACGTCGGCGACGATCACGTCCGCCGAGTCGCCGGGGGCGGCTTCCAGCCAGGCGCGGGCGTCGGCGGGATGCAACGAGATGTCGGCGCCGTCCGGCAGCGGCAGCTGCTCGACGACCAGCTCCAGCAGCACCCGGTCGGCCTCGACGACGTCCTGCCGGGAGCCCGGCCGCGTCACGGTGAGATACCGGGGCAGCGTGAGCGCACCACCGCCGAGATGCAACACGTCCAGCGGCTGCCCCGGTTCACCGAGCACGTCCAGCACATGCCCCAGCCGCCGCGCGTACTCGAACTCCAGGTAGTCCGGCTCGTCGAGATCGACGTACGACTGCGGGGCCCCGTCGACGGTGAGCAGCCAGGCCCGCTCCCGATCGACGTCGGGCATGAGCTTGGCAACGCCGAAGTCGGTGGTCCTGCTGACGGGAATCGGCTCGGTCACCTCCCCATTGTGCGGCCAGGTGATGCCGAGAAGGGGCGCGGGGCACTGCGCGACCAGCCACAACGGCCCCGCAGTCCCCCACGCACACCAGCCTCACTCCACGGAGGTCACGGTCCCGGCCCCGACCGTCCGCCCACCCTCACGGATGGCGAACCCCAGCCCGGCCTCCAGAGGCACGTCCCGCCCCAGCTCCACGGTCATGCTCACCGTGTCCCCGGGCCGGGCGACGGCGACCTCCCCGAGGTCGACGTCCCCCACCACGTCCGCGGTCCGGATGTAGAACTGCGGCCGGTACCCGGTGGCGACCGGCGTCGTACGACCACCCTCGCGGGCGGACAGCACGTACACCTGAGCCGAGAACCGCCGACCGGGCACCACACTCCCCGGCGCGGCGACCACATGGCCCCGCCGCACCGCGTCCCGCGGGACGCCCCGCAGCAGCAGCGCCACGTTGTCCCCGGCCTGCGCCTCGTCCATCGGCTTGCCGAAGGTCTCAAGACCGGTGACGACGGTGTCGACCCCGGCGCCGAGCACTTCGACCCGGTCGCCCACCCGGACCGTGCCCCGCTCGACCGCACCCGTCACCACGGTCCCCCGGCCCGTGATGGTGAGCACGTTCTCGACGGGCAGCAGGAACGGCGCGTCCAAGTACCGCTCCGGCATGGGCACATACGTGTCCACCGCGTCGAGCAGCGCCTCGATCGACGCCGTCCAGCGCGGGTCGCCCTCCAGGGCCTTCAGCCCCGAGACCCGTACGACGGGCACGGCGTCGCCGCCGTAACCCTGCGCGGTGAGCAGCTCGCGGACCTCCAGCTCGACGAGCTCGACCAGCTCCTCGTCGGCCGAGTCGGCCTTGTTCAGCGCCACCACGACGTGGTCCACGCCCACCTGGCGGGCGAGCAGGACGTGTTCGGCGGTCTGCGGCATGATCCCGTCGAGCGCGGAGACGACGAGGATCGCCCCGTCGAGCTGCGCGGCTCCGGTGACCATGTTCTTGACGTAGTCGGCGTGGCCCGGCATGTCCACGTGGGCGTAGTGCCGGGTGTCGGTCTCGTACTCGACGTGCGCGATGTTGATGGTGATGCCGCGGAGGGCCTCCTCCGGGGCACGGTCGATGCGGTCGAAGGGCACGTACGTGCCGCTGCCGCGCTCGGCCAGGACCTTGGTGATGGCGGCGGTCAGGGTGGTCTTGCCGTGGTCGACGTGACCCATCGTGCCGATGTTCAGATGCGGTTTGGTCCGCACGTATGCCGTCTTGGGCATGGCTGTACCTCGAAGCCTCGTAAGTGGTGATGGGGACCCCAAGGACTCGCCGACCCTCCCCTTGCGGGGTCCGCCGGACAATCCGGAGAGGGTCAGCTTCGGGCGCCGTCGACAGCGGCCAGGAGGATCGGGACGGCAGCCTTCGGCGCATCCGCGACTGCGGATGCTGCGAGGGCGAAGGCGTGCCGGAACATGAGGCCGATCATTGCCGACGCCTTGCCCGGCGTCGAATCATTTTCGGGGGTACGGGAGTTCTTCCGTGGTCGGGAGTTCTTCGGTGTACGGGGTTCTTCGATGTACGGCGGTTCAGGCGCCGATGTTCTTCAGCGCCTCGCGCACCGACAGCGGCGCGAACCGCCCTCGCTCGCGCGCCAGGAAGGCGCGTACGGCCTCCGGGTCGGTCTTGGCGTACTCGCGCAGGCACCAGCCGATGGCCTTGCGGATGAAGAAGTCGGGGTGGCCGGACTGGCGCAGGCAATAGGTGAAGAGGCGCTCGGTGTCGGTGCGTTCCTTGTAACGCAGTTGGTGCAGCAGTGCCGTGCGCGCGATCCACAGGTCGTCGTCGACGATCCAGGCGTCCATGTCGGCCGTGAGCTTCGGGTCGGCCGCGACCAGGGCGCCGACGACATGGGCGGCGAGCAGGTCGACGGTGTCCCACCAGGAGACGGTGGCGACGAGGTGCCGTGCCACCGGCAGGAAACCGGAGGAGCACACGCGCGCGTGGCGGCGCAGATAGTCGACGGCGAAGTAGTGGTACTCGCGCTCGGGCAGCCGCCAGCAGCGCAGGGCGACCGCGGCGCAGTCGGCCTCGGCGGGGCGCGGCAGGCCCTCCAGGACGGTGCGGGACAGGGCGCGGCGCACGGGCGTGGTCAGGCCCAGGAAGGGCGCCACGTCCTTCATGTACGCGCGCATGGGCGCGGCCTGCTCGGGGTCGGCCGCGGCGCCGTACACGGCGGTGAGCCGCTCCAGCACGGAGTCGGCGAGTGTGCTGGACGGCACACGCGGAATGTCCGCAGCTGTGACGCTCATGAGACGAACCATACGGCGATCACACATATCCGTCGGTTAGTGTCGCCGAATGCTCGATGCCACCACCCGCTCTGGGGGCACCGCCACGGCCCCTCCCCGGGCCGCCGCCACGGAGCTCGCCGTCACCGTGCCCGTGGGCGCCGCCGTCGCGCCGGCTCCTCCTCTCCTGCGCCTCGGCAGATTCCTGCTGTCGCCGTGGGCCAGGTTCTCGCTGCTCGTCGCGCTGCTCGCGGGCGCGGGGGCGAGCGTGCTGCTGTTCAAGCCGCAGAAGCTGCTCGCCGACGGCTGGCCGCCGCAGTTGAGCGGCGCCACGGCGGCCGTCGTGTTCGCGGTGGCGTACGGCGTCGTCACGGTCGCCTTCGTGCCGCGTCCGCTGCTCAACCTGGCCGCGGGCGCGCTGTTCGGTTCCGCGCTGGGTCTGGGGGTGTCCATGGCCGGCACGGTGCTCGGGGCCGGACTCGCGTTCGGGCTCGGCCGGGTGCTGGGGCAGGACGCGCTGCGGCCGCTGCTGCGGGGGCGGCTGTTGAAGGCCGCGGACGGGCAGTTGAGCCGGCACGGGATGCGCTCGATGCTCGCGGCGCGGCTCTTTCCCGGGCTGCCGTTCTGGGGCGTGAACTACTGCGCGGCCGTCTCCCGGATGGGCTGGACGTCCTTCCTGGTGGCGACCGCGCTGGGGTCGATCCCGAACACGGCGGCCTATGTGGTCGCCGGTGCCCGGGCCTCGTCCCCGACCTCCCCGATCTTCCTGATCGCACTCGCCGCCATCGCGCTGCCGACGGTGGCGGGCGCGGTGGTGGCCTGGCGCAAGCGGCACCACTTCCGCGGCCGGTAGCCCTTACGCCGCTTCGAGAATCATGGCGTTGGCGAGGCCCCCCGCCTCGCACATGGTCTGCAGGGCGTAACGCGCTCCACGCGCGCGCATGGCGTGCACCAGGGTCGTCGTCAGACGGGTGCCGCTCGCGCCGAGCGGGTGGCCGATGGCGATCGCGCCGCCGTTGACGTTCACCTTGGCGAGGTCCGCGCCGGTCTCCTGCTGCCAGGCCAGGACGACGCTGGAGAAGGCCTCGTTGACCTCGAACAGGTCGATGTCGTCGAGGGTCAGCTTCGCCCGGCGCAGCACCTTCTCCGTGGCCGGGATGACGCCGGTGAGCATGAGGATCGGGTCGGAGCCGGTGACGGCGAAGCTGTGCAGCCGGGCCAGCGGGCGCAGGCCGAGGCGGGCCGCGGTCTCGCCGGACATGATGAGGACCGCGGAGGCGCCGTCGTTGATCGGGCTGGCGTTGCCCGCGGTGACGTTCCACTCGATCTGCGGGTAGCGCTCGGCGAAACCGGGGTCGTAGTAGGCGGGCTTGAGGCCCGCCAGGATCTCCGGGGTGCTCCCCGGCCGCACGCACTCGTCCCGCGTGACGCCCTCCAGCGGGGCGACCTCTTCGTCGAAGAGTCCCTGCTCCCAGGCGGCCGCCGCCTTGCGGTGCGAGGAGACCGCGAAGGCGTCCATCTGCTCGCGGCCGATCGACCACTTGGCGGCGATCAGCTCGGCGCTGATGCCCTGCGGGACCAGACCCTCCGGGAAGCGCTCGGCGACTCCCGGGCCGAAGGGGTCCTTGCCGGCAGGGACGTTGGACCACATCGGCACCCGGCTCATGGACTCCACCCCGCAGGCGACGACGATGTCGTACGCGCCCGAGATGACGCCCTGCGCCGCGAAGTGCACGGCCTGCTGGGAGGAACCGCACTGACGGTCCACGGTGGTCGCCGGGACGGTGTCCGGGAAGCCGGCCGACAGCACGGCGTAGCGGGTGGTGTTCATGGCCTGCTCGCCGACCTGGTCGACGGTGCCGCCGATGACGTCGTCGATCAGCGCCGGGTCGACTCCGGTGCGTTCGACGAGGGTGCGCAGGGTGTGGGCGAGCAGTTCGACGGGGTGGACGTGGGCGAGGGCGCCGCCCGGCTTGCCCTTGCCTATCGGGGTGCGTACGGCTTCGACGATGACTGCGTCACGCATGGTGCGGGCCTCCGGTGGAAGCGACGGGAACTACTGGTGAGTAGGAAATCCAAACTCACCATAGCTCGGTGAGTTTGAAAATCCAACCCTCACCTAGACTGGGCGCCATGGCCGCCACCGGAGATCCGCGCCCCTGTTCCATCGCCGACGCACTGGCAGTCGTCGGCGAGAAGTACTCCCTGCTCGTCCTGCGGGAGGTGTGCCTCGGCAACGGCCGCTTCGACCAACTGGTACGCAACATCGGCGCCCCCCGCGACGTCCTCTCCACCCGCCTGCGCCGCCTGGTCGAGGCGGGCATCCTGACCAAGCGCGCCTACAGCGAACGACCGCAGCGCTTCGAGTACCGGCCCACACAGGCCGGCCTGGAGCTGGAACCGGTCCTGATGACCCTCAAGGAGTGGGGCGACCGCCACATCCGGAACGGCGTCGACCTGCCCATGACGGTCGAACACACCTGCGGCCACGAACTCGTCCCGGTGGTCACCTGCCAGTCCTGCGGCAAACCGATCCACCACGAGGACCTGACGGCCCACCCCCAGGCAGAGGGCTGGACGGTTACGGGGCCGACGGCGGCCTAGCGCCTGCCGTCAGGCGGGCCCCGGGTACACGTCCAACCGCCCGCACATCCCGAACTTCCCGTGTCCCGAAGGCAGTTCGGCCCGTACGGCGGCCTCCGTGAGGTAGGTCGCGTCGCCCTGTTCGAGGCGGCGCAGCTGCTCCCCCGTGGCAGCTGCGGCCGCCTCGGCGCCCCGTTGCCAGCGCTCGCGCCACTCGGCGAGCCGGGGACGTACCAGGGCCGCCGCGGCGCGGTGGAAGGCGGCCAGTGGCTCGGGGCCGTCCGCCTCGCGCAGTGCCCGGTAGCCCTCCAGGGCGAGGTCCCGGCGGGCCCGGGCGGCGCGGGCCTGCTCCTCCTCCGGGGCGTCCACCGGGATCCTGGTCGCGGCGGCGTACGTCTCCGGGTCGGTGAGGTATCGCGGCGGCAGCGTCAGCACCGCGTCGCCCGCCTCCGGCAGCCCGCTGTTCTGCATCAGCACCGTGATGCGCAGGTCGTCCTCGTTGACGAGGCGGTGGATGGTGCCCGGCGTGAACCAGGCGACCGTGCCGGGTACGAGGGGCGTGACCTCGTACCCGGACGTCGTGAGCGTCTGCACCGCACCCCGGCCGCCCGTGACGACGTACCCCTCCGAACAGGTCAGGTGCATATGGGGAGTTCCGCCGCAGACGCCGTCGGCGGCGGGCCAGTCGTAGACGCGCAGGTGCGAGACGGCGACGCCGCCCGGCAGTCCGGTGAAGCCCCCGGTGTTCACCACGGATGCGCCTCCAGGTACTTGGCGATCTCCTCCCGCTCCCAGACTCCGTCGGCCACGACCACGCGGTAGCGGCGGGTGAGGGTGTCGCCGGGGGCGAGCTCCAGTTCGTCGTAGAAGGCCCAGGACGGGGCCACGCCGGCGAACGGCTCGTTGCGGACGAACCAGTGGGCCGGGTGGGATCCGGCGGACCCGAGATGGTCGTTCTCGGGGGCGTGCGCGAAGACGAGGGTCGCGTGGCCGTCACTGCCGTCGTGCTCGCCGGAGAAGGCGAGCCAGGCCGCCTGCTCACCCATCAGGCCGGGGCCCTCGGACTCGGGGCCGATGATGCGGCCGTCGCGGAAGGCGCGCGGACCGCGCCAGAACAGGCCGGTGTAGCCCGCCAGTTCGCGCCCGGCGGAGGTCGGGCTGCCGAACCGCAGCGGCTCGTCGCGCCGGTTGGTGACCGCGCTGGTCCAGGTCAGCGCCCAGGAACCGGACTCGCGGTCGACGTCGTGCACCTCGATCAACCGCCGCTCGTCGGCCCACAGTTCACCGCTGTACGGGTGCCAGGTGAGCCGCTCCGCGATGACGGCCCGGTCCTCGTGCGCGGCGACCTCGTCGAAGGCGACGTGCGCCATCGAGCCGACGCGCTCGGGGAGTTCGAGGTAACCCTCGCCGTGCACGTACGAGTTGCCGCCCCACAGGTTGGCGCCGGACAGGTGCGAGGCCGTGAGCTGGAGGCCCTTGTGCCAGCGGTGGTCGTTGGGCCGGTAGTCGGTGACGACGTCGCCTGCCAGGGTGCGCATCGGATGCACGTACGGCTTCGGGGCCTCCCAGGCGGCCTCGGGCGCGTACACGTAACTCAACAGCTCTACGCCGGTGGCCGGTTCGGTGAGCGTGATCCGTTCCCCGTGGGCGTGGACGAGACGCGGGCCGGTCATGCGGACACCTCCTCGGCGGCCACGGGTGCCCAGCCGGGGACGTTCCCGTGCATCGCCGTGTAGAACGGGTCACCCGGCCCGATCTCCCCCGCCTTCACCGTGCTGTCGGTGAACGCCGACTTGTACAGCGCGGCGATCAGCTCCAGGCTCGTACGCCCGTCCGCGCCGCTGCTGCGCGGCCGCTCGCCCTTGCGCATGCTCGCTACCAGCTCGCGCAGCTGCTCCAGGTGCGAGCTGGGCACGTCCGCGCCGAAGTCGTGCCAGGCGGCGGCCTCGTCGCCGGGGACGTCCGGGGCCGGGACGATCCGCCAGTTCGCGTTGGAGTGGCCGTAGAGGTGGGTGAGCTCGACGGTGGCGCGCTCGCAGTCGATACGGATGCGGCTGACCTCCTCGGGGCTCAGCACACTGTTGACGACGGTCGCGAGCGCGCCGTTCTCGAAGCGGACCAGGGCCGTCGACACGTCCTCGGTCTCCACGTCGTGCACCAGCCGCCCGGCCATCGCCCGCACCTCGCTCCACGGCCCGAGCAGATCCAGCAGCAGATCCATCTGGTGGATCCCGTGCCCCATCGCGGGCCCGCCGCCCTCGGTCGCCCAGCGCCCGCGCCAGGGCACGGCGTAGTAGGCGGTGTCCCGGTACCAGGTGGTCTGGCAGTGCGCCACGAGCGGCCGGCCCATGGCCCGCTCGGCCAGCAGCCGCCGTACATGCCGCGAGCCGGAGCCGAAGCGGTGCTGGAAGACGATCGACGCGTACGGGCCGCCCTCCTTGCCCTCTTCGGCTTCTACGGCGTCGTAGTCGGCGAGCGTCGGGACCGGCGGCTTCTCGCACCACACCCAGGCCCCGGCCCGCAGCGCGGCGATCGTCTGCGCGCGGTGCAGGGTCGGCGGGGTGCAGATGCTGACCAGGTCGGGCCGCTGCTCCTCCAGCATCCGGTCCAGGTCGGTGTACGCGTGCGGAATCCCCGTCTGCTCGCAGAACTCCCCGACCGCGATGGCATCGATGTCGACCGCGGCGACGACCTCCGTCTCGCCCTCCTCGGCGAGCCTGTTCAGCGCGGGCAGATGCGAGCCGCGGCCGATGGCACCGATACCGACGAGGGCGGCCCGGATGCGGCGGCCCTCGATGGGCGAGCGGGGGCGGGTCTCGGACGTGGACATGGACGCGATCAGCACTCCTCCGGGGACGGCGGGTCTAAGAGGAGGAACAGCAAGCGCTTTCTCCTTCATGGAAGGTAAGCCGCGCCCCCGCACAAGGTCAACCACCCGAAACGCATGGTCGCGGACGGCCGCGTCCCGAGGCCGCCGTCGCCCGCGAAACCCCTGTGCGGGCGCTGTCAGTGCCGGACGCTAGGCTGCCCCCACATCCGTGATCACGACGCCCGGCTGCGCGACGCCCTGTCCGCCCGCCGCGATCACCACTTGCCGCCCGCCACGACCAGCACTTGGACGCCGTAACTTCATGTCTTGGTTTGAATCCCTCGTCCTCGGACTCGTCCAGGGGCTGACCGAGTTCCTCCCCGTCTCCTCCAGCGCGCATCTGCGGCTGACCGCGGCCTTCTCCGGCTGGAAGGACCCGGGGGCGGCGTTCACGGCGATCACCCAGATCGGCACGGAGGCCGCGGTGCTGATCTACTTCCGCAAGGACATCGGGCGGATCATCTCCGCCTGGGCGCGATCGCTGGTGAACAAGGAGATGCGGGCCGACCACGACGCGCAGATGGGCTGGCTGGTCATCGTCGGCTCGATCCCGATCGGGGTGCTCGGGCTGCTGTTCAAGGACCAGATCGAGGGGCCGTTCCGCGATCTGCGCATCACCGCGACCATGCTGATCGGGATCGGCGTCGTCATCGGCATAGCCGACCGGCTGGCGGCCCGTGACGAGACGGGCGGCCGGCACCGCGCGCCCAAGCAGCGCAAGACGCTGGAGAACCTCGGCGTGAAGGACGGCCTGGTCTTCGGCCTGTGCCAGTCGGCGGCCCTGGTCCCGGGCGTCTCCCGCTCCGGCGCCACCATCAGCGGCGGCCTGTTCATGGGCTACAAGCGCGAGGCCGCGGCCCGCTACTCCTTCCTGCTCGCCATCCCCGCGGTACTGGCGTCCGGCCTGTTCGAACTCAAGGACGCGATGGAGAGCGACCACGTGTCGTGGGGGCCGACGCTGTTCGCGACGGTGATCGCCTTCGCGTCGGGGTACGCGGTGATCGCGTGGTTCATGAAGTTCATCTCGACGAAGAGCTTCATGCCGTTCGTCTGGTACCGGATCGCGCTCGGCATCGTGATCATCGCGCTGGTGACGGCGGGCGTCCTGAGCCCGCACGCGGCGGAGTCGGCGGGCTGAGTCACCGCGCGGGCAGCGGAAGCGCCCAGGGTTCGGCCTCGATCTGCACGCCGTTGGCCACGTAGGCGATGGTGCGGTACCACCCGGCCAGCACGAGGAATTCGATCGCCTCGGGCTCGTCGAGGTGGCCACGGAGCGCGGCCCAGGCCTCGTCGCCCAGCCGGGCGGTGGCGTGCAGTTCGTCGACCGCGCGGAGCAGCGCCGTCTGCCGGGGCGACCAGGCGCGGTCGTCGGGGGTGCCGGTCGCGGTCAAGGTGATCTGGTACGGGGTGAGACCGGCCGTTTCCGCGTACGTCGCCATGTGGACGCCCCACTCGTAGCCGCAGCCGGCGCGGGCCGCGACGCGGGCGATCACGAGCTCGCGGTCGGCGTCGGAGAGGCGGCCGTGGACGAGGAGTCCGGCGCCGAGTGCGCGCATACGGGAGGCGAGTTCGGGGTGGCGTTCGAGGACCTTGAAGAGCATGAGGGGTTCGCGGGTGACGCCGGGTGGCATCCAGCGGTGCAGGGCGCGGTCGGTTTCGGGTGAGTAGGGCGGCACTACGCCGTCCATGCGCTGCTTCTTCATGGGTATCGACTGTTGCGCTTCTGAAATCGAAGCGCAAGGGTGGAGGTGAGGTGAGCCGGGGATGCCGGAGCCGAGGCATGAGGAGAAGCTGGAGGAACTGCTGTGGGGTCGGCACCAACTCCCGGTCGGCCGGTCAGGGGTTCGACGACCGGTCGCCCGGTCATGGCCGCGCTCGACCTGCTGGGCCGTCGCTGGACGCTGCGCGTGATCTGGGAACTCCACCAGCACACGGCCCCGATCGGCTTCCGGGACCTGCAACGCCGTTGCGACGACATGTCCTCCAGCGTCCTGTCGACACGGCTGACGGAACTGCGCGAGGCTGGCATCGCCGCGCCGACGACCGACGCGACCTGGCAACTCACGCCGCTCGGGCAGGACTTGGTGACGGCGATGGGACCGCTGCTGGAGTGGTCGCGGGTCTGGGCGGAGCGGAGGAAGTGACGCGTCTGCTTGCTGAATTGACTGACCGTCAAGTCAGTAGGTGGTGGCGATCAAGAAATCCGTGACCAATGACATAGGGGATGAGTAGCCGTCTGGTAGCGCAGTGTCAGTGCTTGCCCCTAGGCTTGTCGGCATGTTCCCCGATTCCATGGCCCCTGGTTCCGCGCGGTCTGCTGCCGAGGTGAACGAGCAGATCCGCGCGCTGTGGCTGCGCGCGAGCGGCTCACTGTCGGCTCAGGAGCGTGCGGAGTACGAGCTGTTGGTGGTCGAGTGGGCGGCGGCGATCCGTGGAGACGTGATCGAGGCGGCGTAGGAAGCGGCGTAGGAGGCGGCCCGCCCGCCACCGAGCGGGCCCACGCGTCCGGACTCCGAAGCCCCCCACCGCCTCCGGCTCCCGCACCCGCACCTTGAGGTCAACGCCCGCCCGCCACTCGCAGAACCGCACCCGTGGCGTACGACGCGTCCGGCGACATCAGCCAAGCGATGGCCGCGGCGATCTCCTCGGTTCGCGCCGGCCGCCGCAACGGAATCGACTCGGCCATCCGCCAAGCACGGTCCGGATCACCCATGGTGGCGTGCATCTCGGTGTCGACGGCGCCGGGCGCGACGGCGTTGACGCGGATGCCGTCGGGCCCAAGCTCCTTGGCCAGCCCCAGAGTCAGGGCGTCGCCGGCCGCCTTGGTGGCCGCGTAGTGCACGTACTCACCGGGACTGCCGAGAGTGGCGGCCCCCGACGAGACGTTGACGATGACACCGCTCCCCCGCGGGGTCATGAGTTGCGCGGCCCGGCGCGAACACAGCAACACACCGAGGAGATTGACGTCGACGACCCGGCGCAGGGTGTCGGTCCCGGTATCGGCGAGCCGCCCCAACGGCCCGGTCACAGCAGCGTTGTTCACAAGCCCGGTGAGGGGCCCGATCTCAAGCTCGGCCACGCCGAAGAGCCGCTCGACGTCATTCTCGACAGCCGTATCCACCCGTACGGCGAGGGCACGGCCCCCTGCCTCCCGCACCCCGCCGGCCACTCTTTCAGCGGCTTCCCGGTCCCGGACGTACCCGACGACCACGTCATGCCCGTCGGCCGCCAGGCGCAGACAGGTCGCGGCACCGATTCCCCTGCTACCGCCGGTGACGATGGTGACGGGACGCGTCATGGGCTCCTCCTGAACAGCTGGACAGATGATCGATCATCGATCACCCAGCCCCTATTTACAACACTGCTGCCGTCACCGAGGCCGGCCTCCGCGTCCAGAGGGTCAGGTCGCTGCTCGTCGCGACCGCGAGTGTCTGTCCGGAGGGTGAGAAGCCCGTGGCTCGTAGCTCGGAGTAGTTGGAGTGGAAGAGGTGCCACCAGTGCTCTCCGTACGGACCCGAGTGGGGCAGGCCTCCGTCGCGGGAGAGGAGGACTCGGTCGTTGGGCCAGGCCGGGGTGACGACCTCCAGGGTCCAGCCGTCCGGGGTCGTCATGTGGAGTCCGCCGCCGAAGAGGCCGGCGATATGCACCCTGTTTCCGGACACCGGTCCCAATCCTGGGCACGACAGATCCGCAGCCGAGTCGGGAGTGCTGTCCTCGGGGGCTGGGTCGCGGTCCCGGGCGATCTTCTCCCCCGTGACGGCGTCGAAGAGGCCGTGGCCGTCGTGCGAGACGACCATCACCAGATCGTGGCCACTGTCGGGATGCGCCGCGAAGCCGATCCCCAGGAGGCCGCCCACCGGCACGCAGCGTTCGAAGACGGGCCGCCAGGGCTCGGGCGCGGCAACGACAGGAGCCGCGAGGAGGCGGTCCCGCAGGGCGCGTTGATACGCGGAGAGTTCCGCTTCATGACGCGGTTGCTCGACTGGAGCCGCCTTCTTGGTCCGCTTCATCACCTCGCCATGATCCCTGCCTGCGACCCCGAAGGCGCGCTGTTAGGGGGCGGCGCCGTGAGCACGGACATTCATGGCGGCATGGATTCCGGCATCCCGCTGTCAGTACCGACTACGCGGCCTTCGGTTTCTCTTCGGCGTATCGCCCTCGGCGAGGGACGCACTGGCCGACCGAATATCGCCCCCGCCCTTTTCCCGGCACCCCCCATGCCCAACACTGAGCCGATGACGCAGCGCGTGGAGCTTGCGACCGTGATGGATCGGTTGGCCGTGGACGAGGTGGTCACCGATTACGCGGTGGCAGTGGACGACGGTGACTGGGACGCGTATCGGAGGTTGTTCACTGCCGACGGGCGGGCCGACTACCGGTCGGCCGGTGGGATCGAGGGGGATGCCGGGAGTGTTGCCGCCTGGCTCGCCGAGAGCATGGCGTTGTTTCCGATGCGGCAGCATCTGATCGTCAACCGCCGGGTGCGGTTCGGGCTTCTGGAGCAGGACACCGGCGACACCGCGCGCGTGCAGGCCGATTACGTCAACCCCATGCGGTTCGAGGGCGACGGCGCCGCACCGGACTTCGTGTGCGGCGGGCGTTACGCCTTCGGACTGCTGCGGACGTACGACGGTTGGCGGCTGCGCGAAGTCGTCGTCCAGGAGAAGTGGCGCCAACTGCCCGAGCGACGTCCGACATCAGTCGCCGACTGATCGCCGTGGCCATGACCTGATCCCGTGGCCCCCTGTTCCCGATCATCGAAAGCACGCACACTGGAGCCACCCACGGGGTAGGGAGGTGCCGTATGAAGCGTTTGGATCAGTGGCTCGCCTCCCCGTGGCGGCGCTCCGCGCTCGCCGCGCTCACCGGTGCGCTGCCCGTGTTCGCCTTCCCCGCCCCGTCGCTGTGGTGGTTCGCGTACGTCGCCCTCGTCCCGTGGATCCTGCTGGTGCGCTCCGCGCCGACCGGGAAACGGGCGGCGTACGACGGCTGGGCCGGCGGCTTCGGGTTCATGGTGGCCGTGCACCACTGGCTGTTGCCGAGCCTCAATGTGTTCATCTTCGTGATCGGCGCGCTGCTGGGCGCGTTGTGGGCGCCGTGGGGCTGGCTGGTGCGGCGGTTCCTGGGCGGAGTGCCGGGGCCGGGGCGGGTACTCGCCGCCCTCGTCGTGCTGCCGTCCGGGTGGCTGATGGTCGAACTCGTCCGCTCCTGGCAGGGGCTTGGCGGGCCCTGGGGCCTGCTCGGCTCCAGCCAGTGGCAGGTGGAACCCGCACTGCGGCTCGCCTCCGTCGGCGGGGTCTGGCTGCTCAGCTTCCTCGTCGTGGCCGTCAACGTCTCCGTCGCCGTGCTGGTCTCGGTCCGCGAGTCCAGGGTCCCGGCCGTCGCCGGGATCGTCGCGACGGCCGCCGCCACCTCCGCGGCCTGGGTCTGGTCACCGCGCCCCGACGTCGACGGCCGGGTGCGGATCGCCGTCGTACAACCCGGCGTCATAGACGGCGTCGGCAGCCCCGAGAAGCGCTTCGACCGCGAGGAGCAGCTCACCCGGAAGCTCGCCGGGGAGAAGCCGGACCTGATCGTCTGGGGCGAGAGCAGCGTCGGCTTCGACCTCGGCGACCGGCCCGACCTGGCCCGCAGGATCGCGGCGCTCTCCCGCGAGACCGGCGCCGACATCCTGGTCAACGTGGACGCGCGCCGCTCCGACAAGCCCGGCATCTACAAGAGTTCGGTGCTGGTCGGCCCGCAGGGCCTGACCGGCGACCGCTACGACAAGATGCGGCTCGTTCCGTTCGGCGAGTACATACCCTTCCGCTCGGTCCTCGGCTGGGCCACCGACGTCGGCAAGGCGGCCGGCGAGGACCGCCACCGCGGCACCGAGCAGGTCGTCATGAACGTCGGCCACGGCCTCCGCATCGGCCCCATGGTCTGCTTCGAGTCGGCGTTCCCCGACATGAGCCGCCATCTCACCCAGGACGGCGCCGAGGTGCTGGTGGCCCAGTCGGCGACCTCGTCGTTCCAGCAGAGCTGGGCCCCCGAACAGCACGCCTCGCTCGCCGCCCTGCGCGCCGCGGAGACCGGGCGCCCGATGGTGCACGCGACGCTGACAGGCGTGTCGGCGGTGTACGGGGCGAGCGGGGAGCGGATCGGATCGTGGGTCAGGACGAGCGAGAGCAGGTCAGTGCTGTATGACATACCACTGGCGCACGGAGTGACTCCCTACGTCCGCTACGGCGACTGGCCCGTCCACGCCGCCCTCCTGATCCTCGCCGCCTGGTGCACGGCCGAGGGCGTCCGCGCGCTCCGTCTCAGGCGGCCCGGTCCTGAACCGCACGTACCACCCGCTCGCACAGTTCGTGAGTCGCCAGTGCGTCCCGGGCGCTGAGCACCTTGCCCGCGCGCACCGCGTCGAGGAAGGCGAACACCGCCTGCTCGATGCCCCGCTGGCGCGCCACCGGCACCCAGTCGCCGCGCCGGCGCACGGTCGGCTGGCCCTTGTGGTCAATTATCTCGGCGAGGTTGACCACCTGACGCTTGGTGTCCTGCCCGGACACCTCCAGGATCTCCTCCGCCGAACCGCTGAGCCGGTTCATCACGCCGAGCGCGGTGAAGCCGTCGCCGGCCAGCTGCAGCACGACATGGTGCAGCAGCCCGTCGGCCACGCGCGCGCGTACCGTCACGTCGTCGACCGGCCCGGGCGCGAGGAAACGCAGGGTGTCGACGACATGGATGAAGTCGTCGAGGATCATCGAGCGCGGCTCCTCCGGCAGCCCGATGCGGTTCTTCTGCATGAGGATCAGCTCGCGCGGATGGTCGGCGCACTGCGCGTACCCGGGCGCGAACCGCCGGTTGAAGCCGACCGCGAGCGACACATTGCGCTGCTCCGCGAGCGTCACCAGCCGCTCGGAGTCGGCGAGTTCGTAGGCGAGCGGCTTGTCGACGTACGTCGGTACGCCCGCCTCCAGCAGCCGCGTCACGATCTCCGGGTGCGCGACGGTGGGCGCGTGCACGAAGGCGGCGTCGAGGCCCTGGGCGAGCAGCGCGTCGAGATCCCGGTGGCGCTGCCCGGGCGCGAGGTGAAGGGTGTCGGCGACCCGGTCGAGCGTGGCGGGCGTCCGTGTCTGCAGGTGCAGCTCGACCCCGGGGAGCGTGCCGAGCACCGGAAGGTAGGCCTTCTGCGCGATGTCGCCGAGTCCGATGCAGCCGACCTTCACGGGGTGGTCTCCTCTAACGGTTGCCTGCCGGGGTCCTCCCGGAAGCATACGGCCGCTGCGGAGGCCGCCAGCCGGCCACGGAGTCGAACCCACGCAGCAGGAACAGGGGCGCGGCCTGCGCCAGTGCGGCGATCGCCGTGTTGCGTACGGCGATCAGCGCGCGGTTGCGCGTGAGGTTGACGCGAGCCGTCCGCACGGCCTGGCGCGCGATCGCGGTCGTACGGGGGAGCCGTGCCGCCGTGTAGGCGGCGAGGTCGTCGCAGTGGTGTGCCAGCACGATCGCGTCCTCGATCGCCTGGTTGCCGCCCTGCCCGAGCGTCGGCGGCATGGCGTGCGCGGCGTCGCCGAGCAGCGCGACCCGGCCGCGGTGGTACGCCGGCAGCGGCTCGGCGAGGTGGTGGACGTCGTGGCGCAGGACGTCCCCGGGGCGGGCGGCGGCGATGACGGCGGGGATCGGGTCGTGCCAGTCGCCGAAGCGGCGCAGCAGTTCGGCCTTCTCGTCGTCGGGGGCGCGCCCGCCGGCCGGGACGACGGCGGCCGCGTAGGCGTACACCCGCCCGTCCTTGAGCGGATGCGTGCCCCACAGGCTCCCCCTCCCCCAGGTCTCGTGCGAGGCGAACTCGACGCCGGGGACCGGGATCGCGACCCGCCAGGTGGTGAACCCGGAGTAGACGGGCCCGGGATGCTCCGGAAAGAGCTTTCGGCGTACGGCGGAGTGGATGCCGTCCGCGGCCACGACCAGGTCGGCCTGCGACTCGCCGTCCGGCGTGGACACCCGGGCAGGGCGGTCGGCGCCGCCAGGGTCGACGACGGTCGCAGCCGAGCCCGTGCGGACCGTGCCCGGCGGCAGCTGTGCGGTGAGGCTGTTGACGAGGGTGGCCCGGTGGAGCAGGACGAGAGGGCCACCGAAGCGTTCGGCCACGGCGTCGGCGGGTGTGCGGGCGAGCCAGCTCCCGGACGGGGTGCGCAGGCCACCGTCGCCCTGCCAGGCGGCGAGGTCGCGGATCTCGTCGCCGAGGCCGATGACGTCCAGGGCGCGCAGGGAGTTGGGGGCGAGGGAGATGCCGGCGCCGACCGGTTCCAGGGAGGCCGCGCGCTCCAGCACGGTGACCCGCCAGCCGCTCTGGTGCAGGGCGACGGCCGCGGTCAGGCCACCGATCCCGCCACCGATGACGATGGCTCGCCGGGACTGTGCCATGGCTCCTCCTCCGATGCCGGGACGACTGCGACTACACCTGTAGCGAGCGAACTACACCTGTAGTGAGGTGTCACGTCGAAGGTACTACAGGTGTAGTCACCGATGCAGTCCAGGGCACTACACATGTAGTCCCCGGCACTACACATGTAGTCCTCCAGGTATGTTGATCTCCATGACGACCCTCGTAGGCGCCCCGGGCGCCTCCCGCGCCGACCTGGTCGCCGATGCCGCCCTCGCCCTGCTCGCCGAGCGCGGGATGCGCGGGCTCACCCACCGCGCGGTCGACGAGGCGGCGGGGCTGGCGCAAGGCTCCACCTCGAACCTCGCCCGGACCCGGCAGGCGCTGCTGGAACTGGCGGTACGCCGGCTGGCCGACCGTGAGGCGCGGGTCCTCGCGCTGCACGAGCTGCCGGACCCGAAGGCCGGGCTCGCCGGGCTGGTCGACGCGCTGGCCCTGGCGACCCACCGCGCCCTGACCCGCAACCGCGAACTGACCCTGGCCCGCTACGAACTGGCCCTGGAGGCCACCCGCCGCCCCGAGCTGCGCGCCTACTTCGACGCGACCGGCGCCCGCTTCCGCGACCAGCTCACAGACATGGTCACGGCGGCGGGCTCCACGGACCCGGCCCGGCATGTGCTGTCCCTGGTGGCCTGGGCGGACGGGCTGATGTTCTCGTGCGTGGCCGGGTCGTTCAACGCGAGCATGCCGGGCCTGGAGGAGGTGCGGGCGGGGCTGTGGGAGCTGCTGCACGGCATGCTCGACGGCTGAAAACCCGTGGTGGGATCGGGTGGGCTGGGTCAGGATGCGGCCATGACCATCGAGCGAAGCGAACCCGCGAACACCGCCGACGAACGCACCATGCTGGAGGGCTGGCTGGAGTACCACCGCCAGACCCTCGCGTGGAAGTGCGAAGGACTGACCGACGCCCAGCTCAGGACCGCTGCCGTGGAGCCCTCCTCGCTGTCCCTGATGGGGCTGGTGCGGCACATGGCGGAGGTGGAGCGGGGCTGGTTCCGCGTGGTCGTCGGGGCCGAGGAGGAGGCGGGTCCGATCTACTACACGGACGAGGATCCCGACGGCGAGTTCCATCTCACGGAGGCGGACACCTGGGCGGAGGCGTACGCCACCTGGCAGGCGCAGATCGAGGCGGCGCGCCGTCATGCCGCGGGCTTCGGCCTCGACGACATCACCAAGGGGCGGCATCCGCGCAGCGGTGAGCAGTTCAACCTGCGCTGGATCTACACCCACATGATCGAGGAGTACGCCCGTCACAACGGTCACGCCGACCTGATCCGCGAGCGCATCGACGGCGCCACGGGCGACTGACGTCAGCCGGACCGCACGCGCGGACTCCGTAGGGGGCCAGAGATCACCCGTGCGGGGCATCCTCCGCCTGTCCGCTGTCCGCGGGAGTGTCCGAGGCGCCATCGTTGCGCGGGTGCATCGAACGACGACCACCGCAACGCTCCTGGTCACCGTGGCTGTCTCGGCCCTCTCCGGCTGTGTGACGGTCCAGCGGCCATCCGCGCCGCCCGGTCCGGCGCCGGCGGCTCCCTCGCAGCCGTCGGCGCCGCGTCCCGACGGGCAGTCGGATCCGCAGATCGTGCAGGCGCCGGCCCGTGAGGCGCTGGAGATGATGGGCCCGTCCAAGTCGGCGGAGCCGCGGAAGCCGAAGCGGCACGGGCCGACGACGGACGCGCCCGCGCCGGCGGCCCCCCAGCCGGCACCCCGTTCACACCCTCACCCCCGCAAGCCACATCCCCAGCCGCGGCACCAGACCCAGCCGAAGATCGAGATCCCCGACGTGACCAAGTCGGTCCCGAAGAGCCAGTCGGATGTCTGCGCGCTGGGCAAGAAGTACGGCGGCTGGAAGGCGGACAGCCCGGAGTCGGTGATCTGCAAGCAGGCGTACGGGCGTTGAGCCGGAAGGAAAAGAAGGAGGTCAGGGGCGCTGCCGCGGCGGCCCCCAGCCTCCGTCGCCCGCTGCGCCCTCATCCTCCAGCCGCAGCTCAAGCCGCCGGATCGCAGCCCGCACACCGTCCCCGTACGGGTCGTCCCCCAACGCTTCGGCAGACTCCCGGGCCCGCCGCAGATGCGTACGAGCGGCCCCGACCCGGCTGAGCTTCACGTAGTCGGCCGCGAGGTTGAGATGCAGCGAGGGATACAGCGCACGCACGGCAACAGCACCCTCCCGCAATCCGCCCCCCTCGCCGCCGACCGCCCCTTCCGCCCACGCCCCCTCGTGCGCCGCAAGCCGCTCGTCCGTCAATTCCTCCGCTGCCGTCAACGCCCGTAGGTCCCACGCGAGTTCATCCGAAGGGTCGTCCTGTGTGTCGGCCATGTAGTGGGCCAGGGTGCAGCGGTGGAGGGGGTCGCCGTGTTCGCCGATTTCCGCCCACAGGGCGAGGAAGCGGTGCCGGGCCTCCTCGCGGTCGCCCGCGTGGTGCAGGATGACGACCTGCCCGATCCGCGTCATCACGGCATCCGGCGCCGTCTGCTCCTGCCCTGTGGCCACCGCGCACTCCGCCCACTCGCGTCGACTGTCCCGACCGACGCTAACCGCCCCCACCGGCAATCCCGGTCAGGCGGCACCGGACCGCCCCCACGCGGAACCGACCCGGCGGCCCTACTCCCGACCGGCCCTAGCCCAGGTTCGGTACCGTCCAGTCGATCGGCTCGTGGCCCTGCTTCGCCACCGCCTCGTTGATCTGGGTGAACGGGCGGGAGCCGAAGAACTTCTTCGCGGACAGCGGGGAGGGGTGCGCGCCCTTGACCACCACGTGCCGGGTCTCGTCGATCAGCGGGAGCTTCTTCTGCGCGTAGTTGCCCCACAGGACGAAGACCGCCGGGTCGGGCCGCTCCGCCACCGCGCGGATCACCGCGTCGGTGAACTTCTCCCAGCCCTTGCCCTTGTGCGAGTTGGCCTCGCCGGAGCGGACCGTGAGCACCGCGTTGAGCAGCAGCACGCCCTGCTCGGCCCACGGGAGAAGGAACCCGTTGTCCGGGATGGGAGTGCCGAGCTCCTCGTGCATCTCCTTGTAGATGTTGCGCAGGGACGGAGGGATCCTGACGCCGGGCCGGACCGAGAAGCACAGGCCGTGGCCCTGGCCCTCGCCGTGGTACGGGTCCTGACCGAGGATCAGCACCTTCACCCGGTCGTACGGCGTCGCGTCCAGCGCGGCGAAGACCTCCTCGCGCGGCGGATAGACGGGACCGTTCGCCCGCTCCTCCTCCACGAACTCCGTGAGCTCCTTGAAGTAGGGCTGCTGCAGCTCGTCGCCCAGAACTCCGCGCCAGGACTCGGGCAGCATGGCGATGTCGGTCACGTCAACGTCCTTACGGTGTACGGAAACCGCTGTGCGGTCACTTCCAGGTCTCAAAACCTACAGGCGACCACTGACAACGGCCCTCCGCTCCCGCAAGCGCACCCCCTACCAGCTGGTCTTGCGGTACAGCTGCCACATCATCATGATCGTCGACGGGTCCAGCGCCTGCTCCGCGCCGGAGATGTCCTCGCTCGCCGCCACGAACTGCTTGCCCTGCCACAGCGGCAGCAGCCGCGCGTCGTTCACCAGGATCTGCTGGGCCCGCTCGAAGTCGGAGACGACGTTGGCCCGGTCGCTCTCGCTGCGCGAGCGGGGCAGCAGCGTCCCGGTGATCTCGGGCTCCGGATAGGGCGTACCGAGGGCGTTCTGGTTGCCCACGAACGGCGCGATGAAGTTGTCGGGGTCCGGGAAGTCGGGGAACCAGCCGCGTCCGAAGACCGGGTACTCGCCGTCCTGGTAGCCCTGCACATAGGTCTTCCAGGGGCGGCTCTTGAGGGTGATCGTGAAGAGCCCCGAGTCCTCCAGCTGGCGCTTGAGCTCGGCGAACTCCAGCTTGGTCGAGGAACCGTACCGGTCGGTGGTGTACCAGAAGGTGAGCGGGACCCGCTCCTTGATGCCCGCGTCGGTGAGGATCTTGCGGGCCTTGGCCGTGCTGGGGTTGCCGAAGTCGTCGAAGAAATCGGTGGTGTGGCCGGTGAGGCCCTTCGGGACCATGGAGTACAGGGGCTCCACGGTGTCCTTGTACACCTTGTGGGCGATCGCGCCGCGGTCGACGACCTGGGCGACGGCCTTGCGGACCGCGACATTCGAGGCCCAGGAGTGCTTGGGGTTGAACACCAGGTAGTTGATCTCGATGCCGGCGCCCTCGACGAGCTGGATGTTGCCGTCCGCGTCGTGCTTCTGCAGGTCGACGATGTCGTCGGCGTCCATGCCGCGGAAGGCGGCGTCGAGCGCGCCCTTCTTGAGGTCGGCGACCATCGGGGCCGACTCCTGGTAGTACCGGATGGTCACCGCGCTGTTCTTGCGGTCGGCGTACCCCTGGTAGTTGTCGTTCCTGACGAGCTCGGCCTTCTTGCCCTCCTCGTAGGAGGCGAGCGTGTAGGGCCCGGAGCCGTAGACCTTGCCGTCCTTGCGGAGCGAGGAGGCGGGGTACTCGTCGGGGTCGACGATCGACATGGCGGGTGTGGCGAGCACGAACGGGAAGGTGGCGTCCGCCTTGTTGAGGTGGAAGACGACCTCCCTGTCGCCGAGCACCTGGACGCGGTCGAGGCTGCCGAGGAGGCCGGCGGGGCCGCCGTTGAGGTTGATCTTCCGGATCCGGTCGATGGAGTACTTCACGGCCCGCGCGTCGAGCGTGTGCCCGTCGGCGAACTTCAGGCCCGAGCGCAGCTCGCATCTGTACGTCTTGCTGGCGCTGTCCGTGAAGCGGCAGTTGTCGGCCGCGTCGGGCTGCGGGGAGGTCGCGCCGGACGGATAGCTCAGGAGCGTTTGGTAAATGTTGCGGAACAGCTCCCAGGACTGGTCCCAGGACGCGGCCGGGTCCAGTGTGCTGGGGGCACTCGTCGTCCCGACGGTGATCGGTCCCTTGTCGTCGGAGGAGCCCGACGAGAACACTCCGCATCCGGTCACCAGGGACGATATGGACGCGATGGCCGCCACCTGACGCAGGCGTCGCTTCCGGTTGAACACGCGCTCGCTCCTCGATCTGCCGTACCAAGGGTCGGCAGACCATACCGCAGCACCCCGGAGGTTGAACCCGGTTCGAACATGGCCTTTGATCAGCTTGTTTATGACGACGTTGTCATTCCGCTGTGCATCTCTCGTACGACGACAAGGGCGCCGTTTCCGTCAAGGAAACGGCGCCCTCGGGTGCCCGATCGTTACGTTCGCAACCGTTGCGTCAGCCGACGCCGGCGTTCAGGAAGATGCCGCCGTCGACCACGAGCGTCTGGCCGGTGACCCAGGCGGACTGCTCGGAGGTGAGGAACGCGGCGGCGCCGCCGATGTCGGACGGCACACCGAGCCGGGCCAGCGGGTAGGAGGCGGCCGCCTCCTCCTCGCGGCCCTCGTACAGCGCCTTGGCGAACTGGGTCTTCACCACGGCCGGGGCGATGGCGTTGACCCGCACCTTGGGCGCGAACTCGTGCGCCAGCTGCTGGGTCAGGTTGATCAGCGCGGCCTTTGAGACGCCGTACGCGGCGATGAAGGGCGAGGGCGCGATGCCCGCGACGGAGGCGATGTTGACGATCGCGCCGCCGTTCTCCTTCTGCCAGGCGTGCCAGGTCTTCTGGGCGAAGCCGAGCGCGGAGATCACGTTGGTCTCGAAGACCTTGCGCGCGACGTTCAGGTCGAGGTCGGCGATCGGCCCGAACACCGGGTTCGTACCGGCGTTGTTGACCAGGAAGTCGACGCGGCCGAAGGCCTCCATGGTGCGCGCGACGGCCTCGGTCTGGTGGTCCAGGTCGTGCGCCTTGCCGGCGATGCCGATGACGCGCTCGGCGCCGAGCTTGTCGACGGCCTCCTTGAGGGCGTCCTCGTTGCGGCCGGTGATGGCGACGCGGTCGCCACGGGCGACGAGCGCCTCGGCGACGCCGTAGCCGATGCCGCGGCTGGCGCCCGTGACGAGGGCGACCTTGCCGGAGAGGGCGGGCAGTTCAGTCATGGTGCTGTTCTCCTAGTCGAGCGGTCCGCCGGCGACGTACAGCACCTGACCGGAGACGAACCCGGCCGCCTCGCCGGTGAAGAAGGCGATGGCGTTGGCGATGTCGTCGGGCTCGCCGACGCGGGCCACCGGGATCTGGGTGGCGGCGGCGGCCTTGAACTCCTCGAAGCCCATGCCGACGCGGGCGGCGGTGGCGGCGGTCATGTCGGTAGCGATGAAGCCGGGGGCGACCGCGTTGGCGGTGATGCCGAACTTGCCGAGCTCGATGGCGAGGGTCTTGGTGAAGCCCTGCAGGCCTGCCTTGGCGGCCGAGTAGTTGGCCTGGCCGCGGTTGCCGAGGGCGGAGGACGAGGAGAGGTTGACGATCCGGCCGAAGCCGGCGTCGACCATGTGCTTCTGGACCGCCTTGGACATCAGGAAGGAGCCGCGCAGGTGCACGTTCAGGACGGTGTCCCAGTCGGACGTGCTCATCTTGAACAGCAGGTTGTCGCGGAGCACGCCCGCGTTGTTCACGAGGATCGTGGGCGCGCCCAGCTCGGCGACCACGCGTGCGATCGCGGCCTCGACCTGCGCCTCGTCGGAGACGTCCGCGCCGACCGCGATCGCCTTGCCGCCGGCCGCGGTGATCTTCTCCACGGTGTCCTTGCAGGCGGCCTCGTCGAGGTCGATCACGGCGACCGCGCGCCCCTCGGCGGCCAGTCGTACGGCGGTGGCGGCGCCGATCCCGCGCGCTGCGCCCGTGACTACGGCGACCCGCTGGTCAGTGGTGGACATTGGTGCTTCTCCTCGCCCTTGAGAGAACCTTCGATGCGGTGAGCGACCGCTTAGTACCTTCGATGGACGTGACGCTAGAAGGCCTGGCACTCGGTGTCAACGCCACGCGGCGCCGGTGTGATCCATTACCTCACCAGCAGGTCGAGCAACCGCTCCGTCTCGGCCGCCGGATCGGCGGTGAGTCCGGTGTGCACCGGTCCGGGCTGGACGACGGTGGAGCGGGGCGCGACGAGCCAGCGGAAGCGCCGTCCGGGGTCGTCGCCCGCGGCCTGTCCGGCCGTGTCCCCGCCGCCGCAGACGCCTTCCACGGCGCCGAGCGCGGCCCGGATGCCGGCCACGTCCGCCGCCGGGTCGAGGGCGAGCAGCCGCGCCTCGTCGAGGTGGGTGCGAGCACCGACGTACCCCTTGGCGCGGCAGTAGACCAGCACGCCCGCGTTGATGCACTCGCCGCGCTCGACGCGGGGCACGATCCGCAGCAGGGCGTACTCGAAGACGTCGCGTTCGTTCGTCTCGCCGCCCCGGATGATGTGGCGCTCGACCACGCTGCCGGCCATGTGGATGTGGCGCTCGCTCACTTGCCCTCCTCGATTCCGGTCACACGCGTGTGGACGTCGACGGCGCGGGCGAGCAGCACGCGCGCGTAGGCGTGCCGAAGGTCGTCGGGGGTGTCGAAGCCGGGCTCGTCGGCCAGCCAGACGTCCGGGACCTCGGCGGTGACCTCGGCCAGCAGGTCCTCGGTGACGCGGGGGGCCAACTCGGCGGCGGCGCCCGCGAGATCGGGGCGGAAGCGGGCCAGGGCGTGGTCGGAGGCGTCGTAGGGGCGGGTCGCGGAGGCTTCGGCGCCGGGCCAGTTGTGGTGCCAGATCATGGTGGCGCCGTGGTCGATGAGCCACAGGTCGCCGTGGGACATCAGCAGGTTGGGGTTGCGCCAGGAGCGGTCGACGTTGTTGATCAGCGCGTCGAACCACAGGATCCGGCCTGCCTCCTCGGGGCTCACCGTGAAGGCGAGCGGGTCGAAGCCGAGGGCGCCGGAGAGGAAGTCCATGCCGAGGTTGGTGCCGCCGCTGGCCCGCAGCAGGTCCTGCACCTGCTGCTCCGGCTCCCCGAGGCCCAGCACCGGATCGAGGTCGACCGTCACGAGGCGGGGCATCCGGAAACCCAGCCGCCGGGCGAGTTCACCGCAGACCACCTCGGCGACCAGCGTCTTGCGGCCCTGCCCGGCGCCGGTGAACTTCAGGACGTACGTCCCGAAGTCGTCCGCCTCGACGAGCCCCGGCAGCGAGCCGCCCTCGCGCAGTGGCGTGATGTAGCGGGTCGCGATGACTTCCTTGAGCATCGCCCCAGGTTACTGGGGCGGAGGCGGCCCCCGGTGGCGCGGTGCCGTGACATCGACAGCAAAGCGACAGCGTGGTTTTACCCATCCCTGAGCTCGACAGGGTCAAGCTCTCGACTGCGTCTGAACAACCCACGGCAGGCGCCCGTACCCCTGGACAGATCCAGGAAACTTGCAATGGAAGGGAAACGTCAGCATGACCAGCGAATCAATTCCCCCCGCCCCGGCACCCGCCCGTCGCACCGTGATGGCGGCAGCCGGCGCGGCCGGACTCGCCGTCGCGCTGACCGCGTGCGGATCCTCCGACGACTCCTCGTCGAGTTCGTCCGACACCCAGGCCGGCGCGAACGCGTCGACCGGCGGCGACACCGGCTCCAGCGCCAGCAGCAGCGCCTCCTCCGGCTCCGGCGGCGGCACGGCGCTCGCGAAGACCTCCGACATCCCCGAGGGCGGCGGCAAGATCTTCAAGGACCAGGCCGTGGTCGTCACCCAGCCCGCCTCGGGCACCTTCAAGGCCTTCTCGACCAAGTGTCCGCACGCGGGCTGCGCGGTGAGCAGCATCGCGAACGGCGCCATCGTCTGCCCGTGCCACGGCAGCCAGTTCTCGGTCGAGGACGGCAGCGTGAAGAAGGGCCCGGCGACCACCGGTCTGACGGCCGAGAACGTCACCGTCAGCGGGGACTCGATCACCCTGGCGTGACCGGTACCCGTCGGGGCCGTTCGAAGCAGCCCAGCACCTCGTCCGTGGTCGCGACCGTGGCGACCAACGCGAGGGTGTGACGGATCATCGCGGGGGTGTACTCGGAAGGCACTCCCGCGATGGCGTCGGACGGCACCACCGCCGTGTAGCCGCGGTTCACCGCGTCGAAGACGGTGTTGGGGATCGCCACGTTGGCCGAGACCCCGGTCACGACCAGCGTGCGGCAGCCGAGATTCCGCAGCAGCGCGTCGACGTCGGTGCCCTGGATGGGCGACAGCCCGTGCAGCCGTCGTACGACGAAGTCCTGGTCGGCGACCTCGATGGGGGCCGCCACCCGTACCGCCGTACTGCCGGACAGCTGGTGGACGGGCAGCCGTTCGGCGGCGCGGAACAGCCGGGCGTTGCGGCTGGCGCCGCGGCCGTCGGGGCGGCGCTCGGCGATGGCGTGGACGACCTGGACGCCGCTCGTGTGGGCCGCGGCCACCAGCCGGGCGATGTTGGCCAGGGCCCCCGACGAGCGTGCCTCGCGGGCGAGTTCGGGCAGGGCGCTGTGCGGGCCGACGACCCCCTGCTGGCACTCGACGGTGAGCAGCACGGTGGTGGCCGGATCGAGGAGCTCGCGGAGCTTTGGGTACGACGGCACAGGGCCCCCTCGTCACCGACGGTGTGGGCGGGCGACACTAGCCACCATTGCGCACGGACGGAAGACGACCCATCCTTTTCTGACGTGATGTCAGAGGATCACAGGAATCCTCTGGCACGACGTGAGAGAAGAGGGGGCCGCATGACCGTCACTCAGCGCCGGGGCCGCAAGATCATGATGACGCCCGGCGAGCTGGACGAGTTCCTCGCCACCCAGCGCACCTGCCGGGTCGCCACGGTGTCGGCGAACGGCGCGCCGCACGTCAGCACGCTGTGGTTCGCCTGGGACGGCAAGTCGCTGTGGCTGTACTCCGTGGTGCGCAGCAAGCGCTGGACCGACCTGCGCCGCGATCCCCGGGTGGCGATCGTGATCGACACCGGGGAGGAGTACGACGAGCTGCGCGGCGTCGAGCTGTCCGGGGCCGTGGAGTTCGTGGGCGAGTTCCCGCGCACCGGGGAGCTGTGCGCCGAACTCGACGTCCCGGAGACGCTGTTCGCGCGCAAGAACTTCAACCTGGAGGAGATGCCGCACGACGGCCGGCACGCCTGGGTGCGGCTGACCCCGGAGAAGATCGTGTCCTGGGACTTCCGCAAGCTGGGCCCCGCGTAGGCCTGTTGGGCTAGTCCACCTTTCGAGCCGCTTCCTGCAACGCCTCGACCGCCGCCCGGATCGACGGGCGGCGGTCGGCGTCCGCGCGCCACACGGCGTAGATCTGGCGCCGCACGGACTGTCGTACGGGCACGGTCCGCACACCCTCGGGGACGGGCCCGCGCCCGAGCCGCGGTGCCACGCACACGCCCAACCCGGCGCCCACCAGGGCGAGTTGGGTGGGGTGTTCCTCGGCTCGGTGGGCGACGCGCGGTTCGATGCCCTTGGAGCGCAGGGTGTGGATCAGCCACTCGTGGCAGAACTCGCTCTCGCCCCAGGTGATCCAGTCGTCGTCGGCGAAGTCCTCCAGGTCGACCTCGGCACGGTCCGCGTAACGGTGGCCCGCGGGCATCGCCACGTCCGCGGTGTCGTCGAGGATGACGGCCTTGGCGAGCCCGTCGGGCACCGGCAGTGGCCTGTTGTACCAGTCGAGGACGACGGCCAGGTCGAAGTCGCCGCGCATCACGGCCAGTACGGCAGGCTCGGGCTCCATCTCCCGTGAGGTGGCGCGCAGTCCGGGATGCGCGGTGCGCAACTGGGCCAGCGCCTCCGGGAACAGGCCGCGCGCGGCCGTCGGGAAGGCCGCGAGGCGCAGCTCGCCGACCACTTCCCCGCGATGCGCCTCCAGATCGGACTGGGCGAGCTCGACCTGGGACAGGATGCGGGCCGCGTGCTCGGCGAGCAGCCGGCCGGCGTCGGTGAGCCGCACGCCCCGGCCGTTCTTGGCGAGGAGCTGCTGGCCGACCTCGCGCTCCAGCTTGGACAGCTGCTGCGAGACCGCCGAGGTGGTGACATGCAGCCCCTCGGCCGCGCCGCTGACCGAGCCGTGCCGGGCGAGGGCGTCTAGGGTGCGCAGGCGCTCCAGGTTCAACATGTAAGCAATGCTACGAGATACCCCGCGCAAATACTCGATTGTGCTACGAGGTTTCCTCCAGCATCGTTATGACCATGACCATCGCCACCACGCCCCGGGCCTCCGTCGACACCGTCCCCCGCAGACCCGCCCTCGACTGGCGCCTGCGCTTCGGCGCGCTGTCGCTGATCTGGGGCTTCAGCTTTCTGCTGATCAAGGTCGGGACGGAGGGCTACGCACCGTTCCAGGTCACGCTGGGGCGGCTGGTGTTCGGGACGGCGGTGCTGGGTGTGGCGATGGCGGTGAAGCGGCAGGGGTTGCCGCGCGGGGTGCGGACCTGGGGGCATCTCGCGGTCGCCGCGTTCCTGCTGAACGCGCTGCCGTTCTCGCTGTTCGCCTACTCGGAGCTGACGATCCCGTCCACGCTGGCGGGGATCTGCAACGCGACGTCGCCGCTGTGGGGCATGGCGCTGTCCTTGATCGCCCTGTCGGAGGACCGGCCGACTCGGGTCCGGGTCGCGGGGCTGGGGATCGGGTTCCTGGGCGTCCTGACGGTCCTCGGAGCGTGGGAGGGATTCAGCGGCCTGGACGCCAGAGGTACGGCGATGGCCCTGCTCGCCTCGCTGAGCTATCCGATCGGCTGGATCTACGTCCGGCGGACCCTGGCCGGGTCCAGCCACTCGAACCTGTCGCTGACGGGAGCGCAGTTGCTGCTGGCGACCGCTCAACTGGCCTTCGTGACCCCGCTGTTCACCTCGGTGCCGACACGGATCGCGATGGTCCCGCTCCTGGCGATCGCGGCGCTGGGGGCACTGGGGACCGGGCTGGCCGTGCTCATCCAGTACGGGCTGGTCGCCGAAGTCGGGCCGACCACGGCCCAGATGGTCACGTACTTCATTCCGGTCATCGCCACGGCGGCGGGAGTCGCCATCCTCGGGGAGTCGTTGGGCTGGTCGACTCCGGTCGGAGCGCTGATCGTGCTGGCGGGCGCGGCTCTCACACAGGTGAGGCCCAAGGACTCCTGAACGTGCCGGCCACCGCGTCGGCCAGCGAAGCGACCTCCTCAAGTCCCAGGGTGGACACGGTCACCCTGATCCCGGCCGGTGCGTTCATCCTGAAGCGCGCGCCCGGGGCCACCGCCCAGCCGGCGTGCAGGAGTCGGGCCACGGCGGCCGTCTCGTCCGGGACCGGGATCCAGACGTTCAGGCCGCTGCGGCCGTGGGCCTCGATGCCGCGTTGGGCCAGGGCGTCGATCAGGCGGTCCCGGCGCGTGCGGTACGCCGCCGCCACCGCCCGCGTGTCGTGCGCGTCGTCGGTCCACAGGCCCACCACCGCCCGCTGGGTGATGCGGCTGAGCCAGCCGGGGCCCAGGCGGTGGCGGCCACTGACGCGGTCCACCGTGACGGGGTCGCCGGTGAGGACCGCCAGGCGGAGGTCGGGGCCGTAGGCCTTGGCGACCGAGCGGACGAAGGCCCAGTGCCGGGTCGGACCGGCCAGAGGATGCAGCGGGAGGTCGACGATGCCGTGACCGTGGTCGTCCTCGATCAGGAGGATCTCCGGGTGGTCCCGGAGAACCGCGCGCAGGGCACGCGCGCGTGCCGCGGTCACCGCGGCGCCGGTCGGGTTCTGCGCGCGGTCCGTGACGATCAGGGCGCGGGCGCCGGATTCCAGGGCCCGGCGGACGTCGTCCGGAAGCGGGCCCTCGTCGTCGACGCGCATCGGAGCCGTGCGCAGGCCCAGCGCCGGGATCAGGTCGAGCAGGCTGCCCCAGCCGGGGTCCTCGACGGCGACGGTGTCGCCGGGCTTGAGGTGGGCGGCGAGGACGCGCTCGATGGCGTCCAGGGATCCGGCGGCCACGGTCAGGGGGCCGTCCGGCACACCGTCGGCGTCCAGTTCGGCGCGGGCGATGCGGGCCAGCGCCGGTTCCACGAGGGCGTCCCCGTACAGCACAGGTTCCCGGTCGGCCTGCTCGGCCGCCGCCGTGAACGCCTTCGTCAGGGAGGGCAGCAGCGCCGGGTCCGGGTTGCCGCTCGCCACGTTCCGTACGCCCTCGGGGACGTCCATCCGGGCGTACTCGCGTCCCGTGGTGGCCGGCTTCGAGCGCACCCGGCTGCCCCGCCGCCCGTCGGTCTCGATCACCCCGCGCTCGCGCAGGATCCGGTACGCGGACGCCACCGTGTTCGGATTGACGCCCAGCTCTCCCGCCAACTCCCGCATGGGCGGCAGAAGTTGCCCCGGCGCCAGCTCACCGGCACCCACCGCACGCTCGACGCTCGCCGCAATCTCTGCTGCGCGCCGCCCTTCGATCCGGTATTCTCCTAGCACAAAGCAGATTATGCACTAGTGCAATACCGAAGGCAACTCGAACAGCAGCCATGGAGATGGAAATGCAGGGGACCGCCCAGCCGACGTCGCAGCCCGCCGCCTACACGCCGACCGACCGCACCGTCCCCACACGCTCGCCGGACCGGGCGTCGTACGACAGGGAACTGGTGCACTCGATACTCGACGAGGGCTATGTCTGCCATCTCGGCTTCGTGCGGGACGGGGCACCGGTGGTGCTGCCGACGCTGTACGGACGGGTCGGCGACCGGCTCTACGTGCACGGCTCGACGGGTTCGCGCCCGCTGCGGATGACCGGCAAGGCCGACCCGGGGCTCCCGGTCTGCCTCACCGTCACCCACGTCGACGGACTGATCCTGGCCCGCTCGGCCTTCCACCACTCGATCAACTACCGGTCCGTCGTGGTCCACGGCATCGCGTACGACGTGACGGACCCGGAGGAGAAGCGGACGGCCCTGGACGCGCTGGTCGACCACGTGGTGCCGGGCCGGGCCGCCGACTCCCGGCCCGCGAACAAGAAGGAACTCGCCGCCACCGCCGTGATCCGCCTCGACCTGAACGAGGTCTCCGCCAAGCTCCGCACCGGCGGAGTCAACGACGAGCCCGAGGACCTCGCCCTCCCCCACTGGGCCGGAGTCGTCCCCCTGCGCAAGGGTTACGAGACCCCGGTCGCCGACCCCGACCTCTCCCCCGGCACCGAGCTCCCCGACTACCTGGCGGCGCGCTGATGCTCATCCACCCCTGGGACGCGCCCCGCGACGACACCGAATGGCAACAGTGGCTCGCCACCCACGACTTCGGCCAGCTCGCCGTCAACGGCCTGCCCGGCGAGGCACCGTACGTCCAGCCCCTGCATTTCCTGTACGACGCCGAGCGCGCCGAGATCCTCGCCCACCTGGCCCGCCCCAACCCCCTGTGGAAGGCACTGGAGGCGGACCCGCAGGTACTCCTGAGCGTGGTCGACGACTACGTCTACGCACCCGGCTACTGGCAGGCCATGCCTGACGCCCCACCCGAGCACGGCACCCCGACGAGCTACTACACGGCGGTCCAACTCCGCTGCCGGGCCCACCTGGTGGACGACCCCACCGAGAAGGCACAGCTGCTCAACCGGCTGATAGGCCACTTCCAGCCGGAGGGCGGCTCGGCACGGGTAACGGCGGGCGAGGACCCGTACGGCAGGATGCTCTCCGGGCTGCGCGGGATCCGCTTCGAAGTGACCGACGTAAGGGCGAAATTCAAGTACGCCAACCACAAGCCCCAGGCACACGAGCGAATAGCGGCCGGACTGGTCGAGCGGGCCGGCCCACGGGACGCGGCGGCCCTGGCACATCTGCAGCGTAGGCAACACGGGTGACTTCAGCGCCCCGAAAGGGGCGCGGGGAACTGCGCGACCAGCCACGACGGCGCCGCAGACGCCCGACGCCCCATCGCGGCACTACCGGCGCGCGGACAACTCCCGTTCCGGCCCCCCACTCGCGACCGGCTCCGCGGGCGCCTTCGCCGGCGCGGAGGACTGGGCGATGAACGCACCGACCAGGACAACCACACCCCCGACGATCTGCGGAGCCGAGAGATGCTCCCCGAGCAGCACCCACGCCAGCACGGTCGCGACGACCGCTTCGAGGCAGGCCACCACCCCCGCGACCTGGGGTGAGAGCCGCCGCACCGACAGCACACCGGTGACGTAGGCGAGGACCGTCGCGATCAGCACGATCCAGGCCAGCAGAAGACCGGCCGCGACCGAGGTGCCGTTCATCGCCGCGCTGCCGCCCAGCACGGACCAGTCCATGCCCCAGGGGCGGGCGACCACAGTCAGCACGAGCGCGCCGATCAGCAGACCGTACGCGATGACGCCGAGCGGGTCCGGCGCGTCCTCGCCGGCGTCGCTGCCCTGGTCGGACAGGACGAAGTAGCCGACCTGGCAGCAGGCCGCGCCCAGCGCGAGCAGCAGGCCGAGGGCGTCGAAGCTCAGTCCCGACCAGACCTCGACGACACAGGCGAGGCCGCCGACCGCGAGGACCACGCCGAGCGCCGCCGCCCGCGTCACCGGCCGCCGCTGCACGAACCGCACCCAGCCGAGGACGAGGGCGGGCGCGAGGTACTCGACGAGCAGCGCCACGCCGACCGGGATGCGGGATATCGCGGCGAAGTAGCAGGCCTGCACACCGGCCACGGCGAGCAGGCCGAACCCGGCGAGCAGCGCGGGGCGGCGGCGCAGCAGCGCGCGATGGCGCACGGCGACCGGGAGCATCACCAGTGCGGCGCCGGTCACGCGCAGCCACACCACGTGGAGCGGGTCGAGGCCCGCCTCGATCAGCGGCTTGGCCGCGACCCCGGATCCGCCGAAGGCGAGCGCGGACGCGAGCGCGAGGCCGAGCCCGACGCCCTTTCCGCGGGCCTCCGGGCCGCCCTGACTGCTCTCAGACGTATGCACCGGCACATGATGACAGGGGATGACATGAGCGTCACCCCCGTTGACACCTGTCTCAGCGGTTGGACGCGTCCCAGGGGCCGCCCCACCCTGAACCGGCCGGCAGGTGCTCGACGCGGGCGAGCACCTCGCGCGGGTCGAGACCGGCGCGCAGGAGCACCTCGACGGCCCGGGCCTGCGGGTCGACGACGATCGCGGCGAGCAGGTCGACGCCGAGCGCCGGTTCGCCGCCGCGGCGCGCGGCCCGCTCGCAGGCGTCCTCCATCGCGCCCGCGGCCAGCGGCGAGAGGCCCTCGGCCTCGGTCACCACGGGTACGGCGCCGGAGTCCTCGACGGAGCTCTGCCAGCGCAGGCCGTAGCCGATGCTGCGCTGCACGAGATAGCCGAGCAGCCGGGCGAGGCCGGGCCCGTCGCCGAAGACGGCGCGCGCCTCGGGGTCGTACTCCAGGAGCGAGTGCAGCAGATGGGCCGTGTCGATCTGCCGGTCCCCGTCGCGCACCGCCCGCCGTCTGGCACCCGAGACCACCGCTGCCAGCTCGGCGCTGAGCCTGGCATCGCTGTCCGGGCGAGGACCGACGGGCTGCTCGTCGGCCTGCTGGCGGGGGATACGGGGTTGCACATCCCCCACCCCATCAGTCCCGCCGTCTCCGGTCATCCCCGAGGGGAAGCATCTTGGGGTCCCACACAGAGTGGACCCGCGAGGCCGCAATCTCCTCCTTGCGGATGACATCAGGCCGCTTTACCCGCAGGGGCGCGAGCCGCCTTGCCATGCGCCCCGCGCGCAACCGTGGCGCTCCGTCGCACGTCCAACAGGAGCGTGGAGAGCAGGTGCTGGCTGGTGGCTCTGCCGGCCGTCGACGGCAAGCAGTACGTGTACCGGGTGTACGCCCCGGAGGACGCGCTGCCGGCCGACCTGTTCTGGGACGCCTGGCACTGCCACGACGAGAGCGCCTTCCCGCGCGCGTGGGACCTCTTCGACGCCGCGGTCATACGACTCGTCCACAATTCCTGACGGTTCATCAGTATTGAATGTTGCGACCTCTGACGTTACTTTCCGCGACACCACAGCCCGACACGAAGAGGTGGTCGCATGCCCGAAATCAGCGCGGAGGCACGGATCGAGGCGCCGGCCGAGAAGGTGTGGGCACAGCTCACGGACTGGCCCGCGTACAGCGAGTGGAACGCCACCCACACCAGCTTTCCGCAGGGCGGCCCGACCGCGCTCGAAGTGGGCGGGACCTTCCAGGAGAACATGAAGCTGATGGGCTTCCCGGCCGAGGTCGACTGGACCATCGAGGAACTGGAACCGGCCCGCGTCTTCGCCATCAAGGGCAAGGGCCCGATGGCGGTGACCGTGGCCACGCGCTACACCCTCACCCCCGACGGCGACGCCACGACAGTCCGTATCGACGGCGAGTTCACGGGCGCCGCGGTCACGTTGATGGCGGGCAAGCTGAAGGACTCGGGCACCGCGGCCCTGAACGAATCGCTGCGCAAGCTCGCCGGGCTGGTGTCCTGACCTCCGGACACGGAAGGCGCCCCGCGGAGTGATCCGCGGGGCGCCTTCTTCGTACGGCGGGGAGGCCGCCGGCCCTTGTCAGTCCTCGTCGGCGAGGATCAGGTACAGCTTCTTGCGGGCTTCGTTGATGACGGCCAGCGCCTTCTCGCGCTGCTCCTTGCTGCCGGTCTTCCAGACCTGGCCGAATGCCTCCATCAGACCGAAGCCGGCCTGGCGGATCTCACCGAGCGCCTCGAAGTCGATACCGCGGGAGGCTTCCTCCCAGGGCGCGTCCGGGCCCGCGTCGGCCGCGGTGCGGCCGGAGTCGGTGAGCGAGAACAGCTTCTTGCCGCCCTCGGACTCACTGGCGATCAGGCCCTCGTCCTCCAGCAGCTGGAGGGTGGGGTACACCGAGCCGGGGCTGGGCTTCCACGCCCCGCCGCTGCGCTCGGCGATCTCCTGGATCATCTCGTAACCGTGCATCGGACGGTCCTTCAGCAGGGCGAGGATGGAGGCCCGGACATCACCGCGCCGCGCCCTCCCCCTCGGTCCGCCGCGTCCTCGCGGGCCCCAGGGGCCCGGACCGAAGCCCGGTCCGCCGAAGCCGAAGCCAGGGCCACCCGGACCGCCGCCCGGCCCAAAGGGCCCGAAGGCACCGCGCACGCCCTCGAAATCACCCCGACCACGACGGCCGGGTCCACTGTGTCCACGCTCGAATCCATGGGAACGCATCGCAATCACTCCATTCAATCGTTGATCTGTCGCGATGCGTCAACGATATATCGGAAGTGTTCGGATGGCAAGCCCCTGGCTTCAGCTCGGGCAGATGCCCAGGTGGAGCCCGGTTTCCTAGGGCAGGGAGCGGGTCAGCCAGACCAGTTCGCCGCTCTCCTCCGCCGTGGTGTGGTCCCGTTCGAAGCCGAGCTTCTCGAGGACGCGGAAGGACGGCGTGTTCCAGGGGCGTACCGACGACCAGAGCCGCTCGCGGCCGGTCGCGGTGGCGGCGTCGAGGACCGCGGCCGCCGCCTCCGTCGCGTAACCGCGGCCGTGGGCCCGCCGGAACAGCTCGTACGCGATCTCGGGTTCGTCGAGGGAGGCCCGGCCGACGGTGAGGCCGCAGTAGCCGATGAAGTCGCCCTCGTCACGGCGGTGGACGGCGAGCAGGGCGAGCCCGGTCTCCCGTTGCCGGGCGAACTGGCGCTCCATGATCCGCCGGTTGTCCTCGACGGAGAGCAGGCCGCCGCCCCGCTCGCCGACGAGCGCGCGATGCTCGGCGACGTCGGAGTCGTCCCACTCGCGCAGGATCAGCCGAGCGGTTTCGAGGTGGAGCGGCATCGGGGCGTACACCCTGGCGTCAGTGGCCACGGAACGCCTCCTCCAGCCACCAGGAGCCGTGGTCCCGGGTCACCTTGGCGTCCACCAGGAGCGGGGCCGAGCGGGGGCCGCCCACCCAGTCGGCCACCGACTTGAGGTCGGCCGGGGTGCGGACGGTCACCGCCTCGAAGCCGTAGCCGCGGGCCACCGCCGCGATGTCCGTCTCCGGGAAGGTGACGGTGTCCAGCGGGAAGCCGTCGGGGCCGAAGTGGTGGACCTCGGCACCATAGGCCTCGTCGTTGTAGACCACGACCACCATGGGCAGGCCCAGGCGGCGCACGGTGTCCAGCTCCACCGCGCTCATCAGGGCGCCGCCGTCGCCGAGCGTGGCGACCGGCAGCCGGTCCGGCCGGGCGAGCGCCGCGCCGATCGCCGTGGCGAGCCCCAGGCCGATCGACTGGAAGGCCTGCGTGAAGCAGAACCCGTTCTCGTCCGGCACCGAAAGGTACGCGCTGGGATACCCCATGAAGTTCCCCGAGTCGACGGCGACGACCCGCTCGGCCGGGAGGATGTCGTCCAGCGCGATGCTGAGCGTGCGCGGGTCGATGCGCTCCCGGGTGCCTTCGTCCTCGTACGGCACATCGCGCCAGCGCCCGCGCGCGGCGAGGCCGGCGGCGAGCTCGGGCGTCCGGTATCCCTGGCGGCCCTCGCCGCCCGCCTCCAGCGCCCGCAGTGCCGTCCGTTCCACATCCCCGGTCACGCCCAGGTCGATGGCGCGGTGGGCGCCGAGTGCGTGCGGGTCGTCGTCCACCTGTACGACGGTCGCGTCGGGGCCGATCAGGCTGCCGTGCCGCATGGTCCACATGTTCAGGGCGCAGCCCCAGCCGACGATCAGGTCGGCGCCCTGGAGGAGTTCGGTCGCGAGGGGTGACGCGAAGCCGCCGGAGACGTCCAGGGACCAGGGGCTTTCGTGGAAGAGGCCGCGGGCGACCGCCGACGTGGCGAGGAGGGCGCCGTAGCGGTCGGCGAGGGTCAGGAGGGCGTCGCGGGCGGCGGGCGTACGGGCGCCCCGGCCGGCGACGAAGACCGGGCGCCGGGCGGTCTCCAGGACTCGTACCAGATCCGCCACCGCGGCATCCGAAGGCTCGACCGGCTCCCTGGCGGGCATGGGCAGGGCGTCCAGCAGCGCGCCGTCCGGCACCTCCAGGGACTGCACCTCCAGCGGGAGGTTCAGGAGGACCGTGCGGCGGTCGTGGCGGGCCCGCTGGAGGGCCGCGCGGGCCTGTTCGACGGCGTCGTGGGCGGTCGTCACGCGGGCGGTCACCGCGCCGACGGAGTGCGCCAGCATCGCCTGGTCGATACGGAAGTTGGAGTTCTGCGCGGTCGCCTCGGCGGCCAGGACGAGGAGGGGCGTACGGCTCTTGGCGGCCTCGGTGACGCCGGTCAGGGCGTTGGTGAGGCCGGGCCCCTGGTGGACGCTGACCGCGGCGACCGCGCCGCTCGTGCGGGCGTACGCGTCGGCCATGGTCGCCGCGCCGCCCTCGTGCCGGGCGGCGACGAAGCGGGCGCCGGCGGCCACCATGGCGTTGGTGAGGTGGAAGTTGCCCGAGCCGACGACGCCGAAGACGTGGTCGACCCCGGCCGCGGTGAGCGCCCGTCCGACGGCTTCGGCGACCTTCACGACCGCTCCACCAGGGCGAGCACGCGCGCGGGGGCGCCGGAGCCGGTGACGATGGGCAGCGGTCCCGCGAGGACGACGGCGCCGGTCGGGGGCAGGGCGGCGAGGTTCTGCAGCTGGGTCAGGCCGTACTTGTCGGCGCCCAGGAGGTAGGAGTGGCAGGGGAACGCCGGGTCGAAGGAGTGGGCGCGGCCCGCGTCGGTGCCGACCGTCTCGGTGCCGAGGCCCAGCACCGGGGACTCCTCGGCGACCCAGCGGGCGCACTCCGGTGACAGGCCGGGCGTGTGCGGGCCGTTCTCGTCGGCGTTGAGGAACTCCTCCTGCGAGCCCGAGCGGGCGTCCCAGCCGGTGCGCAGCAGCAGCCAGCCCCCGTCGGGCAGCGGGCCGTGCTCCGCCTCCCAGGCCTTGATGTGGTCCACCTCGACGAGGAAGTCGGGGTCCTTGGCGGCCTGCTCGGAGAAGTCCAGTACGGCCGCCGGGGCGATGAGCCGGCTCGCGGGCACCGAGGCCACATCGGCGAGGTCCTTGCCGGTGACCCAGTGGACCGGGGCGTCGAAGTGGGTGCCGGTGTGCTCGCCGCTGCGGAAGTTGTTCCAGTACCAGGCCGGGCCCCGGTCGTCGTACCGGCTGATCTCCTCCAGTTCGAAGGCCTGGGTCTGGCCGAACGGGGGCGGCAGCTGGATCACCGGTGTCGTCGAGGAGAGGGGCTGGGTGAGGTCGACGACCTCGATGGAGCCGCTGCGCAGCCCGGACAACAGGGCGGCGAGCACGGACGGCTGGGACATGACGGCCTCCTGGGGCGGAGCTGGACTGTCGGCGCCTGCCTGTACAGGGTGTCAGCCGGCGGCCGCCGCGCCGAGGCGCACGGCCCGGAAATCAGTCCAGGAACCGGGAATTGGCCTTGGTCGGGGAAGCCACCGCGGCCTAGCGTCTCCCTCATGCGAATCCGAATCGTCGACGCCTTCACCGACCGTCCCTTCGCCGGCAACCCGGCCGGCGTGCTGCTTCTCGACGCCTTCCCGGACGACGACCGGTTGCAGAAGATCGCGCTGGAGGTGAACCACGCGGAGACGGCGTTCGCGCACCCGCTGCCCGGGGGCGGGGAGGCCGACTGGGCGCTGCGCTGGTTCACGCCCGCGGCCGAGGTCAACATGTGCGGGCACGCGACGCTCGCCACGGCCCATGTCCTGCACACGACCGGTGCGCACAAGGGCGCGGTCCGGTTCGCCAGTCGCAGCGGGGTGCTCGTGGCGACGCCCCAGGAGGACGGGTCGATCACGCTGGACTTCCCGACCGCACCGCTGACGGCGGTCGAGGTGCCGGCCGGGGTCGCCGGGGCGCTGGGCGCCGAGCCGCGCTCCGCCTTCGACACCGGCCCGAACGTCGGCGACCTGCTGCTCGAACTCGCCGACGAGAAGACCGTCCACGCCCTCACCCCGGACCACAAGGCGCTCGCCGCCTACTCCGAGCGCGGCATCATCGCCACCGCCCCCGCCGAGGACCCGTCCCGCGGCTACGACTTCGTCTCCCGCTGCTTCTTCCCGAACGTCGGCATCGACGAGGACCCGGTCACCGGCAGCGCCCACACCGCGCTGGCGCCGTTCTGGGCGGAGCGCCTGGGCAGTCCCGTCCTCACCGGTCTGCAGGCCTCGCCGCGCTCCGGCCGCGTCCGCACCGAACTGCGTGGCGACCGAACGCTGCTGAGCGGGCGCGCGGTCACCGTGATCGAGGGCGAACTGCTGGCCTAGGCGGTGGGCAGCCAGCCCACTTTCCCGGCCAGCAGCGCGTAGCCGACGAAGGCTCCGATGTCGAGCAGGGAATGCGCCACCACGAGGGGACCGACCCGGCCCCAGCGCCGGTACAGGTAGACGAACACCACGCCCATCACCATGTTGCCGACGAAGCCGCCGATGCCCTGGTAGAGGTGGTAGCTACCGCGCAGTACGGAACTGGCCACCAGGGCGGTCCCCGGGGTCCAGCCCAACTGGCCGAGGCGGCGCAGCAGATAGCCGACGACGATGACCTCTTCGAGGATCGCGTTCTGCATCGCGGACAGGATCAGCACCGGGTACTTCCACCACACGTCGGGCAGCGCCTCCGGCACCACGGTGAGGTTGAAGCCGAGGCCGCGTGCGGCCAGGTAGAAGGCGATTCCGGCGCTGCCGATCACCGCCGCGATCCCCGCGCCGCGGCCGAGGTCGGGCCAGGGCCAGGTGCGGTCGAAGCCGATCGTGCGCAGGCTCTCGCCCTCCCGCAGCAGCAGGTGCGCGACCAGCGCGACGGGCACCAGGGCACTCGCGATCCCGAACAGCTGCCAGGCGAGATCGAGCCAGGGACGGCCCGGCGCGGCGGACGCGTTGAGCGTCGCCGCCTGGTCCTTGAGGCCGCCCGGTTTCGTGACCGATCCGACAAAGCTGATCAGGGCGGACACTCCGCTCGCACCGAGCGAAAGCCCCAGAACGAGCAGGGTCTCGTCACGGAAAATGCGTCGCGAGGGCCGCTCCGGCGGAAAAGAATCGGCCACCGGGCCCGCCTCTGCCTGCACTCCTGCCTCCAGTTGAGTATTCGCGCCTCATCCCCATCGCCGCCCCGCTAGGGTCTCGAAAGAACTTACGAAGATCGTGCGCTTGGCCGTCTGGGGGGACGGACGCCGTACGGGGCGTGTCTCCCCTTTGCCTGTCGTACGGCCGCCATTCGGCACGAGGTTCAACAGGGAGGGGCACCACCGTCATGGGACGTCACAGCTTGCCCGATCAGTATGGGGCGGGCGGCAGCGACCCCCGTCCACGCGCGCGCCGCCGGACGGTGGCGATCGCGACGGTTCTCGTTCTCACCGTCGCCGGCGGCACCGCGGGTGCCGTCAAGGGCGGTCTGCTCTCGTTCGGCTCGTCGTGCAAGGACGACCCGGTGCGGCTCCGGCTCGCCGCCTCGCCGGACATCGAGCCCGCCCTCACGGCGGCGGCGAAGCGGGCCCGGGACAGCGGCGTCACCTCGGACGGCCGCTGTGTCGCGGTCACGGTGACCGCGCGCGACTCGTACAAGGTCGCGGACGAACTGACCGCGGGCAAGAAGCCGGACGCGCAGGTGTGGGTGCCGGACTCGCAGCTGTGGGTCGACCGGATCACCGCGAACAGCGCCGCGACCGACGTGACCCCCGCGGGTCAGGTCGCCTCTACGCCGGTCGGCGTGGCGATGGTGCCGACGGCGGCGAAGTCGCTCGGGTGGCCGAGGAAGACGTACAGCTGGATCGAGCTGGCCGGCGCCGCCATGCAGAACGACTCGCTGAAGCTGGGCGCCGCCGACCCCGCGCGCAGCGCCACCGGGCTGCTCGCGCTGACGCAGTTGATGACCGCCGCCGCCGGGCTGAAGGGCGGGGAGACCCAGGCCGCGGCCATGATGAAGACGCTGTCGCAGCGCACCTCGGACAGCGACAGCCAGGTCGTGGACACGCTGCCGCGCGACTCCTCGGGCACCGAGCTGGGCAATCCGAAGCGCAACCAGGCGCTCATCCTCACCGAGCAGGCGGCGTACGCCTACAACGCCTCGGCGGACGGGGGCAACGGGCTCGACATGTTCTATCCGAAGGACGGCTCGCCCGTACTGGACTACCCGTACGTGATGGTCGACCAGCTGTCGACCGACGAGAGCCGGGCCGCGCTGCGGTTCATGAACTACCTGCGCCAGACGGAGCAGTTGAAGCTCCTGCAGAAGTACGGTTTCCGCACCTCCGACGACAGCGCGCCGGAGACAGTGGTGGCCGAGGCCGGCGGCGAGAGCCCGCAGCCGTACGACGAACCCGCGCCGCAGGCCGCCTCGGACTCCTCGCTCCAGGAGGCGCTCGGCACCTGGACGATCACCGTGCAGAGCGCCCGGATCACCACGGTCGTGGACGCCTCCGGGTCCATGGCGGAGCCCGTGTCGAAGTCGGGCCAGTCGCGGATGGACGTCACCAAGGCCTCGCTGCTGCAGGCGCTCGCCACCTTCACGCCCGAGGACGAGATCGGGCTGTGGGAGTTCTCCACCAAGCTGGACGGTGACAAGGACTACCGCGTCCTGGTGCCGACCGAGCGACTCGGCGACCAGAAGGACGGCAGCACCGTACGGGACAAGCTGTCGGCGGCGTTCACCGGCCTGGAGCCGGTGCCGAACGGCGCGACCGGCCTGTACGACACCACGCTCGCCGCCTACCGGGAGGCCACCGCCTCTTATGTGAAGGGCAAGTTCAACGCCCTGGTCATCCTGACCGACGGCGTCAACCAGGACCCGGGCAGCATCAGCCGCTCCAAACTGATCAGCGAACTGCAGAAGCTCACCAACCCCGAGCGTCCGGTCCCGCTGATCATCATCGCCGTGGGTCCCGACGCCGACCAGCAGGAGGCCGAGGAGATCGCCCAGGCCACCGGCGGCTCCGGCCAGTCGGTCAGCAACCCGTCCCAGATCCAGGCGGTGATGCTGAAGGCGATCGTGGCGGCGGGGGCCCAGGGCAACAGCCAGGACTGAGCCCGCCTGATCGCGTCACCCCAGCGGCACCGGCTCGGGCAACCCCACGGGCCAGGTGTGCACCGGCTCCCCCTGATGCATCAGATCGCGGTACCTGCGGGTGGTGGCCGCCAGCGCGGCATCCCTCGACAGCCCCGCCTCCAGGGCCCGGTGGAAGGTCGCCGCCTGCCAGGACGCGCCGTTGACCCGGCGCCGGCAGCGCTCCTCGATCACCCCGAGGTAGAAGTCCCGGTCGGCCCGCTCCACCCCCCACGCGTCCAGGCCGGCCTCGGCCAATGGCAGCAGTTCGTCGCGTACGAGGCTCACCGCGTCGACCTCGGCGGTGCCGCCGTACCGTCCACGGCGCGGCCACTGGAGGCGGGCGTCGATGCCGTCCCGGCACGCGGCGTCGAAGTTGGCCTCCGCCGCCTCGAAGGACAGCCGGGTCCACACCGGCCGCGACTCCTCGGCGAGGGCGCGGACCAGGCCGTAGTAGAAGGCCGTATTGGCGATGACGTCGGTGACGGTGGGGCCCGCGGGCAGCACGCGGTTCTCGACGCGCAGGTGCGGGACGCCGTCGGCGATGCCGTAGACCGGGCGGTTCCAGCGGTACACCGTGCCGTTGTGCAGGACGAGTTCGGCGAGTGTGGGGACGCCGCCCGCGTCGAGGACGTCGAGCGGGTCCTCCTCGTCGCAGATCGGCAGCACGGCGGGGAAGAAGCGCAGGTTCTCCTCGAACAGCTCGTACGCGGAGGAGATCCAGCGTTCCCCGAACCAGGTGCGCGGCCGTACGCCCTGGGCCTGGAGTTCGGGTGGGCGGGTGTCGGTGGACTGCAGGAAGAGCGGGGGCCGGGACTCGCGCCATAGCTCACGGCCGAACAGGAACGGGGAGTTGGCGCCCACGGCGATCTGCGCGGCCGTGACGGCCTGCGCGGCGTTCCACACGTCGGCGAAGCGGGCCGGGGTGACCTGGAGGTGCAGTTGTACGGAGGTGCAGGCGGCCTCCGGCGCTATCGACTTCGAGGTGCAGGTGAGGTGCTCGACGCCGTCGATGTCGAGGACGAAGTCCTCGCCGCGCGCGGCCACGATCTGTTCGTTGAGCAGCGCGTAGCGGTCGACGGCGGAGAGATTGGAGGAAACGAGGTCGTCGCGGTCGAGGGTCGGCAGAATTCCGATCATCACGATTCCCGCGTCGACCTCGCCCGCTTTACGGTCGGCATATGCCAGAGAGGTGCGGAGTTCCTCCCCGAGCCGGTCGAATACCCGCCCGCCCAATCGGTGTGGGGCTATGTTGACTTCCAGATTGAACATGGCGAGTTCTGTTTGGAAATCTCGGCTCGCGATGCGTTCGAGGACCTCGGCATTGAGCATTCTCGGCATGCCGTCGGCGCCGGTGAGATTCAATTCGATCTCCAGCCCCATGAGGTTCTTGGGGCGGTCGAACCGCTTCTCGGCCAGGAGCCGCTCCAGCCCCGCAAGGCACCTGCGCAGCTTGTCGCGGTAGAGCTGCCGATCGGACAGATCGAACCGGCCTGCCACGACCTTCTCCCCCATCGAAGCGTCCCTCCTCGATCGGGCGGCGGGAAGATCCCGGCCGCCGGTGTCGGGTCACGTGGGATGATGCCCAGCCGCGGCGATCGGTAACGTCCCCGCGCGGGCCCGTCGACCGCTACTCTGATGGGATGTGACCGGAGGCACATTCACGAGGCATGAAACGGTGCGTTGTTTCGGGCCGAAGAAGACCTCGTGAAAAATGCCGACGAGAATTGGCCGACCGCGCCCCGGGCATTTCCCGAGGTCACCGCAGCGGCGCCGAGGGGAATCGGGATGATTCCCACGTATCGCCGACCGGATACACCCTTGCCGGGTGCACCGCAAACGGCTAGACGAAACACCGTCTGAACACATGTCGTATAAACTCCGCGAACAAGGCAGAGGGTTGGCGCCCGCGGTCGTGGAACCTGCCGTCGAGGTGACGTGCGGCAGGCCTCACCCATATCCCTCGTTCCCAGACCCCGGCCCCGCCTCTCTGACCGCGTGAGCAGACAGCGCCGTCCGCCCCCGCCCTCGCGCCACCGTGCCTGTCGAATGAGAGGCGACCCACCATGCCGCTGCATGTCCCCCCGGCACCCGCACCTGCCCTGCGCACCGTTCTCACCGCACTCGCCTCGCCCACCGCGGTCCGCGAGGCCCGAACACCCGCCCTGCTGCGTTCCCAGGCACCCGCCACCCCCGAACTCCCGCTGCCCGTCCATGTGCTGGACGACCTCACGCCCGCGGGCATGTCCGCCACCCGGCTGGCCGGGTGGCGCTTCCTGATCCACTGCGGCGACCGCGCCGTGGCCGCGGCCGAGACCCGGCTGACCCCCGACGGCTGGGCCTTCTCACACTTCTTCGAGGGCCCCTACATCACCTCCACCGAGCGCGCCCTGCGCCAGGCGGAGACGATGCCCCAGACCTACCAGCCACGCCTGCTCTCGGTACCCAGCCTGTACATGCTCACGCTGTGGCTGCACGGCGACAGCACGGCGGACGGGGCGAGCGGCCACCCCGCCGCCACCGATCTGCTGGTCCCGCTGGCCCCTGCCCCGCCCGGTATCGCGGCCCATCGCCCGCACCGGGTCGCCGAACTCCTCCCGGTGCTGACCCATCGGGTGACTGCCGCACCCCTGCTGAGCCAGCCCGCCTGAACCCCACCTCCGCGAGGCCCTTCGTACCCCGCTCCCGAATTTCCGGGTGGCGGGGTACGACGCTTTTCCCGGCACCTTTCCCGACTCATCTGCTCGTACGAGCAAATGACTGCTCGTACGAGCCGAAAACCGTCCCTGACCAGGAAGGACTAGCCCTATCCGGCCACCGCGAACCACCCGAAGTGACAGTGCAGTTGGAATGAACCGCCCAGCCGGGTGATGCGTCATCAACCTGTGAAGAAGTGGTGCCGCAAAATGCCTGCGGATTGACGTCCGTGGGGCAACACTGGGACTGGACCGACTTATCACAACGGGGGGCGGCCATGGACAGCGCTTCAAGCCGCAAAGCAGACACGACAGCCATCCCACACATCACGACAGAGCGAAAGATCCCACCAATGTGCCAGCACCAGCCACCGTGCCCGTCAGCAGACTCCGCCGACCGGGAGTGCGCCCGACTCGTGGTGCACCACCCGGAGCAGGGATGGAGCCTGCTGTGCAACGGCGTTCTGCTCTTCGAGGACACCGGTGAGCTCCTGCCCGACGGCAAGATCATCGCCCCGCACCGCCCGCTGGGCGCGAACAAGGTGATGACCGCCGCCTGAGGCGGCGGCCGGGCGGCGCCGCCGAGCCGTCCGGTGGATTTTCAGGGGCCGGTCGCGGACACGAACCGCGAGCCGGCCCCGACGCATGTCGGGGGTCGGTCACTCCCCGTAGTTACCCGTGCGTAATGAGGTTCGCACTTCCCATGAGCGCCGGTTTTCCGGAAGACTTCTGGAAGTTTCGCCGCAGGCGCCCACGTTCGCCGCAGGCGTCCACGGAGGTGGGGGACATGGCAGCAGACGGGGCCGGTGCCGAGGAGGCGTCCGAGACACGGGGCCGGGTCACGATCACGGAGATCGCCCGGCAGGCCGGCGTCTCGGTGCCGACCGTCTCCCGGGTCGTCAACGGCCGCTCCGACGTGTCGCCGCGCACCCGCGCCCGCGTCGAGGACCTGCTGCTGAGGTACGGCTACCGCAAGCGCGCGGGCTCCTCCGCCACCCGTGCCGCCCTGCTCGACCTGGTCTTCAACGACCTCGACAGCCCCTGGGCGGTGGAGATCATCAGGGGCGTGGAGGAGGTCGCGCACGCATCGGGCGTCGGCACGGTCGTCTCCGCGATCCACGGCCGCTCGGGCGACGCCCGCGAGTGGATGCGCAACCTCAGGGCCCGCGCCTCCGACGGGGTCATCCTGGTCACCTCGGCCCTGGAGCCGCTGCTGCACGAGGAGTTGCGGGCGCTCGGCGTCCCCCTGGTGGTCGTCGACCCGGCGGGCTCGCCCACGCTGGAGGTCCCCACGATCGGCGCCGCCAACTGGTCGGGGGGCATGGCCGCCACCCAGCACCTGCTGTCCCTGGGCCACCGCAGGATCGGCCTGATCGCGGGCCCGCCCCGGCTGCTGTGCTCCCGCGCCCGCCTCGACGGCTACCGCGCGGCCCTGGAGGGCGCCGGCATCGCCCTCGACGGAACCCTCGTCGTCCCCGGCGACTTCCGTCCCGAGTCCGGCTTCACCGGCTGCAACGCCCTGCTGGACCTGCCCGAGCCGCCGACCGCCCTGTTCGCGGCCAGCGACCAGATGGCCCTGGGCGCGATCGAGGCGCTGCGGCGGCGCGGCCTCAGAGTGCCGGAGGACATGAGCATGGTCGGCTTCGACGACCTCCCGGAAGTCCGCTGGTCGGCGCCGCCGCTCACCACGGTCCGCCAACCGCTCGCCGACATGGGCAAGTTGGCGGTCCGCACGGTTCTGCGGCTGGCCCGCGACGAGCAGCCCGACTCGCCTCGCGTGGAGCTGGGCACGGAGTTGGTGGTGCGGTCGAGCACGGCACCCCCGGCACCCTGACCGGGGGTGCCGGACCCCGGCGGTGCTCCCCACTGCACCGCCGGGGCGTTCGGGAAACCCCCTACTTGCCGCCCAGCGCCTCCCTGATCGCGAAGTACGCCGGTTTCGGCTGGAGTTGCTCGTCCCACGGGAGCGCGGCGCCCTGACCGGGGAAGAAAGCAGGGATCCACGAATAGCGATCTGTGTAATCCCACACCGTGATGCCCACACACCGCCGCACCGCGAGACACGCGGCGGTCAGGTCCCGGTACCAGTCGGCCTGTTGCGCCAGCTTCTCCTCGGTCGCCGGCAGGATCATCCGTACGTCGACCTCGGTGAGCGCGGTGTCGAGGCCGAGCTTCGAGAAGCGGCGGAGGTTGTCCTCCAGGGTGGTCGGATAGCCGTACTGCAGGGCCAGATGGGCCTGGAGGCCGATGCCGTCGAGCGGCACGTGCTGGGCCTTGAGCTGCTGGGCGAGGGCGTAGTACGCGTCGCTCTTCGGGCCGACCGCCTCGATGTTGTAGTCGTTGAGGTAGAGCTTCGCGTGCGGGTCGGCCTGGTGGGCCCAGCGCAGGGCGTCGGCGATGTAGCCGGGGCCGAGGGTCTTGTACCAGATGGTCTCGCGGTAGGTGCCGTCCTCGTTGAAGGCCTCGTTGACGACGTCCCAGGAGTAGACCTTGCCGCGGTAGTGCCGTACCTCCGTCTGGATGTGCTTCTTCAGTACGGCCCTCAGCTCGTCGGCGGTCCACTCGCGGTCGGTGAGCCAGCCCGGCAGCTGGCTGTGCCAGACCAGGGTGTGGGCGCGGACCTTCTGGTGGTTCTCGCGGGCCAGGTCGACGATCTGGTCGCCGTTCGTCCAGTCGAAGACGCCCTGCTGGGGCTCGGTGGCGTACCACTTCATGCCGTTGCCGGGCGTGATCATGTCGAACTCGCTGCCGAGCAGGGCCGTGTAGGCGGTGTCGGTGAGTTCGGGGTTGTCGGTGGCGCTGCCGAAGTAGCGGCCGTGGCGCTGGGCGAGGTCGGCGAGGGTGGCGGGCCGTTCGTGGGCCTGGGCCGGGGTGCCGGTGGTGAGGCCGGCGGCGACCAGGGCGGCGGCGAGGGCGCCGACGAGTCTGAGACGGTTCTTGGGCATGGTGCGACTCCTCACGGGGTGGGGTGCGGGGCCGTACGTCCGCGGGCGCGGGTCATCCCTTCGTCGCGCCGGCGGTGAGGCCGCCGACGAGCTGGCGCTCGGCGACCGAGTAGAAGGCGAGGGCGGGGACCATCGCCAGGACCAGGTAGGCGAAGACGCGGGCGTACTCCGCCGAGTACTGGCCCTGGAACTGCTGCACGCCGATCGGCAGGGTCCACCACTTGGCGTCGGTGAACACCAGCAGCGGCAGCATGAAGTTGTTCCAGCTGGTGACGACGGCGAGCACGGAGACCGTGCCGAGCGCGGGCCGGGCCATGGGCAGCAGCACCCGCCAGAAGAAGCCGAAGGCGCTGCATCCGTCGAGGGTGGCGGCCTCCTCCAGTTCCCCCGGGATCTGCCGGAAGAAGCCCCGCAGGATGATGATCGTCATCGGCAGCCCGAAGGCGGCCTGCGGGAGGATCACGCCCAGCGGGTTGTCCAGCAGGTCGAGGTAGCGCAGCAGCAGGAAGAGCGGCAGGGCGGCCACCGCGAAGGGGAACATCAGCCCCATCGTGAAGAAGGTGAACAGCACCTCCCGGCCGCGGAAGGCGAACCGCGCGAAGGAGAAGGCCGCGAGCGCCGACACCGCGACCACCAGCACGGTCGTACCGACCGCGATCAGGGTGCTGTTGCCGAGCAGCCGCCAGAAGTCGTCGGAGCCGAGGATGTCCGTGTAGTTGCCGGTCAGCCAGTGCTCGGGCAGTCCGAAGGGGTTGCGGGAGAGCTCGTCGGTGGACTTGAAGCCGGACAGCACGGCGTACAGCAGGGGTACGACCATCACCGCGCCGACCAGGACGAGGACCACGTGCAGCGGCAGATTGCGTACGGTCTTCACTTGCCGTCTCCCCTCATGTTCGTGGTGGCGCCTTCGAGGTCGCGGCGGAGCACGAACCGCTGGTAGGCGAGGGCGAAGACGAGGCAGATGCCGAACATGACCACGCTGATCGCGCTGGCGTAGCCGACCTGGTAGCGCTTGAAGCCGTACTGGAACATCGTCACGGCCATCGTCTCGGAGTGGTGGTCGGGACCGCCCTGGGTGATCACCCACACCAGGTCGAAGAGCTGGATCGCCCCGATGACGGAGAGGAAGACGCTGATGCGCAGGGTGGGCGCGAGCAGCGGCAGGGTGACGTTGCGGAAGCGCTGCCAGGGGCCGGCGCCGTCGATGAGGGCCGCCTCGGTCAACTCGGCCGGGATGGACTGGAGTCCGGCCAGGTAGAGCATCATGTGGAAGCCGAAGTACTTCCAGGTCATGACGAGGAAGAGGGTCGCCATGACGTAGGAGGGGTCGGCGAACCATTCGCCGCCGAGCCCGTCGAGGCCGATGCTGCCGAGGATGTGGTCGGCGAGTCCGTCGTCGGGGGCGAAGATCATGCTGAAGAGGACGCCGGTGATGGCCTCGGACAGGACGTACGGCGCGAAGAACAGCATGCGGTAGACGGCCCGGCCGCGGATGCGCTGGTTGAGGGCGACGGCCAGGGCGAGCGCGAACGGCAGTTGCAGGGCGAGCGAGAGGACGATCAGGACTCCGCAGCGCCACAGGTCGCCGAGGAAGACGTCGTCCTGGAAGAGGCGGGTGAAGTTGTCGCCGCCGACGTAGTCGGAGGGCATGCCGAAGCCGCCCCAGCGGAAGAACGCGGCGTACAGCGCGAACAGCATCGGCAGCAGCACCAGGCCGATGAACAGCACCAGGGCGGGCACCTGGAAGCCGACCGCGGTGAGCCAGTGCGCCAGCCGGCGGCGGGCGCGCCGCCGGGCCGACGTCGCCGTCGGGGAGGAGAGGGCGACGTCGGGGCCGGTCCGCTTGTCCGGGAGGAAAGTGGAGGTCATCGCCGGCTACTACGCTTCCTTCGCGGTCTTGGTGATCGACTGCGTGACCTGCTCGGGGGACTTGGAGCCGGCGATCAGCGCGGAGACGCTGTCGTTGACCTCCTGGCCGACGGCGGGCGCGTAGGCCTGGTCGAGGTAGAGCTGGAAGCCGGTGGCGGCGTTCAACTGGGCCTGTACGGCCTTGGTGTTGGGGTCGGAGAGGCCCTTCTCGGCGGCGGGCAGGATCGGCAGGGTGCCGGTCTTCTTGACGAGTTCGAGGTCGGTGGCCTCGGAGGCGAAGAACTTCAGGAAGTCGACGGCCGCCTCCGGGGCGCCCTTGCGCAGGGCGTGTCCGCCGCCGCCGCCGAACACCTCGGTGATGGCGCCCTTTCCGCCCTCGACGGCCGGGAAGGGGAAGAAGCCGAGGTTCGCGCCGAGGCCCTTGCCGGAGTCGGCCTCGACGGACGGGGCCCACTGGCCCATCAGCTCCATGGCGGCCTTGCCGTTGCCCATGGTGGCGGCCTGTCCGGTCGGCGTGGAGTAGGCGGCGCCGAGGAACCCCTTCTGGAACGGCTGGAGTTGGACCAGTTCCTTGAGGTGCTGTCCGGCCTGGACGAGCCCGGGGTCGGTGAAGTCCTTGCTGTCGTTGGCCTTCTTGAGGGTGTCGAGGCCCGCCGTGCGCATCGCCAGGTAGGCCCAGTAGTACATCTCGGGCCACTTCTCCTTGCCCGCCAGCGCGATCGGCGTGATCTTCTTCGCCTTCAGCTTCTTGACCGTGTCGAGGAAGCCGCTCCAGGTGGTCGGTGGCTCGGTGATGCCGGCCTGTTTGAAGAGCGCCTTGTTGTACCAGAACCCGATCATGCCGATGTCGAAGGGGATGCCGTACGTCTTGTCGTCGAGGATGTACGCCTGCTTGGCGACCGACAGCAGGCCGTCGGCCCACGGCTTGGTCTTGTCGGTGAGGTCCTCGACGAGCCCGGCGTCGACCTGCTGCTGGAGGACGCCCCCGCCCCAGGTGTGGAAGATGTCGGGCAGCTTCCCGGAGGCGGTCAGCGAGGTCATCTTCGTCTTGTAGGCGTCGTTCTCCAGCTGGGTGATCTTTATCTTCACCTTGGGGTTCTGCGCCTCGAACTTCTTGGCAAGCCCGGCCCAGACGGTCTTCGCGGGCTCGGTGGTGGAGATGTTCCACCACTCGATCGTGGTCGTCCCGTCGGACGACCCCCCGTCCGAGTCGCCACCGCAGCCGCTCAGTGCCGTCATGCCCAGACCGGCCGCGGCGGAGGCCGCCAGGAAGCCGCGGCGGGACAGTGCCCGGTCGCCCATATTGCGCTCCTTGGATAGGGACGGCGCGTCCACGACCGTCCGCTGGGACCGAAAGTTTCGGAAGTGATCCAGAAAGATGCGTTGTTGCCGCACCCTAGAGACAGCTCCCAAACGGTGGCAACCCCTTGTACGCAGTGAATCTGCGGGCAACTTGTGCACCGGCGCCGAGCGTTGCGGCGATGCGGATGAGGTGGCGACCGAAACATTCGGCATGATCGGCGAACTTTGCGGAACGGTTCCGGCAACAGGGAAGCATCACGCGCGATGAAAAACGGCGGCACCCCCTGAGGGGCGCCGCCGTCGACGAGGGCGGTGACCGCTACTGCGTCACCTTGTCTCCCTTCGGTCCGGCCGCGAACCACTTGCCGTCCAGTCCCTGACCGTTGAGGTCACCCGGCTTGCTGTCGCCGGAGAAGCGGTAGAGGGGCCAGCCGCCGACGGTGATCTGGACCTGGCCGTCCTGCCGGCGGAAGGCGCCGACCTGCTTGGGGTCCACGCCCGCCAGGTAGACGTTGCCGCCCTCCTGGACCGTCACCGGGGGCCACTTCACGGCGCAGGCGCCGTTGCAGGCCGACTGGCCGGAGCCGGCCGTGTCGGCGTCGAAGCGGTAGAGCGCGGCCTGGTTGATGTTGATGAGGTGGGGCGCGTTCAGCGGCGCCGAGGTGACCGCGGAAAGCTGCACCCACTTGGGCGGCGTCTCCTGCACAGCCGCTCCGACCACGGTCCCGCCGGTGCCGTTGAGGCCGTTGTCCTGCGCGGTGGAGTCCACCACCTGGAGCGCCGAGTTGCCCGCGCCCTGGGCGGGGGCTGACGCCGTGGCCGAGGGCGAGGCCGCGGCGGACGACGCGGGGGCCGAGGAGGCCGGGCCCGAACTGTCGCCGATGGAGATCGTCTTGCCGCAGGCCGACAGGCTCAGCACACCGCACAGGGCGAGCACGGGAGCGACGACGGCACGGCGGGTGAAGAGCGAGGTCATGCCTGACACACGAGACGGAGGCCGGGGAGGGTTCACTGAACGTTTCGGGCCCGCGGCCTCGTGTTCCCCGCAGAGGCGAATCCTCAGCGAACAGAAACGGGGGCCCGCAGTGGCGTCGGACGTCAACATCCCCGGGAGCGAGCTCGAGGAGGCCAGGAACATGCTGGCCTTCGTGCACGACAACATCGACATCGGACACCACACGTTCGACTTCGATGCCGCGTTCGGGCCCGAGCTCTCCCACGGCTCCGCCCAGAACTTCGAGAACAAGTGGGAGGACGGCAAGCACCAGCTGCAGAAGCAGGTGCAGGGCATCCGCGACGCCATCGGCAACATCCTCGACTCCTTCGAGAAGACCGACCAGGACGCGGTGGCGAACCTCGACGACGGAGGCGGCAAGTGAGCACGGCACAACGATTTCTGCTGGACATCCCGGACCAGTGGCAGCAGGTCGACCTGAGCGGCGAGGAGCTGGCCAGGACCCGCGCCCAGGCGCTCGCCACGACCGACGACCCGCGCGAGAAGGCGCGGATCAACGACATGTTCCGGCAGGGCCGCGAGCTGACCCGGGCGGCCCGCCGGCACGGGGCGCTGCTGGCCGCGGGCACGGCGACCATGTACACCGAGGGCCTCTTCATGGCGTACGGCATGGTGTTCGCCGTCAGCACGCCCGAGGGCGAGGAGCTCACGCTGCCGGTGCTGTCCGCGCGGCTCGGCGTCTCCTCCGCTACGGGAGTGGCGCCCAAGGACCGCGTCATCGCGTCGGCGAAGGTCCCGCACGTGGGCACGGTGGCCCGGGTCACCGGCACCGAGGTGACCCGGCTGACCGGAGACATCGACGTCAAGCTGCTGACGATGCACACGATGATGCCGGTGCCGGGCAGCACCGAGGACTTCCTGGTCGTCACCCTCGCCAGCCCCAATCTGCCGCTGAAGAGCGAGGTCTACGACCTGTTCGACGCCATCACCGGCACGTTCCGCTTCGTCACGGACGACGGTGTCCAGGTGCCGCCGAAGGACGACACGGTCGCCGCCTGATCCACCGCACGCAGCCCGAAGGGCGGCCGGACCCCCACGGTCCGGCCGCCCTTCGGCGTGCGGAGGGAGGTGCGCTCCCGCGGGGGAAGCGGGGGCGCACCTCCCCGTCTCAGAGCCCCGCGTCGGGGAGCGGCACCTGTACGGCGCGCAGGGTCCCGTCGCCCAGGTGCATGAGGCCCCGGCCCGGCTGCGGGGCCTGGCCGACGACGCCCCGGGTCAGCTTGACGCCGATCACCTCGCCTTCGCTCAGGCCCTGCGGGGAGAGGAGCATGCCGGTGCGGTTGCGCTTCACCTGGCCCATCCAGCCGGCCAGGCTCAGCGCCAGCGACTCGGCGTTGCCTGCCGCGAGGAGGCCCCAGCCGGTGCCGGCTCCGCCGCGGGCGAGCAGTGCGAGGTCGGGGTCGATCTCGGCGCCCATGAGGAGTTCGGCGTCGTCGACGACGATCACGCCGTGTTCTTCCGGGACGTTGCCGAGGGCCTGGCGGAACTCGCCGGCCGTGACCTCGGGGTCGGTGATGACGGTGGCCACGCCGGGCCGTCCCAGCAGTTGCCGCAACGGGGAACGCCTCGGTGCGAGCACGATCAGGCCGGTCCCCGCGGCCAGCAACGACTCCGCCGCGACGAGCAGGGCGGTGCTGCGACCGGTGCGCGGCGGCCCGGCGACCACGAAGGTCGGCACGTCCGCCAGGTCGGGACCCAGCGAGGTGAGGGTGTCGCCGCCGACGGCCACCAGGGGCCGCATGGGCCCGCCGTGGGTGTGCAGGGCGAGGGCGTCGGCGTACGTGATCCGGTCGGGGAGCACGTCGAGCCGGATCGGGCGACGGGCGGCGGGGACGGCGGCCTCGCGTTCGGTCAGCTCCCGGCCCAGGGTGAACAGCACCTCGGCCTGCGCGGTGCCGGACAGGTCCTCGCCGAGCACCGCGATCTGGGCCTCGCTGAGGTCCTGGGTGCGGATGCCGCGGCCCGGTTCGGGGTCGGTCGGGGCGGACTTGGTGGGGATGCCGACGCTGGAGTAGTCCTGCTTGTCGTTGAGCCTGAGGACGATCTTGTCCTCGGTGGTGCCGGAGAAGCGGCTGCTGCCGAGCACCCGGTCGCCGGCCAGCACGACATGGATACCGACGCCCGCGCCGTCGCGCAGCAGGCGGAGCATGCGCTCCAGGTAGCTGCCGTTGTCGTACGCGGTGAACTCCCGCTCGAAGACCTCGAACCGGTCGACCATCAGCACGATGTGCGCGAGCCGCTCCTCGGGTGCCTGGTTGCGGCGCAGTTCGGTCAGGTCGGCGGTGCCGCGCGCGCCCAGGATGCTCTGGCGGGCGGTGAGTTCGGCGCCGAGCCGGTCCAACAGGCGGCCCAGACGCTCGACTTGATTCCGGTCGACGACCGCACCGCAATGGGGCAGCGCGGTCAGGGCGTTGAGCGCGCCGTTGCCGCAGTCGATGCCGTAGAGGTGCACGTCGTCGGCGCCGTGGGCCTGGGCCAGTGCCGCGGCCAGGGTGCGCAGGGTCTGGGAGCGTCCGCTGCGCGGGGAGCCGACGATGTGCAGATGACCGGCCCGGTCGAGGTCGAGGACCAGCGGGGCGCGGGTCTGCTGGGCGGGCAGGTCGACGATGCCGTACTCCACGGCGGGCAGGGCCGCTTCGCGCTCGGCGGTGTGCTTGGGCGCGGGCGGCGGTGTCCACGGGAGCAGTGCGGGCAGCGGCGGCAGCCAGGGGCTGGGCTGACGGGGTACGTCGGCCAGCCGGGCCGCCTGTGCCACGGCGCCCGCGAGGACGGCGAGGTCGGTGACGGCCTCGGTCTGTGCCGCGCCGGAGCCGCCCCGGGAGCGGGCGGACGGCAGCGGTCCGCCGAGGTTCTGCCAGGTCACCGGCTCCGCATGGACGGTCACCTCGGTCCCGGCCGGGACTTCGCCGCCCGGGCGGCGGCCGCCGACACGGCCCGACTGGAAGGGCAGCAGGGCCGACGGGCCCAGACGGGCGTACGCGCGGCCCGGGTTGGCCGGGGAGATGTCCCCGGAGTCCGGGGCGTCGATGATGTCCCGGCTCTCGCTGGTGTCGGTGGTGCGCAGGGCGATGCGCAGGTTGGTGTTGGCGCGGATGTCCGGCGTGACCGCGCCGCCGGGGCGCTGGGTCGCGAGGACCAGGTGGATGCCGAGCGAGCGGCCGCGCTGCGCGATGTTCACCAACCCGGAGATGAAGTCGGGCAGTTCGCGCACCATGGAGGCGAACTCGTCGATGACCAGCAGCAGTCGGGGCAGCGGAGGCAGTACGTTGCCGCCGCGGGCGCGCTTGTCGAGGTAGTCCTCGATGTCCTTGGCGCCGGCCTGCGCCAACTGCGTCTCGCGGCGGCGCAGTTCGGCGCCGAGGGAGACCAGGGCCCGCTCCACGAGGCGGGTGTCGAGGTCGGTGACCAGGCCGACGGTGTGCGGCAGGTCGGCGCACTCGGCGAAGGCGCTGCCGCCCTTGTAGTCGACGAGCACGAAGGTCATCTCGTCCGGCCGGTTGACCACGGCGAGGGTGGCGACGAGGGTCTGCAGCAGCTCGGACTTGCCGGAACCGGTGGTGCCGGCGATCAGCGCGTGCGGACCGTCGCGCACCAGGTCGACGGCGAACTCACCGTCGTAACCCACCCCGAGCAGAGCCCTGGTGCTGCGGCCGCCGAGGGACCAGCCGGCCACCACGGCCTCGGCGGTGGGCGGTTCGATGTGCAGCAGGTCCAAGAGGCGTACGGCACCGGGCAGGGCGCTCTCGTCGCTGTCGCCGACGCCGCGCAGCGGGGCCAGGGCGCGGGCGAAGTGCTCGTACCAGTCGGGCTCCGGGGAGTCGCCGCGGACGTTCTCCAGGGCGGCGGCGGAGCCGGTGCGGACCTTGGCCGTGGTGGCGTCGGCGCCGGTGACGACGACGGCTCCGCACTCCTCGGGCAGCAGCCGCTCCTCGCGGTCGATGCAGAGGGTGTGGACGCCGACGGACGGGCCGTCGCGCAGCAGGGCGATCACGCCGGGCAACGAGCGGGCGCGGCGGGCCTGTTCGAGGACGACCAGGACGTCGGGGTAGCCGTTCACGCCGCCGCGGACCAGGTCGGGTCCTGCGGCGATGCGGGCGGCGACGAGCTGGCCGAGTTCGCCGATGCGGCGGGCCAGGGACTCGGCGGTGCTGCCGATCAGGGCGTAGGCGTCCTCGCCCTGGGCCTGGGCGTGGGGCAGCCAGCGGGTCCACGACCAGTCGCGTTCGCCGTCCGGTCCGGCCAGCACGACGATCCGCAGGTCGGTGGGGCTGTGCAGGGCGGCGGCCTGGGCGGTCAGCCAGCCGGCGAGCCGGGTCGCGCCCGGGCCCGCGATGCCCGCGACCCCGGCGCGGCGCAGCGGCACGGCGACCGGCACCTGGTTCAGCCACGGCACGGTGGAGCGCCGGTGCTCGTCCTGCTCGGGGTCGTCGACGCTCACGGACGAGGGCAGGTCGGTGGTGCCGACGCGCACGGTGAGGAAGTCGGGGTCCTGCCAACGGCGTTCCCACAGCCGCTCCGAGGGCTGGACCGCCATCTGGAGCAGCGTGGCCGGATCGGGCAGGGACAGGCGCAGGTTGTGCTGTTCTTCGAGTACGGCCGCTTCGATGTCGGCGCGCACCCGCGCGAGCGTCCCGTCGTACTCCTCCTTCTTCTCCAGGTACTTGAGCATCGCCTGCTTACGGCCGCCGAACTGGGTGACCAGGGCGGCGATCGGGGAGAGCAGGGCGATGAAGACGAAGGACCAGCGGTGGGTGACGAAGATGGCGATCGCCGCGCTGCCCGCGGGCAGGAGAAGGATCGGCAGCAGGGGGATGGGCCGCTTGTCGGGCTTGACCGGCGGTGTCGGCAGTCGGAACCTGGCGCCCGCGGCCGGGGGCAGGAACCTCGGGGGCCGGTTGAACTCCAGGCCGAGGCCGTCCTGCGCGGGGGTCAGCGGGGCGCGGGCCGTGGGCCGTGAGGTCAGCTCCAACAGGATGTCGCCGACGGCGAGTTGGCTGCCCTCCCGCCACGGCGACGGGTCCTCGGCGGGCTTGCCGTCGAGCAACGCCATGTCGGTCATGAGGAGTTGGGCGCTGCCGTCGAGCCGGATCCGCACTCGGGCCGCGAGCATCGGCGCACCCTCGGCGAGGCGGATCCGGCAGCTTGTGGCGTTGCCGATGTCGTAGTCGCCCGGGACCAGGCGGAACACGGTTCCCGCGCCCGGCCCGGAGACGACCCGGACCTCGGTACTGCCCTCGGGCTCGGGCTCCCGCGGCAGGGGAGCGCCGAGACCGAGGTCCATGCCGTCCCGGACACCGGCGCCCTGGAGCGTGGTGTTCGGGTCGACGGGGGTCGAGCCGATGTACAGGGGTGGCTCCCCCGCCGCCGCCCCCGCGTACCCGACGCTCCGGGCCAGCTCGGCCGCGAACCTGCCCGTCTGCGCGGACGGTTCGGTTTCCACGGCGACGGTGGTGGACACCCCCTCGACCTGCGGGTCACGCACGCTGACGGTCAATCGCACTGCTCATCGTCCTTCTCGTGTGGAGGTGGGTGCGGCACCGACCGCCGTGGCGGCGAGCCGGGCCGTTCGGTCAGGAGAGGTTGGAGCCGAGCTGGCTGTCGGTCTGGTCGAAGGCCTCGCCGACGGACTTCACGTACTGGCCGATGCCCTGCAGACCCTGGTTGACCTGCTCGAAGCCCTTGGCGAACTCGTCGAAGAACGGCTGGAACTTCTGCTGCGCGGCGGGCGTGCTGTAGCCGTCGGCGAGCAGGTTGGTGATCTTGCCGCGGACCTCGTTGAGCTTGTCCTGGAGCTGGGAGAAGTCGTTGAGCAGGGCCTGCGAAGTGGACGACGTGGTGTCGGAGTTGACGGCGTAGTTGGGCATGGGAGTTCTCCTTGCTGGTAGTTGGAGCGCTGACAGGTGGAGCGATCCGTCCGGGAAGGGGGACGGACGACTGGTGGCCGCGCGAACGCCCGTGCGCCTAGCGGCCGTTGCCGCCGCCCTGGCCCTCCGCGGGACTGGTCGGCGCGGTGACGAACCCGTCGCTGTTCGGCGACGGCGACGACGACTCACTGCCGGAGTTCGACTGCGAGTCGGAGGTGCTGATGGGCGGGACCGTGGGGCGCCCGGGGGCCGACCCGTCGCCGGGAGCGGTGGGCGAGGGTGCCGTGACCGGCGAATGCGGAGTGGTGGGAGAGGGCGGAAGCGGTACGTCCGCCGGGTTCGTCGGAGCAGGAGTGGCGGGCCGCGAGCCGGTCGGCGACGGCGGGACCGGCACGTTCGCCGGATCCACGGGAGCCGGAGTCGAGGGACGCGAGCCGGTCGGCGACGGCGGAAGGGGTACGTTCGCCGGATCGGCCGACGTGGGTCCGTGCGCCCCGGCCCCGCCATTCGCACCATCCGGCGCGGGACCATGCGCCCCAGCCCCGGCATTTCCACCGCCCGGCGCCGATCCCTGGGCCCCCGCGTTCGCGGGATCCGGTGTCGTCGGCTGCCCGGACCCCGGCGCATTCGTCGCCCCCGTCGACGGCCTCGGGCTGCCCTTGATCGGGATCTTGTCGGTGAGGCCGTCGATCGAGCGGCCGAGGCCCGCCTTGCCGACCGGCCCAGCACCCAGCTTCGGCGCGGAGTTGGCGATCTCACCGGCCGCGACCTCGTTGGGGTCACCGCCCTGGGCAACGCCCACGCCGATCTTCGTGCCCAGCGTGGCGCCCTCCTCGATCGCACCGCCGACCTGGTCGGAGGCCCGCTTACCGACCGTGTCCCCGGCCGCCGGCGCCGTCGTATCGCCGAAGCGGCCGCCCTTGCCCTCCTCCACCGGAGGGTTCCCACGACCCTTGCCGATCTTCCCGATACCGCCCTTGAAGGCCGCTCCGGCCACCGCCCCCGCCGCGGCCCCGGCGAACACGCCCGCGGCCGTGATCTGGTCGTGGTTGGCCGCCTTGGCGCCCGCCTCCAACGCCGAGTTGGTGAGGAACTTCCCGGTGACCTCCACACCCACCTTGCCGACGGAATTGCCGAGGACCCCGCTGACGATCTTGCTGTTGGTGAAGGACTCACCGATCTTGGTGATCGACGCGGTGCTCTTGGCGATGAACCCGGAGTTCTTGACCGCGGCCACGGCGGCCGGCGCGATCGCCTCCACGGCCCGCCCGCCCAGCTTCAGCAGCGAACCGCCGGGAACGATCCCGAGCAGCCCGACCACGAAGTCACCGGCTTTGATACCGCCGGTCTGACTCGCTATCACTTGGTTGAAGACGAACAACGCCCCGCCGAGCAGCGCCCCCACCACCGGGAAGAACACCGCGACCACGGCGATCAGCGCGGCCAGCAGGATCTGCACGAACGGGAAGTCCTTGAAGAAGTCGGCGATCTTCTGGAAGATGTTCCGCTCCGGAATCGCCTCCCCCGCCGCACGGTCCAGCACATCGGCACACTGCCGCTGCGCGCTCTCCCGCATCGACTTGGCCTGCTCGGCGAGGCTTTTCGCCGCGTTCAGCTGGGACTTGCCCGCGTCGATGGCGTCCTGCGCCTTGCGTGCCTCGGACTTCTCGGCGTCCGTAGGGTTCGCGCCGAGCTCCTTGGGCGCCTGGTTCGCCGCGGGCGCCGCGGCCTGTGCCTGGTCCACGGCCCGGTCGAAGGTGTCCTGGGCCTCGCGCAGCCGGGGCATGTAGTCGCTGTAGGCCTGGGCCGCGTCGTGGTAGGAGTTCATGGTCTTGGTCAGCTTGTCCGGGAGATCGTCGCCGATCTTCTCCTTCAGCTGGTCCATCGCCGAACCTCGGCCCTGCGAGATCGTGCCGTCCTTCTTCAGCACGTTCAGCGCCTTCTCGGCGGCGTCCCCGATGTCCCGGTACCGCTGCATCACGCCCTGGATCAGGTCCGGGTCGCCGGGGGTCGGGTCCGAGTCCATGCCGACGAGCCGGAAGTCCTCGGGACTCGAGTGCCGACGTGCCATGGGATCCCCCGGTGCGCTGCCTGTGACGAGTGGTCGCCAGGTACACGGGGTCGGTGTCGCGGAGGGTTCAAAGCAACTTCCCTACGAAGTCCGGGAAGTCCAGGGCGAGTTCCCTTCGAACGTTTTCGGCGGGTGGCCCCGTGTAGTCGGTGCAACGGAACCCCGAAGGGTGGACACGATGAGCAACGGCGCGGGCGCGAGGCCCGAGCACAGGCCGGCAACCGTCACGGCACGGACACTCCTGCGCGCCCTGGGGGCGCTGCTGGCAGCCTGTCTCATGGCGATCGGCGCCACCGCCTCCGCGCACGCGGCGCCCCAGGACGATCTGATCAAGGTGTTCGTGGTCCCGGACCCCGCGCAGACGGGCGGGCAGCTCGCCACCCTGCAGTCGATCGCCGTCTCCACACTCGGCGACGCCTCGCGCTCCGGCGAGATCTTCGACCTGAACCGCGGCCAGGCCCAGAAGGACGGCGGCGCGCTGAACGACCCGGCCGACCAGCTGCACCCCGGCTGGATCCTGCGCCTGCCCCAGGACGCCTCGGGCCCCGACGTCCAACTGGCCCGCGACACCGGCGCCCAGAACAGCACTGCCTCTCCCCCGGCCTCGGGGCAAAAGACGGTGAACACCGGCCAGTCGGCGACTTTCACGTTCCCGCTGGCCGCCGCCATCGCCGTCCTCGGTGCCATCCTGCTCGCCCTGATCACCGCGGGCATCGTGGGCCGCCGGAAGGTCCGCAAGGCGTACGCCGCCATGGTCCGCGCGCTCCGCGGGCTGGGCGAGCCGATGCGGCGCAGGCGCCTGCTGATGCAACGCCGGGCGACGGGCCGCCGGTTCGCGACCGACGCGGAGTCGGTACGACGTGCCTACGGCACCCTGGGCGAGTTCGCGCCCACCCGGCAGCAGCCCGAGAAGCCGGTCCACGCCCTGCGCGTCGACGCCACGGGCGTCACGGTGTGGCTCGCCGCCTCCGACTCGGCCGACGCCCCCTGGACCAACGTCGACAGCACCCGCTGGCGCCGCCCCGCCGCAGCCACCGGCTGGCTGACCCGCGGCGACGAGCCCGGCATGACGGCGCAGGCCTCGGTCAACGCCGCATGCCTCGTCCGCGCGGGCACGGACGAGGACGGCGAGCCCGTCTTCGTGGACCTGAGCCGCCTGGACGGCGTCCTCAGCGTGGGCGGCGACCGGACGGTGGCCCGGGACGTCGTACAGAATCTCCTCGCGGAGATCGCCCGCACCCGCCCGAACACCCCGGTGACCGTGCTGCGCGGGGCGGACGGCGACCTGCCGCTCGCCGTGCCGGCCGGGCTGCGGCAGCTGCCGCGGGTGGACGCGCCCGCACCCTCGGCGCCGGTTGCCGGGCGGGGCACGGTGCGCGCCGGAGCCTCGCGGCGGCCGGTGCGGGGCCTGGTCGTGGTGACCGGGACGCCGGGCGAGCGGGAGGCCGCCGAGCTGGCCGCCCTGTGCGGGCCGGGCGGCGCGGGCTGGACCGGGCTGGTCTACGGCGAGGCGGGCGGCGCCCACTGGCGCTGGCGCACCGACGCCGACGGCCATGTCGACATCCCGGTCCTGGACGTACGGCTCACCGTGCCGGCCTGAGTCGCTTGTCGGCCTTGGCGCGCAGGGTGTTGAGGGCGTAGTGGCGGCGGGACTTGACGGTGCCGGCGGGTATCCCGAGGATGCGCGCCGTCTCCTGCGCGGTGCGGCCGAACATGCAGGTGTGCACGAGCACTTCACGGTGCTCGTGGCTCAACTCCCGCAGCAGGTCGGTCGCTTCGACCGAGGTCAGCACGGCGCCCGAGTGGTCGGGCAGCGGCACGTCCCGGTCCTCGGCGCCGATGGTCTCGTGGCGGGCGGCGGCGCTGCGCATGCGGTCGACGACGAGGTTGCGGGTCACGGTGAGGAGCCAGCCCCGTATCGAACCCTCGGTGCTGTAGAGGCGTTCGGCGTGCGGCCAGGCACGGATGAGGGCCTCCTGGACGATGTCCTCCGCCGTGTGACGGTCTTTCAGCAGCTTCTCGGCGTAGGCGAGCAGGGCCTTCGCGTGGTCCGCCATCATGGTGTGCAGCAGCTGGTCCCGGTGCGCGGCCGACGCGGCGGCCACGGCAGTGGTCGTGGTCATGATCCAGTTCCTGAAGGGGTTGCCGTACGCGGCTCCGGCTCCGGTTGGAGCGGAGCGGGGAGCGTAGGCAGGACCCGCTTCCGGAACTCTGACGCTTTACTGACGCCCGGGCGGCTCGGGTTCGGGATCGGGTACGGCGAGGTCCCTCAAGCGGTCGCGGACCTGGGCGGCCTCCGAGTGACCGATCTCCTCGAGGATGCCGACCGCTTCGCGCCAGGCGACCACGGCCCGGCCGTGCTCGCCCCTCGCGCGGTGGGTGTCGCCGATGTGCACCAGGGTGTCGGCCTCCAGGTAGCGGTCGCGGCCCTCCCGGTACCACCGCAGGGCGTGCTCGTAGCATTCGAGCGCCCGCTCGTGCTCGTGCAGGTGGTGATGGGCGTAGCCGAGGCTGTCCCACGCGGAGGCCACGCCGTTGCCGTCCCCCGTGCGCTGGTGGGCCGCCAGCGCACGGCCGCACTCCTTCAGGGCGTCTTCGTACCGGCCCATCAGGATGTACGTCCATCCGACCTCGTTGGCCACGTACGCCTCGCCGCTGTCCCAGCCGGCCGCCCGGTAGAGGGCCCCGGCGTCGGCGTAGTGACCGAGGGCCTCTTCGTGGCGTCCGCGCCGGTTGGCGAGGTAGGCGCAGTGGCGGTGCACCCTGGCCTCGCCGATCCCGTCGCCGATCTCGCCGAAGAGTTCGAGGGCGCGGGCGAGGTGTGCGTCGGCCTCGTCCCACTTGTCGAAGCGGCCGTTGGTGAAGCCGAGCGCCTTGTGCCCGTGTGCCTGGCCCCGGATGTCGCCGAGTCGCTGGGCGGCCCCCAACGCCGTTGTCTGCGCGGCGAGTTGTTCCTGCCAGTGGCCGTTGCGGTCGAGGTACAGGTCGGCGGTCGCGGCCAGCTGCCAGCTGTGCTCGCCGTTGCCGTGCCGGGCGGCCTGCTCGATCGCGGCGAGCACGACGGTCCGGTTCGCCTCCAGCCAGGTGGCCGCGGCCGCCTGGTCGGGCAGGCGCGGGACGGTCACTCCCGGTGCCTGGGGCCGCAGTTGGAGGCGTTCCCTGGTGGGCGCGATGACGGTGTCGGCCGCGTGCACGGTGTGCAGGTAGTGGTCGAGGAGCCGGCGCCTGGCCGCGTCCAGGTCCGCTGTGCCGTCCTCGGCCCGGCCCAGCTCGGTGGCGTAGGCGCGCAGCAGCTCGTGGCAGCCGTAGCGGCCCGGCACGGGCTCGGAGAGCAGGTGGGCACGGACCAACTCCGCGAGCAACGGCCGTACTTGGCCGGTTCGCTGCCCTGCGAGGCTGGCGACGGCGGCGAGCGAGCAGTCGGGGCCGGGGTGCAGGGCGAGCAATCGGAAGACGCGGGCGGCGGCGGGGGTGAGGAGTTGGTACGACCACGAGAACGCGCTGCGTGCGTCCGCGACGGGAGCCTCGCCGGAGAACGCGTCGAGGCTGTCCTCGCTCTCGCGCAGTTCGGCGGCGACGGACGCGAGCGGGAAGGTCGGGTTCACCACCGCGCGGGCGCTGACCACGGCGAGCGCCAGCGGGAGCCGTCCGCACAGGTCGATGATCTCGGTGACGGCGTCGGGTTCGCGTGCGACGCGTTCGTCGCCGAGCCTGCGGGAGAGGAACTCGCGGGCGTCGGCTTGGGTGAGCACGTCCAGCGTCAGGGAGTGCGCGCCCTCGCCGGCGACCAGGCCGTACAGCTGGTTGCGGCTGGTGACGAGGACCAGGCAGCCGGGCGCGCCGGGCAGCAGCGGCCGTACGTGCTCGGTGTCCCGGGCGTTGTCGAGGACGATCAGGACGCGCCGGTCGGCGAGGATGCTGCGGTACAGCGCGGCCTGCGCGTCGAGGCCGGCGGGGATGCGCTGCCCGGGGACGCCGAACGCGTCGAGGAACGACCGGATCGCCTCGGCCGCGCTCATGATCGACCCGGTCGGATGGAAGCCGCGCAGATTGACGTAGAGCTGCCCGTCGGGGAACCGGTCGGCGACACTGTGCGCCCAGTGCACCGCGAGGGTCGTCTTGCCGACGCCGGCCATGCCGCCGATGGCGCTGATGACGACGGTCGACATGGCCTCCCCGAACGGGGGCAACAGCTCCCGGACGCGGGCGAGTTCATCGCGCCTGCCGGTGAACGCGGCGAGATCCACGGGGAGTTGGGCGGGCCGCACGGTGGCGACGGCCGTCGGCTGGAGCTCCTCCTCGCCCGCGTCCTCGCCGGAACCGGTCGGCACGGAGGCCCGCAGAGTCTGGGTACGGCCGAGAACCCGCTGCTGGGCCGCCTGGAGTTCGGGGCCGGGCTGTACGCCCAGCTCGTCGGCGAGCCGGGTCCGAACGGTCCGATGGACGTCCAGGGCCTCGGCCTGATGTCCGGTGGCCGCGAGCACCAGGATGAGCCTGGCCTGCAACCCTTCGTCCAACGGGTGTTGTGCCGCGGCCTGCCGCAGCGTCACCAACACCCGTGCGCCGAGCCCTCCTCCGGCCTCCAGTGCCAGCTCCGCCGCCTCCTTCACGGCGGCCAGATGCTCGCCGTCCAGGGCGGTGAAGGCCGGATACGACCGCACCTCGGGCGCGATCCCGGAGGCCACGGGACCGCGCCACAGCGCCAGCGCCTCGATCAACAGCTCGGTGGCGGCGCCCGGTTCACCCTCCTGCGCCGCCTTGGCCGCCCGCTGCCGCAGCTCGCGGAAGCGCAGCAGGTCAAGGGATTCGGGGTCCGCGTCGAGGCGGTAGCCGCCCGAGCCGCGCACCAGCCACCGTGACTCTCCCCTGGCGGGCAACTCGGGTTCCAGCAGCCTGCGCAGGGCGCCGATGTGCCGCTGGACGACGTTGACGGCGGTGTCCGGCGGGTCCTGGCCCCACAGCGCGTCGACGATCTCGTGCACGGCGACCGGATGCCCCGCCTCGGTCAACAGCAGCGCGAGCAGGGCACGTTGCTTGGGTGGCCCGAGCACCAGCTCCGTGTCGCCGCGCCAGGCCCGGACGGGTCCGAGCACGGCGAATCGAGTACGCACCGAATCCCCTGTACCGACTGTGACGACGTGAACGACCGGACGAGCATAGAGTCCGGGCGGGCCGGGCGAGGCATGGTTGCGTGGCGCCGGAGCGTCGCACGCGCCGAACCGGCCAACGTCAGCCGTGGTCCGCGCAGCAGGGCGTGGGATTGGGGACCTCGAACGGTGCGAGGGTCTCCCCCACCGCAGGGACCAGGGCAAGAGTCAGCCGACCCGCACGCCATTCGGGGCGAACGTGGTCGCGTGTGAGCACCGGCGTCTCGTGGTCGGGTACCGACGAGCGTCCGACCACGACGACCTCGTCGACGGCGGTCAGGCCGAGCACTTCACTCAAAGCGACCGTGCCGGTGAGGTGTTCGACTCCCGGATAGATCACCGCCCTGCCCCCATGACGCCCGACATGCTCCTCCGCCGCCACGCGAGCACCCCCGACGCGCCCGTGTCGACGGTCCTCCAGGACCGCACCCAGTTCCGGCTCACCGAGGGCCACCAGCCGCGGCCACGCCCTCTCGGCCGCCGCCCTGTCGGGAAGGGCGAAGGACACGGCCGTACCCCGCCGTTCGCCCTCGCGGATCAGATGCGTGCAGGCGAACGTGCCTGCGGGGAGCCCGAGTTCGTCCGCCAGCCGGTGGACGAGATGGTCCGCCTCCCGCAGGCTCACCGTCCCGGCGTCCACCCCGATGACGGAGCGGACGCCGGGCAGGAACTCCGGTGCGGTCATGCCGGCAGGACCCACATCGGGTTGGAGTAGAACCACAGGTCCTTCCACGGGTCGGCGTCGCCGAGCACGTCCATGGCCGGGCCCGCCGGGTCGATCGCGGGACCGTTGATGCCGACGGCGCCGCGGTTGCCGTCGGTGCCGCGCAGCCGTACGTACACCGGCTTGTCGACGCGCCCCAGGGAGTACGTCAGACGCACCGAACCGGTCGCCTTGTTCACCTCGAAGGACTTGACCACCTTGGTGCTCGGCGTGGCGAAGACGTCCTTGTCGGAGACCGGGCCGGTGACATCACCCTGGACGACGTCCACGCGCGCCAACGCCGGCACGAACTGCGCCCAGTTGGGGCCGTTGGCCAGGCTGATCTCGATCACCAGGTCGACCTGGCTGCCGCGCTTCACGTGCAGCACCCCGCCGAGGGTGACGGCACGGCCGCCGCCCCGCAGCCGGGCGTCGAGGCCGCTGATGAGCCCGCCGTGGTCGACCCAGACACGGCCGGCCCGGATGCCGTCCATGACCGACTGGTACGAGAAGGACGCGGCGCCGACGTGGGTGCGGGAGTACTGGCCGGGCCAGAAGTCGGTGTCGGTGAGGTTGAGGCCACCGCCGTAAACCGGGTCGTTGTAGCGGCCGTTGGCGTTGAAGTCGCTGTTCGGGCCGCGTACGGCGGTGTCGGCGTAGACGTTGTGGGAGTCGGAGTTGGCGGTGATCCACCAGGGCTTGCCCTCGGCGAGGAGGCTGTCCCACAGGCCTCCGACGGTGGCGGTCATCCAGTCGAAGCCGCCCCAGGTGCGGTAGCTCTCCAGCGGGTAGCCGGTGAAGGAGTCGGCGCTGGGGCTGTTGTCGTAGATGCCGCGCGCCCCGCCGGGGCCGTTCGGCTTGGGCAAGCCGCCGGCCTGGTGACCGGGGGCGCCCTCCATGCCGACCGCGATGGTGGGCTGGGCGTCACGCCAGCCGCGGATCTCGTGCGGGGAGTCGATGCCCTTGCGGGCCGGGTGGTTGGCGAGGAACAGGGCGTCCTTGACCTTGCGGCGGCGTACCGCGTCGGCGAGGAAGTTGACGCCCGCGATGGCCAGCGCCTCGTTGGCCGGGGTGCTCGCCGAGGCGCCCTTGACCGAGCCGTCGAAGGAGTTCTCGAACTCCTTGAGCACCGCGACCTCGTTCTTGCCCGGGTGCACGAAGACGGTGCCGTGCTCGGCGGCCGGGATGTTCCACTCCAGGCCCTGGAAGACGAGGGTGTCGTCGATCCGGTCGCGCGCGGCGACGATATCCGGGTTGACCTTCTCCACACCGATCTTGGCGTGGGTCTCGCTGCCGTGGTCGGTGATGACCATCCAGTCCAGGCCGTGCGCGTTGGCCTGCCGGACGTGGTCGATCACCCGGTACTTGGCGTCGGAGCTGTACTGGGTGTGGATGTGGTGGTCGCCGGCGAGCCACAGGTAGCCGCCGGTGCGGGAGCCGCCGTGCGTGGCGGGCATGTCGACGGTCGACGCGGCTGCCTCCCCCGCGCCGGCCAGCACGCTGCCCGCGGCGAGCCCGGCCCCGAGCAGCCCGGTGCGCCGCAGCATCGAGCGCCGCGACAGCTGACTGGGCGTCAACTCCTCGTCCGGTACGGACATGTCGAGGGCCGGCGGCAGGGAGCCAGTGCCGGTCTCGTGATCGTGGTGGTGATGTCCATGGCCGTGTCTGTGACCGCTGTGGCCCATGTCAGCTCCTGCTGCAGCAACGGAGTATGCGTCGGACGGGGCCGAGGCTGATCACCCCCGATGAACTGCGCGCGATGCCACAGCGGCGGAACAAAGAACTCCGGAAGTAAAGCAGGAGCAAAGACCAGCCCCTCGTTCTCCTCCTTGCCGAGCCACCACCACAGGGGCCCACTGTGCCTCAGCCGCGCCGCGGCACCCCCGTCATGAGAATGTCCAGCCCCCGCCGCGTCGTCGCCAGCACCACCCGGTCGCCCGCCCGCAGCACCCGCTCCTGCCCCGGCCGCCAGTCGAACTCCGTCCGGTCGACCCCGAGACCGGTGAGGGAGTCCCCGCCCGACGCCGGAAGTGGCCCCGTGGCGGCCCCGACCGCCAGCACCCGCCACTCGTTCTCCCGGAACGCCTCCCGCACGGAACGCCCCTCCAGCTCGGCATGCCCGGCGACGTCCACGCAGGTGAACAGCAGCGAGCCCCGCTCCACCGGCATCACCCCCAGCACATGCCGGCCCATCATCGCCGCGGCGAACGATGGCGCGGCCAGCGCGGAAACGCTCCTGCTCCGGGTCAGGGCGTCGGGGTAGGAGGCGCGCAGGGTGCGCTGGACGGTGGCGGCGAAGTCGTCGTCGTACAAGCGCGTCACGACCCGGACGGCGGGGTTGGTCTCCCGGACGGCCATGACGATGTCGAGGTTCTGGCCGTCGTCGCGGGTGAGGACGAGCAGTGAGCGGCTGTGCCGGACGCGGGCGAGTTCGAGCACGTCCGGGGCCGTGGCGTCGTCCAGGATCAGCGGGATGCCGAGCTGCCGGGCGAGGGCGACGCCACGGGCCCGCGGGTCGCGCTCGATGGCGACCACCTGGTGGTCGGTGGCGCGCAGCCGGGCCAGTACACGGGTGCCGACCATGCCGAGGCCGACCAGCACGATGTGTCCGCTGACGTCGTCGTCGGGCGGATGGTTCGCGGAGGCGGTGCGGAAGGCCTCGGTGGCGTTCATGGTCGCGGCGACGACCAGCGGCAGTACCGCCAACCCGACGAATCCGGCGAGCAGTTGGAGGACGCGCCGGGCGGGCGACTCCTCGGTGGCCGGGTCGCCCATGGTGAAGATGTCCAGGAGCGGCAGGTAGATGTTCTTCCACCACGGGTGCTCGTCGGCGAAGAGCGCGGTGGCGGTGGAGAGTCCGACGACGACCGCGGCCAAGGCCCCGTAGACGGCGGCGAGTTGGTGGGACAGGAAGACCTTCCACGGCAGATGCGCGAGCCGTCTCCGCAGCCAGCTGCGCAGATGGGGCCGCCGCGCCCCCACGGCCTGTTCGAAGGCGTGCGTGACCTCCTCCAGCATCAACCGGCCGTGTGTGAACTGCCGTTGGTGGGCGGTCCGGTCGTCGGGCAGCAGCTGCGTCCCGTCCTCCCCCGGCGTCTCCGCGCTGTCCTGGCTCGCCGGGTCGTCCTGATGCGCACCGGACAGCACGGCCAGCGTCGCCAGATCGGTGCCCTGCGGCGCGGTCCGCGCGGGCCGTACGACCCCGCGGAACACCTTGCCCTCGACCTGAAGGGTGTGGCCGTGCCCCACCGCGGCGGCCGCGACGAGTTCCGGTACGGCGGTGTCGGCGTCGGAGAGCACGGTGGTGGACGTGTCCTGCACCGGGGCGTCGCACAGTCCCGCCGCCCGGTCCAGCAGCCGCTCCAGATGCCGCCCGCGTTCGCGGTTGAACATCCGGACCACCAGCCGCACCGAGGGGTTGACGGTCCGCGCGAGCAGGGCCGCGGTCATGTTGACCTGGTCGTCGCGGTAGGTGAGGGCGAGCGCGGCGGCCCGCTCGACGCCCGCCGCGCGCAGGGTCCGCTCGTCGGGCCGCGCGGAGAGGTGCAGTTCGACCGGCGAGCCCGGGTCCCGGTGCAGTGCGGCGATCTCCGCCCCGTGCTCGTCGCTCGCGGACGGCAGCACGACGGTGACGATCTCGCCGCACACCCCGTCCAGCTCGACGGCCAGCCGGTGCGCGAGTCCGTCGTCGCCGCAGATCACCATGTGCTGGGCGCGCTGGGCGGGTTCCGTGCGTATGGGCAGAGTTGACGTCACATCAGGCTGAACGGCCAGGCCCGCGAGGGCTGTTCCGGCCGTGTACCTGACAGCACCCAAGTTTGCGTCAAGGGAACACCAAGACCATCCCGCCGTACCCCCGCCCTCATGACGCAGGGTGTCCGCCCCGGCCCGACGACGAGCCTCCCCTCGTACGGCGCAATCGTGATGTAACACCCGAGAAGCTCCCATTCCCTCGGCGCACGCCGCTGACCGGCCAGTCTTAACGGAAGCTTGACGCCCTCGACGCCCTCAGCCGTGGGCCCTCGCGTCACTCTCCGCTTACGCTGGTGCCGCCGTCCGCGTGATGGCCGGAACCCACACGCTGAGCCGCACATCAGGAGCACGCCGATGGCCACCACCGAGCACCCCCCACCCAGTCGCCTGCGCGCCTGGATGCTGGAAGGTCTCTCCGACATGGGCAAGGGGACCGCCCAGGCGGAGCCGCCGGCCGAGTCGGAGCCGGTCCACAAGGGGCAGCGCTGGTACCGGGTGATGTGCCTGACCGGTGTCGACTACTTCTCCACCCTCGGCTACCAGCCGGGCATCGCCGCCCTGGCGGCCGGTCTCCTGTCACCCATCGCGACGATCGTGCTGGTGATCGTGACGCTGGCGGGCGCCCTGCCCGTCTACCGGCGGGTGGCCGAGGAGAGCCCGCACGGCGAGGGCTCGATCGCCATGCTGGAACGCCTGCTGTCGTTCTGGAAGGGCAAGCTCTTCGTCCTCGCCCTGCTCGGCTTCGCCGCCACGGACTTCCTGATCACCATCACCCTGTCGGCGGCCGACGCGGCCACGCACATGGTCGAGAACCCGCACCTGACCAGCGTCCTGCACGGCAAGGAGATGCTGATCACCCTGGTCCTCGTCGCCCTGCTCGGCGCGGTCTTCCTCAAGGGCTTCCTGGAGGCGATCGGCGTCGCGGTGGCCCTGGTGGTGGCCTACCTCGGCCTCAACGCCGTCGTCGTGGTCGTCGGCATGTGGCACGTGATCACCGCCGGGCACGTCGTCACCGACTGGACCAGCGCCCTGACGGCCGAGCACGGCAACGTCTTCGCCATGATCGGCGTGTCCCTGCTGGTCTTCCCCAAGCTCGCGCTCGGCCTCTCCGGCTTCGAGACCGGCGTGGCCGTCATGCCGCACGTCCAGGGCGACCCCGGTGACACCGAGGAGAACCCCCAGGGCCGGATCCGCGACACCAAGAAGCTCCTGACGGCCGCCGCCCTGATCATGAGCGTGTTCCTGATCGTCACGAGCTTCATCACCACCGTGCTGATCCCGGAGAAGGAGTTCAAGTCGGGCGGCGAGGCGAACGGCCGCGCCCTCGCCTACCTGGCCCACGAATACCTGGGCAACGCCTTCGGCACGGTCTACGACGTCTCCACCATCGCCATCCTCTGGTTCGCGGGCGCCTCCGCGATGGCCGGCCTGCTCAACCTGATGCCGCGCTACCTGCCCCGCTACGGCATGGCCCCGCACTGGGCCCGCGCCGTCCGCCCGATGGTGATCGTCTTCACGCTGATCGCCTTCCTGGTCACCTGGATCTTCGACGCCGACGTCGACGCCCAGGGCGGCGCCTACGCCACCGGCGTCCTGGTCCTCATGTCCTCCGCCGCGATCGCGGTCACCATCGCCGCCCGCCGGGCCCGGCAGAAGGGCTGGACCATCGGCTTCGCGGCGGTCTCGGCGGTCCTGCTGTACGTCACCGTCGCGAACGTCGTCGAACGCCCCGACGGCGTCAAGATCGGCGCCTGCTTCATCGCCGGCATCATCCTGGTCTCGCTCCTGTCCCGGCTGGCCCGAGCCTTCGAGCTCCGCGTGACCAGCGTGACGCTGGACCCGATGGCGGAACGTTTCATCCGGGACATGTCCAGCCGGAAGATACGGTTCATCGCCAACGAGCCCGACCAGCGCGACAAGGCCGAGTACCGCGACAAGATCGAGCAGATCCGCGCCGACAACGACATCCCGGGCGAGGACTTCGTCTTCGTCGAGGTCACGGTCACCGACCCGTCCGAGTTCGAGGCCGGCCTGAGGGTGAGCGGCGAGGTCCTGCACAACCGCTACCGCGTCCTGACCCTGGAGTCCTCCTCCATCCCGAACGCCCTGGCCGCCCTGCTCCTGCACGCCCGCGACACCACCGGCTGCACCCCGCACATCTACTTCGAGTGGACCGAGGGCAGCCCGTTCGCCAACTTCCTGCGCTTCTTCCTCTTCGGCCAGGGCGAGGTCGCCCCGGTCACCCGCGAGGTCCTGCGCGAGGCGGAGCCGGACCGGGCACGCCGACCGCGGGTGCACACCGGCTGAACCCCGGGCGCCTGCCGGGTTACGGAACCCGGGAGACGTAAGGAACGCGTCAGAATCCGCTCTCTCCGCGTCAGAAGAGCGTCAGCGGCGGGCCCGCCCACCCGTGCGCCGACCTACCGTCGCCTCATGCGAAGGAGCACACCGCCGACCCCGGCAGGCGACCGCCACTGGCGCGGCAGCGCCCGGCTCGCCGCGTGCTGCGCCCTGGCCTTCTTCACCATGACGCTGCTGGTCGACTGGGACGCGCGGACGCTCACCCCGGCCCGCGCCCTGCTCTGGCTCGCCCTCTCGGCGGCCGTCTTCGCCGTCCTGCTCCCGCCCCGCGTGACCGCGGGCCCGGGCTGGCTCGCGGTCAGCGGCCCGGTCCACCGCCGCACGGTCCGCACGGACGCCCTGGTCTCGGTACGGCAGTACGAGGGCGCCTCCTCCCACCTCGCCCTGCGCGACACCGACGGCCACAACCTGGAACTCGACCCGCGTGTCCTGGTCGCCGACCCGCTGCTCTGGCACGAGCTGGACACGGGCGTCCGCCGCTCCCTGGAGCGCGGCACCCTCTGCCAGGGCACGGAGGTGCTGCGCCGCCTCGGCCACCGCATCGACGACGAGACCGCACTGGCGGTCCTCAGGGCTTCGGGGCTCTCCTGAACAACCCGCGCCGCAGCGGACGTACCACCACCTGCCCGAAGTTCATACGGCCGTGGATCTCGACGCGCAGTTCCACGGGCACCCCCGCCCCGCTCGCCGAGCGGTTCTTGACGCCCCCGTACTCGATCACGAGCGAGTCGGTGTCCACCACGACGCCCGGCCGGGTCAGCAGCTTCAACGCGCCGCCGCGCAGGGCAAGTTCGATGTGCAGGGTGTCGTACGTGATCACCGCGTCCGTGAGGTCGAGGGTCACCTCGCCCCACTCCGAGTCGATCTCCAGCCGCCGTGGCACGGCCCAGCCGTCACCGCGCCGGGCGGAGGCACCGCGCTGCTTGATGCGCTCGACGTCCTTGCCCCCTGCCTCCGCGGCCGGGGCCGGCAAGTCGGCCGTCAGGACGGCGAGTTCGCCCAGCGTGCGGGCGGTCAGGGCCGCTTCCAGCCGCTCGTCGAGCTCCTCCGCGGTGAGCCGGCCGTCCCCGGCGGCGACGCGCAGGACGTCCACGACCCGGTCCCGGTCCGCGTGCGAGGCCCGCAGTTCGAGCGCTGCTTCTCCGGTGTGTGCCGACCGACCCGACATGACCTCACTCCCATCCCCCGACGACGGTCTCGACTGACGATATATCGCGTTACACCTTCGGCTCAACCCCACGTCCGCCGAAGCCCGTTCACGGCCCTATCGTGACCGCATGCAGAGCTACACAATCGGCCAGGCAGCACGGCTGCTCGGCGTCAGCCCCGACACCGCACGCCGCTGGGCGGACGCCGGCCGGGTGGCGACCCATCGCGACGACAGCGGGCGGCGGCTCATCGACGGGCGGGCCCTGGCCGCGTTCTCCGTAGAACTCGCCAAGGCCGGCACCGCCGAGGAGGAGACCTCCTACACCTCGGTGCGCAACGCCTTCCCGGGCATCGTGACCGCGATCAAACTCGGCGACGTGGCCGCCCAGGTGGAGATCCAGGCCGGCCCGCACCGCCTGGTCTCGCTGCTGACCCGGGAGGCCGTCGAGGAACTGGGCCTGGAGGTCGGCATGGAGGCCACGGCCCGCGTGAAGTCGACGAACGTACACATCGACCGCGTCTGACCCACCGGGCACATTCGACCCACCCGCCACTCCCTTCCCGTACGAACGCACATGCACACCCCATCCACCCATTGCTCCAGCTCATGCGATGCGACAGGAGACTTACACCTCGCATTTGCGCCAGTATGATCGGCGCACAGGAGAGGCCCGACGGGCTCCTCCGCGAAGCGACTTAGGGAGTGGACCCGTGATGACCCGTTCCGCGCGCCGGACCCGCCGGACTCTGCAGGTGGCCGGCGCAGGAGCCGCCGCGCTGCTGGCCCTGACCGCCTGTTCCTCCTCCGACTCGGACTCGGACTCCACCAAGTCCGACACTTCGGCCGCGGCCTCCTCGTCGCCGAAGCTGTCCGGCACCGTGACCGTCTTCGCGGCGGCCTCGCTGCAGGAGAGCTTCACGACGCTCGGCAAGGAGTTCGAGAAGGAGCACCCGGGCACGAAGGTCACCTTCAGCTTCGGCGGCAGCGACTCGCTCGCCGCGGGCATCACGGGCGGCGCCCCGGCCGACGTCTTCGCCGCGGCCAGCCCGAAGACGATGGCGATCGTGACGGACAAGGGCGACGCGGTCGGCACGCCGGCCACCTTCGTCCGCAACCAGCTGGAGATCGCCACCCTGCCGGGCAACCCGGACAAGGTCGCCTCCCTGAAGGACCTCACCAAGTCCTCCCTGAAGGTCGTGCTGTGCGACAAGACGGTGCCGTGCGGCGCCGCGGCGCAGAAGGCGCTCGACGCGAGCAGCCTGAAGCTCACGCCGGTCTCGTACGAGGAGGACGTCAAGTCCGCCCTCAACAAGGTGGTGCTGAAGGAGGCGGACGCGGCGGTCGTCTACCAGACCGACGTGAAGGCGGCGGGCAGCAAGGTCGAGGGCGTGGAGTTCCCCGAGTCCGCGAAGGCCATCAACGACTACCCGATCGCCCTCCTGAAGAACGCCAAGAACCCCACCGCGGCCAAGGCGTTCATCCAGCTCGTGCAGTCCGCGGAGGGTCAGAAGGTCCTGAACGAGGCCGGGTTCCTCAAGCCGTGACCCCCACCGACAAGTCCGACGCCGCGGCCGACACCCTGGAGGGTGGCCCGCGGCGCGGACGTGTCCGCAACACCCGCCGAGGACCGGCCACCGCCCAGGCGACTCGCCGCGGAATCGCCGTCCCCCTCCCCCTCCTCCTCCCGGCCCTCCTGGGCCTGGCCTTCCTCCTCCTCCCCCTGGTCGCACTGCTCGTCCGGGCCCCGTGGAGCACGATGCCGGACCAGTTGACCAGCGCGGAGGTCTGGCAGGCCCTGCGCCTGTCGCTGTTCTGCGCCACGGCGGCGACGGCGGCGAGTCTGGTCATCGGCGTCCCGTTGGCCTGGGTGCTGGCCCGCACGGACTTCCCAGGCCGAGGTTTCGTACGGGCCCTGGTCACCCTGCCCCTCGTCCTGCCCCCCGTGGTGGGCGGCGTGGCCCTCCTCCTCGCCCTGGGCCGCAACGGCGTGGTCGGCCAGTGGCTCGACTCCTGGTTCGGCATCACCCTCCCCTTCACGACCACCGGAGTCGTGGTCGCGGAGACCTTCGTGGCGATGCCGTTCCTGGTCATCAGCGTGGAGGGCACACTGCGCGCGGCCGACCCGCGCTACGAGGAGGCGGCGACGACCCTGGGCGCGTCCCGCTTCACGGCCTTCCGCCGGGTGACCCTCCCCTTGATCGCCCCTGGCATCGCAGCGGGCGCGGTCCTGGCCTGGGCGCGGGCACTGGGTGAGTTCGGCGCGACGATCACTTTCGCGGGCAACTTCCCGGGCCGCACCCAGACGATGCCCCTGGCGGTGTACCTGGCCCTCCAGAACAACCCAGAGGCAGCCATAGCCCTGAGCCTGGTCCTCCTGGCAGTCTCGATCACAGTCCTGGCAGCCCTACGAGACCGCTGGATGACGGCATCATGAAGCACACGCTAGGGCTCTACACCACCCCGACGCGACCCACCGAGCCGCTGGCCGACAGCACGGCAACGACCCCCGGGCTCAGGGACATCCTCTCGAACTCCCCCTGGACGACGCCCCGATGACGAACAAGCACCCGGCACCCACCGACGCCACCCAGCCCACACCCCCCGACGGCAGCCACCCCCCGCAGGACGCACCCGCCCCTGCCGACGCCCCTCACCCCTCGCAGCCCCAGCCCACACCCACCGACGGCTCTCGCCCGACGCAGGACCCACCCGCACCCGCCGACGCCGCTCACACCCCGCAGACCCAACCCGCACCCGCCAACGGCTCTCGCCCGACGCAGGACCCACCCGCACCCGCCAACGCCGCTCAACCCCCACAGCCCCAACCCGCACCCGCCAACGGCGCTCACCCCCCACAGGGGCCACCCGCACCCGACAACGAAAGCCGCACGGGCGGTGCGGGTGGGAACACAATCCCGGCCGAAGGCCGGGCCCCCACCACGCACCCGCACCCCCACACCACCCCCGCCCTCGACGCCCACCTCGTCATCACCCGCCCCACCTTCACCCTCGACATCACCCTCACCGCCGCCCCCGGCGACGTACTCGCCCTCCTAGGCCCCAACGGCGCAGGCAAAACCACCGCCCTGAGAGCCCTCGCCGGCCTCACCCCCCTCACCACAGGCCACCTCCACCTCGACGGCACCCCCCTCCACCACACACACCCCGAATCCCGCCCGGTAGGCGTCGTCTTCCAGGACTACCTCCTCTTCCCCCACCTCACGGCCCTCGACAACGTCGCCTTCGGCCCCCGCTGCCAGGGCGCGACAAGATCCGAATCCCGAGCCGAAGCCGCGGCCTGGCTGGCCCGCATGGACCTCACCGCCCACGCCGCAGCCAAACCCCGCCACCTCTCCGGCGGCCAGGCCCAACGCGTAGCCCTCGCCCGAGCCCTGGCCACCAACCCCCGCCTGCTCCTCCTAGACGAACCCCTCGCCGCCCTGGACGCCCGCACCCGCCTGGACGTAAGGGCCCAACTCCGCCGCCACCTGGCCGAGTTCGAGGCGGTCGCGATCCTCGTCACCCACGACCCCCTGGACGCCATGGTCCTGGCAGACCGCCTGGTCGTCATCGAACACGGCCGCGTGGTCCAGGAGGGCACCCCGTCCGACATCGCCCGCCACCCTCGTACCGACTACATCGCCCAACTGGTCGGCCTCAACCTCTACAAGGGCACGGCGGACGGCCACACGGTCCACCTGGACGCGGGCCCGGCCATCACGACCACGGAACTCCTCACCGGCCAGGTGTTCGTCGCGTTCCCACCCAGCGCCGTAACCCTCCACCGCGACCCACCCACCGGCACCAGCGCCCGCAACCACTGGCGCTGCGAGGTGGCCGGCCTGGAAACCCACGGCGACCAGATCCGCGCCGACCTCACCGGCGAACTCCCCCTCGCCGCCGACCTCACCACGGTCGCCGCGGCCGAACTCGACCTGCACCCGGGTGCGTCGATCTGGGCGACGGTGAAGGCGACGCAGACCCACGCGTACCCGGCGTAAATCCCCCAAAGCACTACCGTGATGCCCATGACCCTGAGCATCCGCAACCAACTCCCCGGCACCGTCACCACCATCACCCCCGGCGAGGCGATGGCGACCGTCGGCGTCCGTCTCTCCGGCGGCCAGACCCTCACCGCGGCGATCACCCGCGAGGCCGTGACCGACCTGGCCCTCGCCCCGGGCTCCGCGGTCCGCGCCCTGGTTAAGGCGACGGAGGTCTCCCTCGCCACCGGCCCGGTCGAGGGCCTCTCCATCCGCAACCGGCTCCCCGGCACGATCACCGCCATCGCGTCCGGCGGCGCCATGGCCTCGGTCAAGGTCGCCGTGGAGGGCGGCGAACTGACCTCCGCGATCACGAACGAGGCGGCCCGCGACCTGGCCCTCGCGAAGGGCACCCAGGTAGTCGCCCTGATCAAGTCGACCGAGGTCTCCCTGGCCACCGCCTGAAAACACCAGGGCCCCGCCGAAGCGGGGCCCTGTTTCACAGCACGGACGTCAGTCCTCGTACGCGTCCAGCGGCGGGCAGGAGCACACCAGATTCCGGTCCCCGAAGGCCTGGTCGATCCGCCGCACCGGCGGCCAGTACTTGTCCGCGACGGACACCCCCGCCGGGAACACTGCCTCCTCACGCGTGTACGCGTGCTCCCACTCCCCACCGAGCGCGGCAGCGGTGTGCGGAGCGTTCCGCAGCGGGTTGTCCTCGCCCGGCCACTCGCCCGCCCCGACCTTCTCGATCTCCCCACGAATGGCGATCATCGCCTCGCAGAACCGGTCCAGTTCGACGAGGTCCTCGGACTCGGTCGGCTCGATCATCAGCGTGCCGGCCACCGGGAACGACATCGTCGGCGCGTGGAAGCCGTAGTCGATGAGCCGCTTGGCCACATCGTCCACCGACACCCCGGTCGCCTTGGTCAGCGGCCGCAGATCGATGATGCACTCGTGCGCGACCAGCCCGCCGGGGCCGGTGTAGAGCACGGGGTAGTGCGGCTCCAGCCGCTTGGCGATGTAGTTGGCGGACAGCACGGCCACCTGCGTGGCCCGCTTGAGCCCCTCGCCGCCCATGAGCCGTACGTACGCCCAGGAGATCGGCAGGATCCCGGCGGAACCCCAGGGCGCGGCCGAGATCGGCCCCACACCGGTCTCGGGCCCGGCCGCCGGCTGCAGCGGATGGTTCGGCAGATACGGCGCCAGGTGCGCACGCACACCCACCGGGCCGACGCCGGGACCGCCACCGCCGTGCGGGATGCAGAAGGTCTTGTGCAGGTTCAGGTGGGACACGTCACCGCCGAAGTGCCCCGGCTTGGCAAGCCCCACAAGGGCGTTGAGGTTCGCCCCGTCGACGTACACCTGCCCGCCGGCCTCGTGCACCTGCGCGCAGATGTCGGCGACATGCTCCTCGAACACACCATGCGTCGAGGGGTACGTGATCATCAGCACGGCGAGCTCGTCGCGGTACTGCTCGATCTTCGCCCGCAGGTCCTCGACGTCGATCTCGCCGTCCTCGGCGGTCTTCACGACGACGACCTTCATCCCGGCCATCACGGCACTCGCGGCGTTCGTACCGTGCGCGGACGACGGAATCAGACACACGGTCCGCTGCTCGTCCCCGTTGGCCCGGTGGTATCCGCGTACGGCGAGCAGCCCGGCGAACTCGCCCTGCGACCCGGCGTTGGGCTGCAGGGACACCTTGTCGTACCCGGTGACCTCGGCGAGCCGCTCCTCCAGCTCACGGATGAGCGTCAGATAGCCCTGCGCCTGCTCGGCGGGCGCGAAGGGGTGCAGCTGCCCGAACTCGGGCCAGGTGACCGGCTCCATCTCGGTGGTCGCGTTGAGCTTCATGGTGCAGGAGCCCAGCGGGATCATGCCGCGGTCGAGCGCGTAGTCACGGTCGGCGAGCCGGCGCAGGTAGCGCAGCATCGCTGTCTCGGAGCGGTACTGGTGGAAGACGGGGTGGGTGAGGTATTCGTCATCGCGCAGCAGCCCCTCGGGAATCGCCTCCCCGACGGCAGCGTCCAGCGCCTCGATGTCCCCCTCGACCCCGAACGCGCCCCACACGGCAGCGAGTTGGGCCCGCCGCGTCGTCTCGTCGCACGCGATCGACACATGGTCGGCGTCGACGAGGTACAGGTTGACCCCGTTCTCCCGAGCGGCGGCGGCGACCTCGGCGGCCCGCCCGGCGACGCGCACGGTCAAGGTGTCGAAGTAGGAGCCATGCACGACCTCGACCCCACCCGCCGCGAGCCCGGCGGCGAGGATGGTGGCGTACCGATGGGTCCGCCCGGCGATGCTCTTCAGCCCCTCCGGCCCGTGGTACACGGCGTACATGCCGGCCATCACGGCGAGCAGCACCTGCGCGGTACAGATGTTGCTGGTGGCCTTCTCCCGCCGGATGTGCTGCTCACGCGTCTGCAACGCCAGCCGGTACGCCTTGTGCCCGTCCGCGTCGACGGACACACCCACGAGCCGCCCGGGCAGGCTGCGCGCGAACTTCTCGTGTACGGCCATGAAGCCGGCGTGCGGCCCGCCGAAGCCCATCGGCACACCGAACCGCTGCGTCGTACCGACCGCGATGTCCGCCCCGAGCTCCCCGGGCGACTTCAGCAGCGTCAGCGCGAGCAGATCAGCGGCGACGGTGACGAGCGCGCCGAGCTCGTGCGCCTGGTCGATCAGCGGCTTGATATCGCGTACGACACCCGATGCGCCGGGGTACTGGACGAGCACGCCGTTGATCTCACGGGAGGCGATCTCGGCCGGAATGCCGTCACTCAGGTCGGCGACCACGACCTCCACACCGGTGGGCTCGGCCCGCGTCTCGATCACGGCGACGGTCTGCGGAAGCACGTCCGCGTCGACGAGGAAGAGGCCCTTCTTGTTCTTCCCCATGCGCCGGGACAGAGCCATGGCCTCGGCGGCGGCCGTGCCCTCGTCCAGCAGCGAGGCACCGGAGGTGGGCAGCCCGGTGAGGTCGGCGACCATGGTCTGGAAGTTGAGGAGGGCTTCGAGCCGCCCCTGGGAGATCTCCGGCTGGTACGGCGTGTAGGCCGTGTACCAGGCCGGGTTCTCCATGACGTTCCGCAGGATGACGGGCGGGGTGAAGGTCCCGTAGTACCCGAGCCCGATCATCGAGTCGAGCACCTGGTTCCGGTCGGCCAGCGACCGCAGCTCGGCCAGCACCTCGGCCTCGGTACGCGCCCCGGGAAGTTCGAGAGCGTCCGCGTTCTTGATCACATCCGGCACAGCGGCGGCGGTGAGCTCGTCCAGGGAGCCGTACCCGACCTGGGCGAGCATCTTGGCCCGCGCCTCGTGATCGGGACCGATATGACGCTGCTCGAACGGAATTCCCTGTTCGAGCTCGGCGAGCGGAATGCGGTGGGCGGTCATTGCGGAGGCCTCCTGGTCTGACGCGACCTTCGAGGGGCACCCCGGCGCGGGTACCCCGACGGCCTCCCCCTCTGTCATCTCAACCTGAGAGCTTCACCGGGTCGCCAAGAGCCCCCGGTTTTCACCGTCGGTGAGAGCGGAAGCCGTCGACACCCGCCCTGCTTTCCAGAGTGACCTCGTCCGTGCGGTACGTGTGCCTGAGAGATTCCGGGGAGGATTTGCTCCTTCGGCGCTTCCGGACGATCTCCGGAAGACTCTCCCGCACGGGGTCAGCAGCCGCAGCCAGCCTACCAAGCGAGCACCTCCCCCGGGCGTTCGAGTGGCCGCCTTCACCAATGTGCTCTTTTGTAGTGCTTACGAATGAGTTGCGACCAAGTGGAGGGCCCGTGCAGACCGACATCGATCCGCGCAACCTGATCGGCCGCAAGGCGTTCGACCGCAATGGCACGAAGATCGGCACCATCGACGAGGTCTACCTCGACGACGCGACCGGCGTGCCGGAGTGGGCGGCCATACGCACCGGCCTCTTCTCCCGGGACGCCTTCGTCCCCCTGGAGCCCAGCGAACTGGTCGAAGGCACACTCCACATCCCCTTCGACCGCTCCCTGATCAAGGACGCCCCCGACTTCGGCGTAGGCCGCCACCTCTCCCCCGACCAGGAACTCCAGCTCTACCACCACTACGGCCTGGACGTAGCTCCCCCACCCCCGTTCCCGGACCGAGATTTCGGCAACTTGGCAGGCACGGAGGACGCCGACGCGTAAGCCCACCCAACAGCGGCGCTGAACGCTGGCACAGCCTGCGGGCAGTCGTGCCGCTGGGGCGGCACGGGTGGGCGCAGGCGTCACCCCGCCAGCGCGGGCAAGCGAAACCCCCGCCCAGCCCCGGCACCGCTCAGGCACGAACCCCGTCCACAGCAGCCCCCGGTCTCCCGGCCGCCGGCACCAAGGGCAACGGCTCAGCCGGCTCCAATTCCGCGTCGTCGACCCGAAACGTCCGCACCCGCCCCACCTCCGACTGCGGCGTCTCGAACCGCACGGTCACCCGCCCGAGCCCACTCCCCTGCACCCACCCATGCCCGAACTCCGCATGCCGCACATCATGCCCAGCAGCCCACCGCCGCTCACCACCCCCCACCTGCACCTCCGCCGCCCCGGCTCCCCCTTCCTCCGAGGAATGCTCCGCTTCAGCCGCCTCCTCGGCCTCCCCCACCCCCGCGGCCTGCGCGAACAAGTCCTCCTGTGTGTAATCCGCAAGCCCGCTCACCCCGACCCCCAGCAACCGCACACCCCCCGTCGTGTCCACGGACTCCAGCAACCGAGCCGCAGCCTCCCGCACCACAGCCGGATCATCCGTGGGCCCCCGCAAGGTCTCGGACCGCGTCAGCGTCGAGAAGTCGTACCGCCGAACCTTCAGCACGATCGTCCGCCCCGACAGCCCGGCCCCCCGCAGCCGCCGCACACACCGGTCCGCCAGCCGCTGCACCTCCATCCCCACCCTCAGCCGGTCATGGATGTCCACGTCGTACGTGTCCTCGACCGACACCGACTTGGCCTCCCGCTCGGCCACCACGGGCCGGTCGTCCCGCGCCAGCGCCATCGCGTACAGCGCATGCCCGTGCGCCTTCCCCAGCAGCCGTACGAGCTCGTCCTCCCCCGCCTCGGCCAGCTCGTCGACCGTGGTGATCCCGGCCCGCCGCAGATGGTCCCCCGTCGCCGGCCCCACCCCCGGCAGGATCCGCACCGGCATCGGTCCCAGCATGGCCCGCTCGGTCCCCGGCTCGATCAGCACCAGCCCGTCCGGCTTCGCCTCCTCGGACGCGATCTTCGCGAGCATCTTGGACGCGGCGAGCCCCACGGACCCGGTGAGCCCCGTACCCGCCCGTATGTCGGCCCGCAGCTTCTCTCCCACCAGCCGCGCCGACGCCTCGTCCCAGGCCGCCTCCCCGGCCTCCAGATCCACGAACGCCTCGTCCAGGCTGAGCGGCTCCACCAGCGGCGACAACGCGTGGAGCAGCCCCATCACCTGCTCGCTGATCGCCCGGTAGAACCCGAAGCGCGGCACGAGATACGCGGCGTTAGGCGCCAGCCGCCGCGCCTGGGCCATCGGCATCGCGGACCGCACCCCGAAAACCCGTGCCTCGTACGAGGCCGTGGCCACCACCCCACGCGGCCCCAGCCCGCCCACGATGACGGCCTTCCCGCGCAGACTCGGCTTGGACGCCTGCTCCGCCGAGGCGTAGAAGGCATCCATGTCGAGATGCAGGATCGTGGGCGCGTTTCTCACATATCCGATGCTGCCCTACGCCACTGACAATGGCCCCGAACGACCGTCCGGGGCCTCCGGCCCTCACCAGCGCTCGCGTGCGCTCAGACGGCCCTGTTGCGCCGCCGCGCCAGCTCGTCCGCGGGGTTCTGTCCGATCAGGGTCTCGCCGGTGTCGATGCGCTCGCCGTGCAGCTGCGACAGCGCGCTCTCGACGTCCCGCCACACCACGCCGACGGCGATCCCGAAGACGCCCTGGCCGCCCTGGAGGAGCGCGTGGACCTCGTCGGGCGAGGTGCACTCGTAGACCGTGGCGCCGTCGCTCATCAGCGTCATGCGCTCCAGGTCCCGGAAGCCCCGCTCACGCAGATGCTGCACCGCGGTCCGGATGTTCTGCAACGACACGCCCGTGTCCAGGAACCGCTTGACGATCTTCAGGACGACGACGTCCCGGAAGCTGTACAGCCGCTGCGTCCCCGACCCGTAGGCGGGCCGCACGCTCGGCTCGACGAGCCCGGTGCGCGCCCAGTAGTCCAGTTGCCGGTAGGTGATGCCGGCGGCGGCACATGCCGTCGGCCCGCGATAGCCGATCTGCTCGGACGCCATGGACGTCGCCCCTCCGCTGCTCGGCACGGCCGCCGGTCGCTGCGGAGCGTGATCGGCCGCGCTGCTGTGAAGCGGATACGGGCCGCTCTCCCCCAGACTGCGTCCGGGGGCACCCCCAGCCGTACCGTCGCCGCTGCTTCTCACGCCGACCTCCGTCCTTGACCTGCCTCCTCGACGGTAGGCAGCCACCAGGGGTGCGTCAACGACCGCCACACTCGGCACGCCGAGTGATAATCACCCTAGGAGTGGTTTCCCGTACCCCACCGCGGGGAAAGGCTAGCCGAATGCGCTCGGGACGGGCCGCAGGACTCTCTCACGCGCCGGTGGCAAATGCCAGCATTTCAGTGGTGACCGGACATGGCCGACCCGTCACGGACGGCTGGTCCGCCGGATCGGCCGCGTCTCACTGGCTGCTGGTGCCGAAGTCCTCGGGCGAGATCTGGTCGAGGAACTCGCGGAACTTCTCCACCTCGTCCTCCTGCTCGTCGGGGATCGCGATGCCCGCGTCGTCGAGCACGCCGTCGCTGCCGTAGATCGGCGTGCCGGTGCGCAGGGCCAGCGCTATGGCGTCGGACGGACGGGCGCTCACCTCGACTCCGCTGGCGAAGACCAGTTCCGCGTAGAAGACGCCCTCACGCAGGTCCGTGATGCGCACTTCGGTGAGCTCCTGGCCGACGGCCTCCAGCACGTCCTTGAACAGGTCGTGGGTCAGCGGTCGTGCGGGGGCCATGCCCTGCTGGGCGAAGGCGATCGCCGTCGCCTCCCCGGGCCCGATCCAGATGGGGAGGTAGCGGTCGCCTCCCACTTCACGCAGGAGCACGATCGGTTGGTTGGAGGGCATTTCGACCCGGACACCTACGACATCGAGCTCGTTCACACAGCAACCCTAGGACGTGCCCGGGACGTTTGGGTAGTCGGGCAGAGAACGGGGGGTCTATCCGGCCTTCGCGCACCCGCCCGGCTCAGGGCAGGCGCACGCCGAGCGCGGTCTGCACGAGGGCCGCGTGCAGCCGCACCGTGAGCGCCGCCAGTTCCTTCGTACGGGCCTCGGCGTGCGCCCTGGTCTGCGGATTGCGGTGGCGCTTGAGCGGCGCCACCACCTGGTCCACGAGGCCGGCCTCACGGTCCGCGGCCGCCTTCATCACCCGAAGGTGGCGCGGCTCGATCCCGAACCGCCCGAGTTCCACGACGAGCGAGGCCACGGTGACCGCCTCGGCGTCGTAGGCACCGTCGGGCAGCGGTGCGAGGAGCCCGTACGACTCCCACTCCTGGAGCTCCTCGTCGCCGATGTCGGCCGCGGCGAGCAGCTCGGCCCGCCCGATCCGGGCGGCGGTGGGCCCCTCGGAGACCTCCAGGACGGCCTCACCGTCCCGCTGACGGCCCACGGTGGGCAAGGGGACCGCCTCACCGCGCTCCATGGCGTCCAGGTGCTCGCGGATCACCTTGAGGGGCAGATAGTGGTCCCGCTGCATTCTCAGCACGTGACCGAGGCGCTCGACGTCCCCTGCGGTGAATTTCCGGTACCCCGACGGGGTCCGCTGCGGCTCGATCAACCCTTCCGACTCCAGGAACCGGATCTTGGAGATGGTCACTTCGGGGAACTCGTCGCGCAGCACGTTCAGCACCGTGCCGATGCTCATCAGCCCACTGTCCGTGGCGGCGGTGCCGTGGCCGGCACCACCGCTCGGTGTTTGAAGCATGGACCTTCCCTGGGGATTCCCCGGACCGGGCCGGGGCGGCTCAGTAGCCGCGCTGGCTCGCGTAGAACACCAGCCGGTACTTGCCGATCTGCACCTCGTCGCCGTTGTTCAGGCCGACCTGGTCGATCCGCTCGCGGTTGACGTACGTGCCGTTGAGGCTGCCCACGTCGGCCACCGTGAACGAGCCGTCCGCGCCGCGGCGGAACTCCACGTGCCGACGCGAGACCGTCACATCGTCGAGGAAGATGTCGCTCTGCGGGTGGCGCCCGGCCGTGGTCAGGTCGCCGTCCAGCAGGAAGCGGCTGCCCGAGTTCGGTCCGCGGCGGACCACCAGAAGCGCGGAACCCATCGGCAGCGCGTCCACGGCCGCCTGCGCCTCGGGAGAGAGGGCCGGCAGCTGGGTCTGGCCAGTGGCCTCGGCATCGTACGCCTCGAGGCCGGAAATGGAGATCGTGGACGTGGTCTCGGACGGTCGCTCGGGGGTGGCCCCGGGCCGCAACGGAGCGCCGCAGTTCGAGCAGAAGCGGCTGTTCTCCGCGTTGCGGTTACCGCACCTCGTACACACCAGGGCCGACATAGGGGAAAACCCTCCACCCGTACTTGAGGTTGACGGTTGCCCGAAACCTATGCCGCCGGACTGCGCAGGGTCAACAGACGGCGCGCCCTGACCTCCGGAAATGTCACCGCCCGGACCAGCGACCTGATCGCGGAACAGGGGTCGCTGACCCTCTGCGTCTGGCTGTGCGCGATGGCGAGCGGTCGCGTTGCTGTCGCTGCCCTCTCGCGCGCTCTTGCCGAACAACCTCTGAAACAACTTCACGGGCGATTCCCCTTGACCGAAACAGACCCGCCCGTGGGGCAGGACGAACCCTGACTCAATACGCCGGCCGACCCGGACATCCTCACAACGTCCGTAACCACCAGACAGTTTCCACCACGCACCACCCATTCGGTGCGCCGACCCCCCGCAACCTCATGCCCCTGCCGGACGTCCCCCATGCACCGCCGGTTCACTGGGAGGACGACCGAGCGTAGTCAGGCTGCTTCGCCGCTCGCAAGGCGTCCACGACGATCTTGCTCGATCGCTCCACGGTGACCGTGGCCTGCTCCTTCTCGAGAGTCTGCACCACGCCTCCAGGGATGTTGAGCGCCGGTTCGAGGTCCTCGGGCTTGCCGATGACCTCGAAACGATAGGGAGCGTTGATCTTGTTCCCGTCGACGCTCACGCTCTTGCCCGAGTCCGTGAGGTAGGTGCCGGCCACCACACGGACGTCGTTCACCTGGATCGCCTCAGCCCCGGCCGCGCGCAACTCCTGGATCGTGTCGAGCAGCATGTCCGCCTCGACCGTCCCCTTCGTGTCGTCGATCGTCATCGTGATGCCGGGCCCCTGCGCGGCCACCGTGCCCGCCAGAATGCCGAGTTGCTTCTCCTTCTCGACCGTCTGCTTGCGGGCCTCCTCTGCCTGGTCGGAGCTGTTCTCCAGCTCGTCGCGCTGCTTCTCCAGTCCCTGCTTCTCGTCCTCAAGACGCTGCGTACGGTCGTCGAGTTCATCGAGGATGCGAACAAGATCTTCCTGACGCGCACCGCGCAGGGCACTGTCGCTGTCGCTGTTCGAGGCCACCTGGACGGCCAGCCCGAAGCCGAGGCCGAACAGCAGCACCGCGACGATGAGTTGGGCCCGGGTGACGCGCGGCGGCCACAGGCCCTTGGCCAGCCGCTGCCGGCCGGTCAGCTCGGGCTGCTTCTCCTCGGGAGCCTCCGCCTCACCCTCGGAGGTCTCCGCGGGCACTTCTTCGGGCAGTTCCTTGCGCAGCCTGTTGTCGGGCGTCTCTTCCTTGTCGCTCATCGGCCTCACGCCCGGAACACGTGCCGGCGGATCGCGGCGGCGTTCGAGAAGATGCGGATACCGAGTACGACGACGACACCGGTGGACAGCTGCGCGCCCACGCCCAACTTGTCGCCCAGGAACACGATCAGCGCGGCGACGACCACGTTGGACAGGAACGACACCACGAAGACCTTGTCGTCGAAGATGCCGTCGAGCATGGCCCGCAGACCGCCGAAGACGGCGTCCAGCGCCGCGACGACGGCGATCGGCAGATAAGGCTCGACGACCGCCGGAACCTCAGGCCGGACCAACAGTCCGGCCACGACTCCCACGACGAGGCCCAGTACGGCGATCACGATGTGCCCTTCTCAGTTTTCTCGGTGCTCGGCTGTGCTGTGCGTACGATCACACTCGGTGCTGCGGGCAACCGGAGGTCGTCCTCGACGGAAATGCCCGTCCGGATGCCGTAGTTCTCCTGCAGCGCGTGCAGATAGAGCCCGTCGGCGCTGTTCTGGAACCTGGTGCTCAACTGCTTGCCGTTGCCCACGGCGAGCACCGTATAGGGCGGAACCAGTGGCTTGTTGTCGACCAGTATCGCGTCACCCGCGGCCCTGATCGCCGACAGTGCCGTCAGCCGCTGCCCGTTGATGGAGATGGCCTCGGCACCCGACTCCCACAGCCCGTTCACCACACGCTGCATGTCGCGGTCGCGGACGCGGCCGGTGTCGGAGAAGTCGGTGGTCTCGCGCGGGTTGCCGTTGCCGCCGCTGGTCGCTTCCTTGGCGTCGTTCACGACCAGTTTCACGCCCGGCCCGTGCACTTCGACGGCGCCCGACAGAACGCCCACGAGCTCACTCTGGTCCCCGCTGCCGCTCTTCTTGAGGGCTTCGCGCTGGCTGGCGCTCACGTCGTCGCGCAGCTTGTCGACGGAGCCCTCCAGCTTGTCCGCCGCGGCCGTCTCCCGGTCGATGCGGTCGATCAGCTCCTGGCGCTCCTTGGCTACGACGGGAGCCGCCACGCGCGCCTGTGCCGCTCCGACGGTCACCACCAGGGCGGCGAGCACGAGCCCGGCGGCCAGTCCCAGCTTCGCCCGGAGGGTCTTCGGCATGCCGCCGGCGCCGTCCGCCTTCTTGCGGGCGGCGGCCTCGGCGTATCCGTCGTCGAGGCTGTGATCCATGACGTTGGTGAGCAGCGACATGGATGCGTCCGGACGCGAGGGTCGCGCGGGTGTGCTCCGAACGGGGGGCTGCTGCGGCATGCCGCACATCGTCGCACGTCGCGACTACTACCTCCGAATGGCCCCACCGGCGTGCCGGACAGGCCCCCTTGAGGACACCTGTCCGGCACGCGCGCGTGCTGCGTCTCTCAGCGCCCGGCGCTGTCCACGACCGCCGACCACTCGTCGAGCAGGGCCTGCGCGGAGGCGTCGTCCGGCCCCTCCGCCCACAGATGGGTGACCGCCTCCGCGGGGTCGGGCAGCACCATCACCCAGCGCCCGTCGGTCTCCACCACCCGCACGCCGTCGGTGGTGTCCACGAAGCGGTCTCCGGCCGCCTCGACGACCCGGCGCATCACGAGTCCCTTGACGGCCCAGGGAGTCGCCAGATCCCGCTTCAGGACGTGCGCACGCGGAATCCGCGCGTCGATCTGGCTGAGCGTGAGCTGCGTCCGCGCCACCAGCCCGATCAGCCGTACGAAGGCCGCCGTACCGTCGAAGACACTGCTGAACTCCGGGACGATGAAGCCGCCCTTGCCGTCGCCGCCGAAGATGGTCGACTCGTCACGTCCGACGCGGGTCAGATCGTCGGGCGAGGTCGTCGTCCACTCGACCTGTGTCCCGTGGTACGCCGCCACCTGCTCGGCGATACGGGTCGTGGTCACCGGAAGCGCCACACGGCCGCTGCGCCGCTCCGCCGCCACCAGGTCGAGCATCACGAGCAGCGCCCGGTCGTCCTCGACGATCCGCCCCTTCTCGTCGACCAGCGACAGCCGCTCGCCGACGGGGTCGAACCGCACCCCGAAGGCGGCACGAGAGGACGCGACGATCTCACCGAGCCGAACCAGCCCCGACCGCCGTACGTCGCTGGTCTCGGTGGGCCGCGACTCGTCGAGCCCCGGGTTGATGGTCAGCGAGTCCACCCCCAACTTGCCGAGCAGACTGGGCAGCACGAGCCCCGCACTGCCGTTCGACGCGTCGACGACGACCTTCAGCCCGGACTCGGCGATCCCGGTCGTGTCGACATTGCGCAGCAGCGATCCGGTGTACGAGTCGAAGACACTGGCCGGGAAGTGCAGATCCCCGATCTCACCCGGGAACGCCCGCCGATACTCCTGCCGCGCGAAAACCCGGTCCAGCTTCCGCTGGCTACCCTGCGACAGATCGGCGCCCTGCCCGTCGAAGAACATGATGTCCACGGAGTCCGGCACCCCGAGCGTGGTCCGGATCATGATCCCGCCGGCACTGCCCCGCGCGGTCTGCTGCCGGGCCACCGGCAGCGGTACGTTCTCCAGATCTCGTACGTCGATGGCGCTGGCCTGCAGCGCGGAGATCACCGCCCGCTTGAGGGCACGCGCACCACGGGAGTGGTCGCGGGCCGTGGTGACGGTGGAGCCCTTCTTGAGCGTCGTCGCATAGGCGCCGGCGAGGCGCACAGCGAGCTCTGGCGTGATCTCCACGTTCAGGATGCCGGACACCCCACGGGCACCGAAGAGATGGGCCTGTCCCCTCGACTCCCAGATGACCGAGGTGTTGACGAAGGCACCGGCTTCGATGGTCTTGAACGGATAGACCCGCACATTGCCCTGAACGATCGATTCTTCACCGATCAGGCACTCGTCACCGATGACCGCACCGTCCTCGATCCGTGCGGCACGCATGATGTCGGTGTTCTTTCCGACGACACAGCCACGAAGATTGCTGTGCTGCCCGACGTACACGTTGTCGTGGACGACGGCCTTGTGCAGAAAAGCACCGCTCTTCACGACGACGTTCGAACCCACGACGGTGTGCTCACGGATTTCCGCACCGGCCTCGACCTTGGCGTAGTCGCCGATGTAGAGCGGCCCGCGCAGAACGGCATCGGGATGCACCTCGGCACCTTCCGCCACCCACACACCCGGTGAGATCTCGAAGCCGTCGAGCTCGACGTCGACCTTGCCCTCCAGGACGTCGGCCTGCGCCTTCACATAGCTCTCGTGCGTGCCTACGTCCTCCCAGTAGCCCTCGGCGACATAGCCGTAGATCGGCTTGCCTTCCTTCATCAGCTGCGGAAAGACATCGCCCGACCAGTCGACGGGCACATCGGCCTCGACATAGTCGAAGACCTCGGGCTCCATGACATAGATGCCCGTGTTCACGGTGTCGGAGAAGACCTGCCCCCAGGTCGGCTTCTCCAGGAAACGTTCGACCTTGCCCTCTTCGTCGACGATCGTGATGCCGAATTCCAGCGGATTGGGCACACGGGTCAGACAGACGGTGACGAGCGCACCCTTTTCCTTGTGGAAATTGATGAGCTCGGTGAGGTCGAAGTCGGTCAGCGCATCGCCGGAGATGACGAGGAAAGCATCGTCCTTCAACGCCTCTTCGGCGTTCTTGACGCTTCCGGCGGTACCGAGTGGCTTCTCCTCGTTGGCATAGGAGAGCTCCATTCCGAGCTCTTCGCCGTCGCCGAAGTAGTTCTTGACCAATGAGGCCAGGAACTGGACAGTTACGACGGTCTCGTTCAGCCCATGCCTTTTGAGCAGCCTCAGCACATGCTCCATGATCGGGCGGTTGGCCACAGGCAGGAGCGGCTTGGGCATGCTTGAGGTCATGGGGCGAAGGCGTGTGCCTTCACCTCCGGCCATCACGACGGCCTTCATGTCGGAAGCGTCCTCCTCAAAGAGACGACGGTCTAGCCGACTTCACCCGTCCAGATTGTCCCGCACTTTTCCGCCGGAAGCCATCGAGCCACAACGGCCGGGCAATCGACGAGTTCAGTCGGCCATGGCGTCCGCACGGACCAGGCGGCGGACTTGTACCACGTAGAGGACTCCTGCCCACCAGTACAGCGTTGTACCCCAACCTGCGAACGCCCATCCGAAAATAGCAGCGAGTGACGAGATCCATCCAGTTCCGTCACTGAGCAGGAGCAACGGGAAGGCATACATCAGGTTGAAGGTGGCCGCCTTCCCCAGGAAGTTCACCTGCGGCGGCGGATAGCCGTGCCGTCTGAGGATGCCCACCATCACCAGCAGGACCAGCTCCCGCGCCAGAAGTACAGCGGTCAACCAGATTGGCAGAATCTCGCGCCAGGTGAGACCGACCAAAGTCGAGAGAATGTAGAGCCGGTCGGCCGCGGGATCGAGAAGCCGGCCGAGGCTGCTGATCTGGTTCCACCGACGCGCGAGCTTGCCGTCCAGGTAGTCGCTGATCCCGCTCAGAGCCAACACCAGCAGCGCCCAGCCGTCACTCTTGGGCCCCCCGAACTCGGGCCTGAGAATCAGCCACAGGAAGATCGGTACGCCGACGAGACGCGCCATGCTGAGGATGTTGGGGATGGTGAGGACCCGGTCCGTCTGGACGCGGGTCTCCTGGACCTCCACCCGGGGGCCTCCTGTGGGAAACGAGCCAACGATGCCCCCTGACCTTACCTCAACGCAAAAAAGCTCTGGCTCTTGGGCTTGTATGCCCAAGAGCCAGAGCTCTAAAAGGAGTTCGGCGGCGTCCTACTCTCCCACAGGGTCCCCCCTGCAGTACCATCGGCGCTGTAAGGCTTAGCTTCCGGGTTCGGAATGTAACCGGGCGTTTCCCTCACGCTATAACCACCGAAACACTATGAAGTTAGACCGGAAAACACACGGTCGTTGCCTCAGAACTAACACAGTGGACGCGAGCAACTGAGGACAAGCCCTCGGCCTATTAGTACCGGTCACCTCCACACCTCACGGTGCT